>JAYUKI010000803.1:0-1012 GCA_043764595.1 Myxococcales bacterium | reverse complement strand
CTGCGCTCTTCTTCGGGATGAAATCGGCCGTGCTCGCGATCGTCCTCGAGGCCCTCCTGCGCATCCGAAAACGCGCGCTCACGTCGCGCCTCTCCATGGGCATCGCGACGGGGGCGTTCGTGGCCCTCTTCTTCTTCGAAGCCCCGTTTCCCGCGGTCGTCGTGTCCGCGGGCCTCTTCGGGCTGGTGGGCCACCGCGTGCGTCCGAATTGGTTTCCGAAAGCGCCCGAGACCGGCGCAACCGTGGGCCTCGCCGCTTCGACGGTCGACCATATGGAAGCACGCGGAGACCTCGCGCACACGAAACCCTCGTCGCGACGCGCGGCGACCGTCGTCGCGGTATTCGGCGCCCTTTGGGCCCTACCCTTTGCCATCTTGATTCCGCTCTTCGGTACCAAATCGGCATTCGTGAAGGAGGCCATCTTCTTCTCGAAGACGGCTGTCGTGACGTTTGGCGGTGCTTACGCCGTTCTTGCCTATATCGCTCAAGAGGCCGTCAGCACCTTCGGCTGGCTGAAGCCCGGCGAAATGTTGGATGGGCTCGGACTTGCCGAAACCACTCCGGGGCCGCTCATCTTGGTGACCGAGCTCGTTGGATTCCTGGGGGCCTATCGCGATGCGGGCACACTACCGCCGATGCTGGCCGGTGTGATCGGCGCGTGCGTCACCGCGTGGGTCACGTTCGTCCCCTGTTTCCTGTGGATTTTCCTAGGCGGACCGTACATCGAATCCCTACGAGGCAATCGCGCTCTGCATGCAGCACTCGGCTCGATCACGGCGGCGATCGTCGGCGTGATTGCCAATCTGACCGTATGGCTCTTTGCGCATACTCTCTTTCGCACCGTGAGTGAGCTTCATTTCGGTCCCGCTCGCTTCGTGGTCCCGGAGCTTCGTTCGATGGATATCCTCGCCACGGCACTCGCCGGGCTCTCTCTGCTTGCCACCTTCCGATGGAAGCTCGGGCTCCCGAGAACGCTCGCGACGGCCACGTTGCTCGGGCTCGTGGCGCGCGG
>JAYUKI010000802.1:0-1012 GCA_043764595.1 Myxococcales bacterium | reverse complement strand
CGCCCCATCCGGAGTAGTCTCCGCCCTTCATGGTTACCCTCGAGGGCGAGGTCCTTCGCACGACGTACGAGAGCGAGACGAGCGGATTTCGCATCGTTCGTCTTGGTGTGCCTGGGCGGAGTGAGCCTGTCACCTTGGTGGGGGTGTTTCCTCGCGTGTATTCGGGGGCCACGCTTCGGGCGACTGGGGTTTGGGAGAAAGATCCGACGCACGGCGAGCAGCTTCGGGTGAGCGGCGTGACTGTCTTGGAGCCCAAAACGGCTCTTGGGCTCGAGAAATACCTGGGGTCCGGCGTCGTGCCGGGCATCGGTCCTTCGTACGCAAAGCGCATCGTCGAGGCGTTCGGACAAGACACTCTGCGCGTGCTCGACGAAGCCCCCGAGCGCCTGTACGAAGTGGCTGGGCTCGGGAAAAAACGCATCGCCGCCGTGGTGGACGCTTGGCGCGAGAACCGCGCGTTGCACGACGTGATGGTGTTCCTGCAGGCGAACGGCGTGTCTCCCGGTCTCGCGGCGCGCATCGTTCGACGGTACGGACCGCGTGCGGCGCAGATCGTGTCGGACGAGCCGTACCGCCTCGCTCTCGAAGTGGCGGGCATCGGATTTCGTACGGCCGATCGCATCGCCGAGTCGGTCGGGGTCGCGCGCGATTCGCCCCTTCGCCACCAGGCCGGCCTCCTCCAAACGCTCCGCGACGAGACCGATCGCGGGCACACGTTCACCCATGAATCGTCCCTCTTCGTGAGCACACGCGAGCTGCTCCAAGACTCGGTGGACGACGCTTCGCTCGTTCGCGCGCTCGGTGGGCTCGTGCACGGTGGGCACGCCGTGGTGGACGCTCCGCCCGCAGGAGTCGCGCTCGCTTTGGCCTCGCTCTCGGCAGCGGCGAACGCGGGCCACGAGGAAGAGACGTCCTACGATGCCGGCACCGGCGCACCCACGGGCGAGCCTCTGCGGCACGTGTACACGACCGACGTGCTCGAGGCCGAGGCGCGCCTCGCGCGAAGGTTCGT
>JAYUKI010000801.1:0-1012 GCA_043764595.1 Myxococcales bacterium | reverse complement strand
TTTTCGTCTCCTTCCCCTATGCCGCCCGCGCGGACCTTCCACCACCCAACGCCGCCGGATGCTCCGAGAAGCGCGCCGGAAACGGGTGCACACGGTCTGGAGGTGGCGTGGGCATTTGCGTCGCCTCGAAATGCTCGAAGCGAGACTATTCGTGCCAAACGGATGCCGGCTACGGATGCGGCGTCGAGTACGACTGCCTCCTTTGCCAGCCGTCCGGCGGAAGGGCCTCAGGGCTCGTTCCGGATGAGACTACGGACGCAGGGACTACCGACGGCAATGTCCCGGACGGTTGCACCATCGCAGCTCGTCCTTCGAGTGCGCTCGCGTTCCCGCTCGCAGTCGCCGTCCTCGCCGTGGTGGGACTTGCACGACGGAAAGCCCGTGCAAGCGCCAGTCGGAGGGGTAGCTCGTCGTGACCTGCCAGCTTCTGGGCGCTGATTCACCCTGATTTGGTTGCGTGAAGAAAAAGAACGGCGGGTCCCGAGGTTTTGGTGCGCGAAATCGGACTTTGCCTTTCGTTCGGGTAGCGGTCGACGATTCTATCGATGGCCGAGGCCGCCCCTCCGCTATGGGGCATGGCCACGCCATTCGATGGACCTATTCCCACCCGAAACCGGTTCAACCTGGATTGCGCTCCACCGTCCGAGAGCCACAGGCCGACCGAGAAATGCCAGTGGCACGACGAAGTAGAGCGAAATCCAGGTTCAAGGGAACACGCCGATCAGGCTTGGCGTCGACGGCGGCGCGCGACAACGAACGCCGCGACTCCAATCCCTGCCAGGACGAGGGAGCCCGTGCTGCCCTCGGACGGGGCCGCACTACAACCCGACGATGTGGAGGTGGACGTTCCCGACGGGGTCGAAGGAGTGGCTTCGGGGGCAGTTGCGGACGGCTGTGCAACGGGGCCAGAATCCGGCGTGGTTGGGGAGCCACAGTTCAAATCGAATACGAGAGGGGTAGACTCGAGAGTCACTGCCGGATTGCCAGGTAGTGTAGCGCGGACGATGGCCTG
>JAYUKI010000800.1:0-1012 GCA_043764595.1 Myxococcales bacterium | reverse complement strand
TGACGGTGACTTCGCCTTCCGCTTGGATCCCGCCTTCGAGCGAGCCCGAGACGGTCACGTCGTTGGCCGTGACGCTCGACTGGGCTTCGCCGCCCTTGTCGAGGGTGAAGTCGCCGCGTAGCACGACGTCGCCTTCCAGCGTGCCTTGCACCATCAAATCGCCCTCGCCCGAGATGCGTCCACGAATGCGGACGTTTTTCCCGAGCACCGTCTCCGAGCTACCCTTCGCCATCGCGACCGGTACCTAGTACATGCGCGCTCGGGTGTCACTGACCATGGCTTTTCGGGAGCCACCGGCGCCCTTGCGATGGCTCCAGAGAGGGCAGAAACGACGTGGTTTCGCTCGTTTGCAAGCGCGGGTCGCATGCTCCGATCCTCCCGACACATTCGTGTGTCCGTGCCGTGTAAGATCGCTTCATGAGCGACGAAGGACGCAAGAAGCTTGCGGGGCTGGCCGCCCACATTCGAGAGCAAAATGCTCCAGGTGGGGTGCCACCGCTCGACAAGCGTGGGCTCGATTTGGTGGAGGATCTCGCAAAGACACTGACCGGACCCGAGGGCATGCCGGGCCTGCGCTTGCACCGCGAGTCCGCTTCGAAGTTCCGGCTCGAGCGTCCTCCGCGGAACGCCGACATGTGGGTCGAGTGGCAGCGTCCCATCGGGGCGTTGGTCGTCGTGACGCAGAAGTTCGGAAACCCTCGCACCACCAGGCGCTACGTGTGGGACGAAGCCTTGGGCCACTTTCGCTCGATGGAAGATGGAACGGAGCTCTACGAGGACATCACCCGCATGCTGGTGGACGTTCTCTATCCTGAGGCCAGGTAACGTTCGATCGCGCTGAGCCCGACGTCAGCGGCCGTCGCGCTCGTACACGACCCAGTGCTCGCCACGGAACTTCACGTGGAACTCTCCCCGCTCGGGTGTGAAGCCCGAGCCCCGCACGAGAATGTAGTCGTAAAAGGGATAAAGCTCCTGGGTCACCGACTCGGGAGTCCATTCCCAGCGCTGCATG
>JAYUKI010000799.1:0-1012 GCA_043764595.1 Myxococcales bacterium | reverse complement strand
GCCTCATGGTGTTGCTCGTGCATCAGGCCCGCACGGTGATCCCGCCCGTTCCCATGCACCTCTCGCGCGCGTCGGTCGGTCCCATGACGCTCGCCGATGGTCGCCTGGCCATGGAGGTTCGGGTCCTTCATCCGTCGGTCATCCAGCAGCTCCAAGCCGTGACCGACGTGGTCGTCCCGGGAGGCCGCGGGGATCGTCTACGTCACGTTTGGCGTCACGACGGCAACGAGGTCGTCCGCGCGAACGAAGAGACCTCGCGTGTCGACGGTCCCCAAGGCTCCGTGCGTCTCCGGTCCCGTCTCTCGGGCGACAACCTTCCCGCAAAGCTCGTCGGAAACTGGTCGGTCGACGTCGAGACCGAGGACGGCCAACTGGTCGGAAGAACAACCTTTTTGGTCGCCGAATAGCCACCCCGACTCCGCTCGGCGCCCGAGCTCGGGCGCGAACCGGCTGACGCATTGCGCCTTCGTCGCGAGCCCTTACGTTGGCGGTGTTGAGGAGGTCTCGATGGCCATGACTCGTACTGCGAACGTCGGTCGTTTTGCTGCCCTTCGGCTCTACTTTCGCGACAAGGACGCCTCGTTCTTCGGAAAAGCGTTCGTCCTCTTTGCCGTCGCCTACGTCGCCACCCCCATCGATCTCATTCCCGAGGCCTTCGTTCCCGTGCTTGGCTGGCTCGACGACCTCGGCGTCGTCACCTTGGCGCTGTGGCACCTTGGTCGGGTCACCACGAAATACCGCGAGCTCCCTGCCGAAACCCAGGCGTCCGCCACCACGCTCACGGCGGGATCGACGGACCGGACTTTCTCCACCGGCTGATAGGATGATCGGCGTATGCCGCCCATCGTTCTTGCGTCCACCTCGAAGTACCGCATCGAGCTCATGAACCGGCTCGGAGTCGAGTTCCTTGCCGTAGCGCACCGCTGCGACGAGCGCGCTGCCGAGCCGAAAGGCGCTACGCCGGAAGAAATCGCCTCGTTTCTCGCGCGGGAAAAAGCGGAGAGCTTGGCAA
>JAYUKI010000798.1:0-12095 GCA_043764595.1 Myxococcales bacterium | reverse complement strand
GACGGCTACTTTGCCGGACGGATCGATCCGGTCCTGTAGTTGAGGGTATGCCAAGTAGCCCTGCCGAATGCTCGAGAATCACGACCGCTGATTTAGCGAAGGCACCTCCTCGGACAAGACCGTCCCGGTCTTGCTCAAAGTGACAATCTTCCGAAACTGCGCTGGATTTTGGGCCAACACCGCGTAGTCCACGGTCTGGCCCGCCGCGAAGGCGACGGCACGAGGCTCGACTCCCTGGTAAGCGAAGCCACTCAATCCCCACTGCATGTCTCGTCCCGGAGTCGGACCATCGACGAGAGACGAAAGAACCCATCCAGAGCCGCCCGCACCTGAAGCCACGATCACGTTTGGCGCGCGAAGCAGGTCAAGTGAGTACACCGCGGGCATATTCACGCCTGCGTATTGTATGAGCGAGGTAACCACGCCTGCCGAATCGAGCGAGTAGATCGCGGACATCGTCGGACCAGCGGACTGGTTGTAGAGGCTTACGTAGGTCTTCCCGTTTGCATAGAGCATTGCACCGATGCGTGTCGGATTGAATGATTGAGGCTGCGGAAAGCGAACCTTCCCAGCCTGCCCAAACGACATGTCCTGGACACCATCGGCACTGAATCTCCAGACAAACGGGTCCGAATTCCCCCCGTCGCCCGCAACAATTAGGCTGTCGTCCGGCAAGACGACAGCGTCAACCGCTCGTAGTGACTGGTATTCTCCGAGTGGATCATTGGGAATCTCGAACCGCCCATTCGTCGCGAACCCTTCGTCGACATCTCCCGGATAGCCAGATACGTCCGCCTCGAACGTGGCCTTTCCAAACTCCGGGGAATTGTCGAGCTTGACGCGTACCGAGAGCGTGCGTTTTCCAGTCTTGGCAGTGGGCCCGAAGGCCACGTCGAGGACCGCTTCGCCTTTGCCATCCAGAGCCACCGGCACGGCAGTGACGCCATCCTCCGGCTCGAGCGTTACTTGGGACGGCAGAACGGGCGACGCCTTGACCGTGATCCGAGCGTTCTGCCGTCGCTTGACGCTCAAGGCAGCCGGTGTCGCCGAAACCGTCAAAACGACTTTCGGAGCCGTGCCGTCGAGGGCTCCAACATCTGGAACCGTCGCGTCGGGGAGGTTCGACGAGGGAATGACGGCGGCGTCAGACTCTGGGTCGGTTGCGGAACCAAAGGTCGAGCATGCGCCGCCCAAACAAAATACGGCCGCCCATGCCAACACCAGTAGTGGCATCGTATTCAAGCGTTTCATGAATCCCTCCGCCTACTTCGGCGGCTCCGGCGGCTTGGTTTCGTCTTGGACGCACGAGGAGAGGTCGAAGAACATGTATTCGAGGACGAGCTGCGACTTGTTCAATGCCGAGCATCCCGACGGGAACGCTCCCCCTCCGGTGCCAGCGCTATGAACGTCGCTGAAGACGAAGCGGCCGCACTGATCGCTCACCGGCGCCTTGTAGGGAGTGTTGAACGAGAAATACTTCGCGCTCGTCCCCTTGCCAATCCACTCTTGAGCAGCCGAGCCCCCAGCGAGCCCCCGTTGGCTGTTGGTCACGTTGCCCGAAGGCAGGTCAACCTGTCCATTCGTGGAGGACGCGCCGATCTCGACGAGCCAGTCCGCGAGCGCTTGCCCCTTGGGGAAGCCAGTATTCACCGCGTACGGATTGGCCCCGGTGCCGCTCGAGCTAAAGTCCACGATTCCCGTACCCCATGAAGCGTTGTTCTTCATCCACGTGTAGTGGAAGTGGGTAGCGAATACGCGGCCGCCAGCGTTGGCGAAGTTCCGCATCGTGTCGAGCGCAGCGGGCTTGTTCTGGTTGTTCTCTCCGCATTCGCACGAGAGCATGGCGATGTCGTACTTCCGCATGTTCTCGGCCGAGCGCCACATGTCGTCGGCGATGGGGACCGCCTGCCCATTCACGGTCGTGCCACCGCCACTGCCCCTGTAGATGTGAATGTGCTTCTTGGGGTCGACGAATCCTGCTTCGAACTCACTCGAGTCGATGCCGATACCCGCCAAAAGGCATTCAAGAGCGTCGCAGCCGCCACTCGTCAACACGATCTGCGGCATGTCGCCTTCGGTGCCATTCTTGGGCAGGCGGGTATCTTTCACGTCAAGCTTGTTGTTTTCACAGCCTTTGATCTCTGGGATCACAATCTTGCGACGCCACTTGCCAATCTGCATGACGAGCGGAACGTCTTTGCCTGGGAAGAGCTTGGGGCCCTTGAGCTCGAACTCCCCCTTCGTGTTGGTAAGGCCAGCAACGATTGGGTTCAAGACTTCGGTGTCGCACGTTTGCCCGCGACAGAACCCATTGCCATCGGGGGCAGGAAGCCCGTCCTTGATCTCGGACAGAGGGCCGCTCGGAACGAATACCTGGATGTTGTAGAGCGGATTCTTGCCGGCGGGGTCGAACACCTTGCCGGTGATACGAGTCTCGGAGCCTTCAGGACACTTTCCAGCCGACGCAGCGTCGGGGTCGAGGAGGCTGGGACCATCCGTGGTCCCTTGCGCGTCCGTGGTGTCGGGAAGAGCCGAGTCCGGATCCTCGAACGTCCGGCGAATCGTGGTCGAGCCGCACGCCGTGACCGCCGCCACTGCGCCAAAAACAACGAGCCCCATCAAACCGATTTTCTGAAACGACATGCCATGTCCTTTTGCTGAAATAGGGCAGACCACCCACTCGACCAAATCCCAAGCTCACTTCGGTATTTCGGGGACCTTTGTCTCGTCTTGAACACAGGAAGACAAATCGAAAAACATGAACTCGATGGCCGACAGCTGCGCGTTGAGACCGCTGCAGGCCGAGTTCGGAAGGTCCTCTCCACCGGAACCATCACCCGCCGCGTGGACGTCACTGATGACGAAGCGACCACACTGTTTGGCCGCGGGCTCGTCGATGGGCGTGTTGAACGAGACGTATTTCGCCGAGCTTCCCTTCCCAATCCACTCCTGCCCGACGGTGGAAGACGCGAGCCCTCCCTGAAAGGTCGAGGGCGATGAGAGCGTAATCTGCCCCGCGCTGCTCGTCGCGCGTACCTCGACGAGCCAGTCCGACAGAGCCTGCCCCTTCGGGAAGCTCGTGTTGATGGGGTATGGATTCGATCCGTTCGAGCCACCCGTCGACTTGACCACACTCTCACCCCAGCCGGACTTGAAGGCCCACTGCGAGTGATAGTGAGTGGCAAAAACGCGACCGCCGAAGCCGGTGGTGTACGAGCGCATAACGTCAAGATTGGGCTTGTTGGACGTGTCGGGCGTTCCCTCGCACGCCAACATGGCGATATCGAACTTCTGCATGTTCGACGCGCTGTTCCACACGGTCTGCGAATCGGGAATGTTCTGTCCATTCACCCGGGCCCCGCCACCGATTCCGCGGTAGACGTGAATGTGCTTCGTCGGCGTTTGAAAGCCAGCCTCGAACTCGGCGGGGTCGATTCCGATTCCATAGAGAAGGCACTCGAGGGCGTCGTAGTCTCCGAGCGACATCATAATTTGAGGCATGTCGCCTTCGCTGCCGTTCTTCGGAAGGCGGGTATCCGCTGCAGGAAGCTTGGTCTCCTGACAGGCCTTCACTTCGGGAATGACGATTTTGCGTCGCCATTTTCCGATCTGCATCACGAGCGGCACATCTTTGCCGGGAAAAAGCTTCGGTCCCTTGAGGACGAATTCACCCTTGGTGTTCGTCAGACTCGCGGCGAGCGGATTCAGGACGGCGGAGTCGCACGTTTGACCGAAACACTTCCCAGTGGCGGGGTCTGAATCGGGCAGCCCTATCGGAAGAACGGGAAGGTCACCGCTCGGCACGAATACTTGGATATTGTAGAGCGGATTGCGACCGGCTGGGTCGAAGACCTTGCCCGTAATGCGGGTCTCGGACCCTTCGGGGCATGCTGCGGTGCCAGAATCCGTTTCGAGGAGGTTCGGCCCACCCTCACCAGAAGGGATGATTCCGCCGGAGTCGGCCGCCGCATCTGCGTCATCGAACGTCGTTCGACCGCCTGAAGTGCCGCAGGCGGCGATGGCCCCAACGGCTCCAAGCAGAGCAAGCGCAGCACCCGTAAGTCTAGTCGAAGACATTTCCGTTACCTCTCCGCCTCGATGTGACCCAAGACCCAGCCCCGTTCAAGACGAAAACACGGGCGCACGACAAGGGTACCTGAAGCGTGACACAGTCCGGCGGCAAACACATGAAACCCTGGGAAAGCGTCTCATGTGGCCTTTTGTTCAGTGCTTCCCTAGCTCGAGCACGGACACCTCGGGGCGGCACGCGAAGCGAATCGAGGCTTTTGCTAGGCCCAAACCGCGCGTCACGAAGAGCTGACCGCCTCCGGGCCACGGGTAGGTGCCTCGGATGAAGGGCCGGTCCCTTTGGGAAACCCCACACAGGTCCGTGAACGGAACGCACACCTGACCACCATGTGTGTGCCCTACCAAGCCTAGCTCGAGGGGTCCGCTCGGGAGGGCGTGCCAGTCGTGGGCGAGGTAGACGGCCTTCGCCCCAGCGGGCATCGAACGACGCGCCGCGGCGACGTTGGTCCGTCCGGCTTGCATGTCCTCGAGCCCGACGATCCAGAGCGGCCCCACGTCGACCGCTTCGTTGGCCAGGACGCGATAGCCAAAGCCCGTGAGCGTCTCAGCCACTCGGGTGCGGCGCGGAGTGTCCTCGGCATAGGGCTCGGAGTCGTGGTTTCCCATCACGGCATAGACGCCACGCGGCGCGACCAGACCGCGAAGTCCCTCGAGCGCCGCCTCGCGCTCCGCGATTAGCTCGTAGCCGCTGATGTAGTCCCCAGCGAGGAGCACGAGGTCCGGCGACGCGGCATTGGCGAGAAGCACCGCCTTGGCAAGGTCCTCCCGATGCATGCGTCCTGCATGGAAATCCGAGAGAAGGACGACACGAAAGGGCCCATCGACCACCGCAAGCCGTGTGTGCGTCACTTCCGGAAAAAAGGGCTCGACGCGCTTCGACCACTCGACCACCGCGAGGACGGGGATCGACGCGACGACCACCGCCAGCGTAGCTCCCCGCGTTCGGCTGCGGCCCAAGCCGAGGCGCGCGCGCGCTCCCAAAGCTCCCAAGGCCAATAGGCCGAGGGTCCACTCAAGGAATAGGAGCGACGCATCGAGATCCACCTCGCGAGGCTACCGCAACGCCGCGCCGGAACGGCCCGACGCCGCGCGGTATTCTTCCGACGAGCGGACCCTGCTAAGGGCAGTGAGCCCATGGATGATCCACTCACCTGCGATGCCCTCACGGCGCGGTTTCGCGTGTACCAACGGGCCCGTGGACATCGCTTCTCGGTGGACGACCGCACCACCGCGTACGTCGCGGGAAAGCTCGCGATCGCTCACTCGGCGGGCCGCGTGCTCGATCTGGGGACGGGCATTGGCTCGGTGCTTTTGATGGTCGCAAGCCTCGCGGAGCGTGCCGAGCTCGTGGGCATCGAGGCCCAAGAAGTGAGCTTCGCGCTACTGCGAAAGAACGTGGCCCACAACGGCCTCGAAGGTCGCGTGACCACGATCTTCGGCGACCTTCGCGAGCGCGTGAAAGACCTCCCGGCGGCAAGCTTCGACCTCGTCACCGGAACGCCTCCGTACCTTCCCATCGGCACGGCCACGCCGTCTCCGGACGGCCAACGCGCGGCCGCACGCATCGAGCTGCGCGGAGGGATCGAGGACTACTTGCAGGCCGCGGCACACGCCGTGTCCGCCGATGGTCACGTCGTGGTCTGTGCCGACGGCCGCACGCCGGAGCGCACCCTCGAAGCAGCACGACGAGCAGGGCTCGCCGCGACGGAAGCTCTTCACACGATTGCGCGCGAAGGCGACAAGAACCCGCTCTTTTCGGTCTGGACTCTTCGACGCACGGCGACTTCGCCCCTCCGCGAGGTTCCGTTCATCCAAAGGGACACGAATGGAGAACGCACCCCGCAAAGCATTGAAGTGTTGCGCTTTTTTGGACTCGGCGACGAACCGAAGGCGAACGTTTGATCGTGCCATAAGGCGGCGCGCAGCGCTGAACACACGCGGAGTCACCCGTTCGGACGCCATTCGAAGGTGCATTCCTTTTTGCGGAACCACGATCGCCCCGTAGACTCCACGCCATGTCTCCGAAGAGCTTCATCGTGGTTGGCCTCGCCCTCACGGGCGCGGTGTGGGCGGGCAACAGCGTGATTGGCTGCACGGGCGACGAGCCCGTGTCGGCACAAGACTCGGGCTCGGAGACGTCGACCCCCGGCAATCCGAACGGCAAGGCGAACGGGCAAACCTGCGCGGCAGGCGGCGACTGCAAGTCGGGGGCGTGCACCGATGGCGTGTGCTGCGAGAGCGCTTGCTCCGGCAAGTGCGAAGCGTGCAACGTGCCAGGCTCCCTCGGCACGTGCGCGGCCATCCCCGACGGCGAGGATCCCGCGAGCGAATGCCCCACCATTCCGCTTCCGCCCCAAGACGGAGGAGTCATCGAAGACGATGGAGGCAGCGACGCCGGTGCGGCCATCAACCTGCCGGAAGCGGGAGTGACCTCAGACGACAAAACCTGCGCCGGCAAATGCAACGGCAAACGGGCCTGCGCCTTCCCGGACAAAAAGAAGACCTGTGGCACGACCTTCTGCAACTCGACCTCGGCGCAAGGTCGTGCGGCCTGCGACGGCGAAGGGCATTGCCAACTAGGGCTCGAAGCCTGTGAGGCCTATTCGTGCCCCGAAGGCTCCACGTCGTGCAAAGCCACGTGCACCCAGCCTTCGGACTGCCTCGACTCGCACTTCTGCAACGCCACGAATACCTGCAAAGCGCGCCTCGGGAATGGCTCGGTTTGCTCCAGCGCGGCCCAATGCCAAACCGGTTTCTGTGTCGACGGCGTATGCTGCAACGACTCGTGCGCAGTCGTCGGTGGCTCGTGCACGCAACCGGGCAAAGTGGGCCAGTGCTCGTGTTCGGCGTGCGCCACCGGCGCGTGCTCGCTTTGGTACAAAGACACCGACGGCGACGGCTTCGGCGACGCCAATGGCACCGTGGGCAACGGCGGCGCCCTGCCGGGCTGCGTGGCCGGCCCTGCCCCGGCCGCCGGATTCGTCAAGGACAACAAAGACTGCGACGACGGAAACGCGAACGCCAAACCGGGGCAAACGGCTTACTTTTCCACGCCGCGTGCGAACAACTCGTTCGACTACAACTGCTCGGGCACGGTCGAAAAGGAGACTCCCGAGTACGTGGGCGGCACCTGCGGGTTTTGTGGCCTCGACCGCGCGGGCGTCTGTTCGAAATCCACGACGTGCGGCACCCCGGGTCGCTCCGCCTACCACGCGTGCGCGGGCTTCCCGTCCCCCATCATCGGCGGCGGAACCGTTTGCAAGAGCTCGACCCAGAGCGCGTTTCACTTCACCGTTGCTTGTGGGCAGAGCGGCACTCTTTACACGTGCGGGACGTGCGTGAATGGATCGTCTACGGTATCGACCAGCGCTCGCGCACAAGGCTGCCACTGAGCCTGGCGGTGAAGGCGCGCGCGCTCCGTGCATTCTACACGAAGGTCGCTCCGCTCGGGGCGGCCTTCGTGGCGCTTTGGCTCGCGAGCTGCCGGGACGACCTCCCCGCCCCGGACTCCCCACCTCGCACCACGCTGCCCGACGCGGGAAACACACAGCGTGAGGCCGCCGCGCCCCCTCCGGACCTCCCCGGAGTCAAAGTGGCGTCGTTCAACGTGCGTCGGCTCTTCGACACCACGTGCGACACGGGCGACTGCGGCCCAGGCGCCTACGAAGAAGCCCCGAGCGCCGAGCGCTTCTCTGCAAAAGTGTCCGAGCTTGCCGTGGCGATCACGCGGCTCCGCGCGAACATCGTCTTCCTTCAAGAGGTCGAGACACGCGGCTGCCTCGACGCGCTGAAAGCCCAATTGCAGGGCCTCCCCAATGCCTATCTCGCCGAGACCGACTTGCCCGCGTCGGTCGACGTAGGCATTCTATCGGCCTACCCCATTTCCGAGCTACGTAGCCACATTGGCACGGCCATCCCTCTTCCGAACGGCGAGCCCACGGCGTTCACCCGGGACCTGCTGGAGGCGCATATCACGGCGCCCGAAGGCGAAATCATAGCGTTCGTCGCGCACTTTCGCTCCAAAGTGAACGACGATCCGGACCGGCGTCTGGCCGAAGCGCGCGCCGCAAGGCGTATCGTGCTCGAGGCCGCCGCCCGTAGCCCGAAGGCCATCGTGCTCCTCGGAGGCGACCTCAACGACGTCCCGGGCTCTCCTCCGCTCGAGGCCCTCGGCGAAGGCGGTGCCCTCGTTCGAGTGTCCGAGGGACTGGCGAATTTGGATATTGGCACGATTCGGTACAATGGCGGGCTTTTGGCCATCGACCATTTCTTCTTGGTCCGCGCTTCGGCCGGTATGGCCGTTCCAGGCTCGTTCCAAGTCTTCCGAGAAGAATCCACGGGTTGGGGCGGCTCGGACCACGGGGCCATCCGCGCCAATTTCACACGCCGTTGATTCAGCCTCGTGGCGCGCCCAAGAGGAGTCGATTCTTCGGAGTGATCGACGCGGGAATGACCTGAGTGCGGACCTGGTAGCCCTCGTGGTGGAGACGGCTCGCGCGGGTCGCGTCCATGGCGAGCGGTGCGTCGAGCCATCCCGAAAGCCCACCCATGTCCCCGCTGGATTTGTCGTGGCAGCACGGCAGCACGACGACCCGTGCACGGACCGCCAGAGCGCGTGTGAGCACGGTGTCGGTGAGACCGCCGCACGCATGGGCAGAGACCACGACGTCGGTCGAGACGAGCTCCACGGACTCGAGGGAGCCTTCGCGAAGCTCGATGCGACCGTCGAGACGCGGCCACGCGCGAACGAACGCGTCGTGGAGAATGCGCGCGCTCTTCGGGAGTCTTTTGTCTACCGCGAGCGCACTCTCGGACGTGGCGTCGAGGAGCAACATGAGCAGCGCCACGAGACCGTGGCCACAGGCGAGATCCACCACTCGACCGCCTCGGAAGTGACGCCTCGTGCGCCGCGCCACTTCCCAGGCCTCGAAGAGCTCTTTGCGAGGGAGGCATTCCACTTCACAAACGACCCGCGCTGCCCGATGAAAGAGAGTCTCTTCCGGGAAGCGCGGGAGCGAGCCTCGCGTCAATCTCGAGCGGCTCGATGGATCGAAGGCCATCGCCTGCTCTAGCACGTACCTCGACTCGTGACGGAAGCCGTTGGTTTCGGATCAGCGCGACTTCGATTTGATCTTCGTGAAATAGCGGCGCGCGATACCGAACGAAGCGGCTGCACGAGCCACGCTTCCTCCGGATTTTTCGAGCGCTACCGTCACGAAGCGGCGATCGAACTCGTCGAGCACGCGGCGCCGCGCGATGGTGTACGGCACGTTGTCGTGAAGGAGGGTATCGAACAAGTTCGGGTCCTGTCCGATGGCTTCGGGCCGGTCGTCCTCGTCGTCCCACACTTCGGTTTGGCCGAGCGAAAACCGACGATGAACGGCGTTATAGAGCTCCCGCACGTTGCCGGGCCATTTGTAGTTTTGCCAGCGCGCCAGAAAGTCCGTGGGGAAAGGCTGCGAGCCATCCGACAGCTTGTTCCACAGGTGGGTGGCCAAGAGCTCGACATCGCCGTCGCGGGTGCGAAGCGGTGGAACGAACAGGCGCGCCACGGCAAGTCGGTAATAAAGGTCGTCGCGGAAACGGCCCGCCTGGATTTCGGCCTCGAGATCACGCCGAGTGGCCGAAATGAGCCGAACATCGACCTTGATCCACTTGGAACCGCCGATGCGCTGCACTTCCTGGCGCTCGACCGCACGAAGAAGCTTGGCCTGGAGGGCAATGTCGAGGTCTCCGATTTCGTCGATGAGAAGCGTGCCACCATTGGCCACTTCGAACACGCCTGCCCGCGCTTCCTGCGCGCCGGTAAAGGCCCCCCGCTCGTGCCCAAAGAGGCTCGCTTCGAGAAGCTGCGGCGAGATCGTGGTGCAGTCGAAGACCACAAAGGGCTTCTGTGCGCGGGAGCTGGCCTCGTGGATGGCCTCGGCCACGAGCTCTTTGCCCGTGCCCGTTTCGCCTTCGACGAGCACGGGAATGTCGGTAGGAGCTACTTGATCGCACCGGGCAAAGAGACGTCGCATGGCCACACTGGCCCCGATGACCCGGCCGAAGCGGGTGCGGGTGGACAAGCGAATGGCGGTCGCGTCGGTCGACTCGACGGCTTCGATCGCAAGCAGTGTGTCGCCCAGACGCAGCCTGTCGCCGTTCGAGGCGTATCCCTCGAGCACACGTGCGTTGTTCAAGTACACACCGTTGGTGGACGAAAGATCGACGACCTTGAGCCCAAAGGGATCGGCCGTGAGCTGAACGTGCCTCCGAGATACTTTGGGATCGGTGAGCTTGAGCTCGCAGGTCGCGCTCTTTCCGATGTACGCGGTTCCTGACACCACGTGGGCCGTGCCGCGGTCTTGGCCCTCCAGGACGTGGACGCGAAACGCATCCGCCACAGTGCGGGCGGTCATTCCGTCGTGGGCTGTGCCTTGGGTGGTCTCGTCGAACTGAATCGGCATGGGAGCTCCTCGAGAAGTC
Source organism: Myxococcales bacterium (assembly GCA_043764595.1). Lineage (GTDB taxonomy): Bacteria > Myxococcota_A > Polyangia > Polyangiales > Polyangiaceae > JAAFHV01. The sequence continues at coordinate 1,538 of JAYUKI010000798.1, read as the reverse complement.
TTCGGCCCGGTTCGGGCCACGCCTCGCGGCGTCGGACATGGGATCCTTACCTATACCGTCGCACGAGGTATGCCAACATGGGATCCACGTGATCCTTCGAGTGGGAGCAGGGGTCTCCTCATGTTCCACTGGATCGGCGGATCGCGACACCGGACTGAATCGTTCTCACCACAAAGAGAGCGCCTGGGTCTCCGGCAAGACCTTCTCGCGGACGGTTTGCCCAATTTCTCCCATCGGCACGGTCTCTGCTGTGTGGCATGGCGAACACCGAACACAAGGAGGATCCCCATGGTTCGAGGCATTTCCAAGACGCTACTGGTGGTTTGCTGTGGAGTCGCCGTGGGTTGCTCGGCACAAGCGGACGAAGCTTTGCTGAGCGAGACGGAAGACGGCGTGCGGGACGCCAATGGGAACGACGTCGTGACCGCGCTCGTCGACACCGTCCTCAAAGCCTCGACCCAGGACTCCGGCTCGCTTCCACCAAGCGACGTTTGTAAGATCGCGAAGGGCACGAAGGTCTCGCTGAAGAGTACGAGCGTCATCGGCAAGCACGTGCAAGGGCGGCTCATGTCGGCGCATGGGTGTGGTGGAAAGTTCGGCGGTAGCGCGACGGTCTACGTGTTCCAAGACCACTTTTCGGGTTGGTCAAAGCCAGCTCCTCCTCCCACTCCGAACCCGAACACACCCACGTGCTCACCGAGCCGCGCCATCGGCACCGTTCCAGCGAAGCACAAGGCATTGCTCGACACGATCGCCTTCGCAGAGGGAACGCGGGGCCGTGGTCAGGACGGCTACAACGTGCAGTTTACATACGTATACTTCGACGACTGTACACGGCATCCGAGACGGGTCCAGTCGTCGGGTGGCCTGCGCTCGGACGCTTCCGGGCGCTACCAATTCCTGAGCACGACGTGGGACACACTCGGTTACTCGACCTTCTACCCCGACAACCAAGAGCGCGGAGCCATGAAGCTCGTCGCGCGTCGCGGTCTCAGCGTCCCCGAGAGCCGGGCGATGACGGCAACCGAGCTCTCCAACCTGATGGACCGCATCTCGTACGAATGGGCCTCGCTTCCGCCAGGACGGTATGGCCAACCCAGCTACTCGCTTTCGCGAATTCGCTCCCAGTACTGCACGTTCGCGGGCTGCTGATGAACAGGGCTGGGAGCTGCAGCCGACCGCGTAGCACTATTGCGCCCCGAACAAGGATCTCGCGCAGCAGTGCTCGTCCACACGGGAGGGAGCAATGAAAGCTTCGACGGTCGTAGGAACCCTTGCCGCAATCGCCGTCGCGTTTTCGGCGGCCTGGGTTCAGCACTCCCTTGGTCCCCGACACCCACCAGCGAGTCCCGCAACCATCGCCCCGCAGGCGGATGTTCGTTTCGACCCGCCAAACGTCGAGACAAGCATCCCTTCCTCCGCTCCACCTGCAACCTTGGCTCGAGAAGAGTCCGTCAGGGGGGTAGCGAGTGACGCGTCGCCCGCGCCGAACGGCACACGCCCGAGGCTAGAGCGCATCGAAGCAGCCATGGAAGCGA
>JAYUKI010000797.1:0-1016 GCA_043764595.1 Myxococcales bacterium | reverse complement strand
TCGAGCTCGTCGAGCTTGCCGCGACCGATTTGCGCTTGCACCGTGGCGTCCTTCCGAATGAAGTCGAGCTTCGACGGGAACACCTTGCGAACGATCTTGGCGGCCTCGGTGCCCACCGGCAGAGCGCCGTCGAGCGGGGCCAGCTTGGCCAGCACGCCATAGACGGCGCGCCAGTTTCGGTCGACCACTTCGTCGCACGATCGCACCCGTACGACGGGATCGGTGACGAGGTTGGACTTCTTGGCTTCCTCTTCGAGGGGCCCGCGCGTCTCTTGGGTAGCCTCGAGGCGCCGTCTCTCTTCGGGGTCGAGCTTCAGGTCTTCGGTGGTGCGGAGCAGCCCCTCCACGGCCGCCACCAATTGGAACGAGGAAAGCCAACCACTTGCACGTTTGCTCATAAAAACATCCCTTCTTTGGTGCCGCCTTCACCGGAAGGCGACGAGTTGCCGCTCTCTCGACGGGCCACGCGAAGTCGTTGCGTGCCGGCGTCGCTCTTTTTTCGAGGAGGCGCGTGGGGAAGGGAAGGACCTGAGATTTCGAGGGGTTAGGCGGTGGTGCCGGGTGGGTGCGAGTAGGTTTGAAAGCTCCAGGATTTCACTTTGGGCAGCGCGAAGGAGGTTTGAAAGCTCCAGGATTTCACTTTGGGCAGCGCGAAAGAGGTTTGAAACCTCTTTTGGGGTGACCCGTGGTCACCAAAAACGAGCCCTCGGTCTGTTTTCGGTGAGCGAGGGCAGCGCGAAAGAGGTTTGAAACCTCTTTTTGGTGACGGAGGGCAGCGCGAAGGAGGTTTGAAAGCTCTTTTCGGTGACGGAGGGCAGCGTGGGGAGCTTTGAAAGCTCTTTTTGGTGAGCCGGGGTTGGCCTCGGGAGGTTTGAAAACTCTTTTTGGTGAGGCGGGGTTGGCCTGGGGAGGTTTGAATGTAATGAGCGTTTCGTCGGTGCCGCTGCGCGCTCCCGGTTCGAGAAAGCCACCGGCGAAACGCGGCGGAACGAAGCCCGGAGCGGCGAGCCAGACGG
>JAYUKI010000796.1:0-3453 GCA_043764595.1 Myxococcales bacterium | reverse complement strand
ACAAAAGACAGCGCGGGAGAGCGAACCAGCCGCTCCGGCATCCTCGGGTACGATTCGTTCCACTTCGTGGTCGAGAACATGGAGCGTTCGCGCCAGTTCTACGTCGACCGCCTCGACTTCAAAGAGGTGGCCCGTGCTGGCGACGACCTCGTCGCTCGGGGAGGTCAGGCCTCGAGCGTGTTCGGCGCCGGGCAGGCGCGGGTCTGCGTTTCCACTCCATTGTCCCAGAGCTCGAAGGCCGCCCGGTACCTCAAGCGTCATCCCGCGGGCGTAATGAGTATCTCGTTCCGCGTGAAGAACCTCGACGAGACCATGGCGTTCCTCGACGAGCGCGGCGGCACGTTCCTCGCCGATCCTCTCGAGGACAAGGACGAAAAGGGCGGCACGTACCGCTCGGTGGAAATCGCGACGCCCCTTGGCGACGTGGCCTTCCGCTTCGTCGAGCGCAAAGACTACACGCGCTTCGCCCCCGGCTTCGCGGACGTGGGTACGGGCCACGCCAGCCAGCCGGAGAACATGCACGGCATCCGGGACATCGACCACATCACGTCGAACGGCCTGACGATGCAGCCCATCATTGCGTGGTACCGGGACGTGCTCGGCTTCGAGCCCTTCTGGGACGTGAGCTTCCACACGAAAGACGTCGCCAAGGAGCGCGCTTCGGGCTCGGGCCTCAAGTCGATCGTCATGTGGGACCCTGGCAGCAACGTGAAGTTTGCAACGAACGAGCCCCTTCGCCCGTTCTTCCGCGACTCGCAGATCGCCAAGTTCGTCTCGGACAACTCCGGCAACGGCGTTCAACACATCGCGTTCGCCGTCACGAACATCCTGTGGTCCGTCGAAGAGCTCAAGCGTCGTGGCGTCGAGTTCATGCCGACGCATCCTGCCTACTACACGCACTTGCCGGAGCGCCTCGCGAACCTCGGGATCACGAACGTCGCCGCGGAGCTGCGTGAGCTCGAGCGCCTTCAGATTCTCGTGGACGGTGCCCACGACAAGTACATGCTCCAAATCTTCATGCGCGAAGCTGCCGTCATGTACGACGAGGGCCGCGCAGGTCCCTTCTTCTACGAAATCATCCAGCGCGCGGGCGACGAAGGCTTCGGCTACGGAAACTTCCGCGCCCTCTTCGAGAGCATCGAGCGCGCCCAAAAGGTCGCCGCCACCTGAGGGTAACTTCTCGATTTCGTTACGGAAGTGACACGAGGTTCCCGAACCGCCCGTCGCGGTTCGGGACGTACGTCCTGGCCCTCTCGGACACCACGGCCACGTGGTCCTCGTGCACGAGCGGAAGCACGTACGCGTTGAATCGAATGAGCGCCTCGAGCTTGGCGTAGGCCATGGTGCGGGCGTCCACGTCGAGCGTCGCGTCGCCTTCGTCGAGCAGAGCGTCGAGATTGGCGTCACGCACCCGTCCGCGGTTCGAGCCCCGCGGAGGCACGAGCTCTCCGTGGAGGAACGTGCGCAGGACGTTCGGTTCGATGAGCTCGGGGAGCTGCAGCATCGCAAGCTCGAAGTCGCCCGCGCCGAGGCGCGCGAGCATCGTGCCGAGCTCGAGGGGCACGACCTCGACCACCAACCCCGCCTCCTCGAGCTCCGCTGCCAGCACCCGCGCGAGCACTTTGCGCGATCGGTCGGTCGACACCAAGAGCGACACGTGCGCGCCTTGAGCGTTCGCTTCGGCCACGAGCGCTCGGGCCTTGGCAAGGTCGCGTCGTTCGGCCTCGGCGATGCGGGGCCTGGCCCAGTGCCCTTCTGGAAGGAGGGTGCCCGCGGGCTTCGCGCGGCCTGCGAAGAGGGTCCGCGCGACGAGCTCGCGGTCCATCGCGAGCGACACCGCACGCCGGACGCGTACGTCCTTCATCACTCCGCGATCGCAGCGCGGCAGCACGTACGTGAGGCTCACTCCGGGGCGGGTCACGACCGTGAGCCCCGTGCCCGCTCGAACGTCGGAAAATGACGGCAAAAGTACGGGAGAAAACCCGTTTTGCACGAGGTCGGCGCTGCCCGCGTGGAGGCGCAGCGCGCGCGCGTTCTCGTCCCGAACCGCGCGCAGGGTGACCGCGTGCTTGGGCACCGGCACGGCATGTGTGTCGACCGGAACGAGCTCGACGACCCCTTCGCCTACGCGTGCCACGCGGAAGGGCCCGAGGCCATCCAGGGTGCCATCGGGGGCCGGAGCCGAGGCGGCTTGGTCCGCCCGAAGAATCGGGATCTCGAGATCGGTGAGCAACGTCGCGTGGGGCTTTGCGAGTACGATTTTCACGCCGTGCGGGCCCTCGGCGTCCACGCTCGCGATGGTCTCGAGGACCTTGGCGTGACGCGAGGCTACTTTCGGGTTCACGAACGCACGAAGCGTCGCCACGACATCGGCCGAATCGAGCGACTTTCCGCCGTGGAAACGCACATTTTCGCGGAGCTTCACGTGGAGCTCGAGCGGCCCCTCGAAGCGGTACGACTCGGCGAGCAACGGAACGGGCACGAGTGTCTCGGCCTCGAGCCCGAAGAGCCCCGCGTGCAGGAGCCGCGTGGTCCGTAGGCCCACCGCATCGGTCGCGTACCGAGGATCGAGCGTTTCTGGCGCCTGCGACACGAGCACTTCGAGAGGGCGATTCGGGTCCGTGCGCTTTTCCGTGCATCCTGCACCTACCAGCGCGAAAGCGAACGCCATGGTGGCGAAGGTCGCTCGGGCTTTCCAGCCGGGGGCATGCGGGCTAAACCCCTTCGCATGCGTCGCGTGGCTTTTCTCGGTCTTCTCTCGTTCGTCGTCTTCGTCGCGCAAGACGCCTCGTCCGAAGGTGCGCCGAGCGCCGCCACCACCGCGCCAGCCCCGGCCGAGCCCGCCTCGCCCGCTCCGCCCAAGGGGCCGCTCACCGTTCAAGGCAGCGCGCCCGAGCTCGTGACGGCCGTGCATGCCATGGTCAAAGACAAGACCCTCCGTGAGGCGCATGTCGGCGTCGAGGTCATGGAGGTGGAGAGCGGCGCAGTCCTCGCTTCGTACGGCGAGCACGTCCCTCTGAACCCGGCATCGAATGCCAAGGTCTTCACGGCTGCAGCTTCGCTCGCGCTCCTTCACGGGTCTTTCCGCTACCAAACCACGGTTGGCGGAACGGTGAAAGGTTCTGCCGTCGACGGTCCGCTCGTGCTCCGAAGCAACGGGGACCCATCGCTCACCACCGACGACCTTTATGGCCTGGCTCGAGACGTGATGGCCCACGGCGTGAAGCGTGTCGACGGCGACATCCTCGTCGATCAGCGCTTCTTCGACGGCGAGACCACTCCTCCTGCGTTCGAGCAGCAGCCGAACGAGTGGGCCTATTTTCGCGCTCCGGTAAGTGCCGTCGCCGTAAACGAGAACACGGTCACGCTTCGTGTGCGCCCGACCCAAGACGGCCAAAATGCGATCGCCTTCTTCGATCCGCCGGGTTTCGTCGACGTCGAAGGTTCGGTAAA
>JAYUKI010000795.1:0-1017 GCA_043764595.1 Myxococcales bacterium | reverse complement strand
ACCGCGGAGGTGGCCGTCGTCCTTTGTGGCGAGACCAGCGAAGCCCGCAACCGCTACTGGGCCGAGCGCGCGGGCGCCAACGCCTACGTCCAAAAGCGGCGAACCGGTGAGCTCGTTCGCGCTCTCGATCGGGCCATCGCGGAGTCCGCGACCTCCGACGAAGAGCCGTTCTTCTTCCAGCTCGGCGGTGGCACGACCGACATCCGCGACCGCATCGCGCGCCACCTCGATGCCGCGCTATTCGATTCCGTGATCGCGGCGGAAGTCCGGTCCCTCTCGACGTGTGGCTCCTTCGAGCGGCTGTTCGACCTCTTTGCTCAGTTCTTTTCCCAAGTCGCCGAGTACCGATGGATGGCCATCTCCACCACGAATCCGCCCTACCTCGCCATTCACCACTCGACGGGTTGTGCAGACGCCGCCGAAGCCGAAGCCCGAGCGACTCTCGCCATCCGTCGTTCGTTGCCCGTGGCCGTCCTCCGCGTGGAAGACGAAGATGCCAACTCGGCCATCAGTGATGGCTTGGCCGTGGTGAGGCCGATCCCTTTCGGAAAAGACATCATTGGCCACGTGGCGTTCCGACCCGGCTCTACCCTCGACGAAGCGGAAGCCAACACCATGGTCGCGCTCGTCGCTCGAGAGCTCGGCGGGCCCCTCCGCATGACCGCGCTCATCGAAGAATCCCAGCGGCAGGCTTCGACCGATACGCTGACCGGTCTCATGAACCGTCGCTCGTTCGTTGCCGGACTCGGCGCTGAGATACGGCGCTACGAACGGAACGGCTATCCGTTGACCCTAGCGCTCCTCGACCTCGACCACTTCAAGCAAATCAACGACGTTCGGGGCCACGCCAGCGGGGACCGCGTGCTCGCCGCGCTCGGAAAACTCTTGCGCTCGGACGTACTTCGCGATTCGGACCTCGCGGCACGTTGGGGGGGCGAAGAGTTCGTGGTGGCCTTCACGAGCACGCCGCTCAGCGGGGCAGAAACGGCCGCCGAACGCCTGCGACGGACCATCGAG
>JAYUKI010000794.1:0-1017 GCA_043764595.1 Myxococcales bacterium | reverse complement strand
CTCGGGAAGTTTTCGCGCCGGCAGCGCTTTTTGTTGCGTCTTGGGGCCGCTGTCCGGCATCCGCTGAAGGACATGCTTCCTGTCGTCCTCCGCGGTGCGCGTACCCACAACTTGAAAGGGGTGGACCTCGAGCTCCGCCCGGGAACCCTTGTGGCGCTCACCGGCCCGTCCGGCGCGGGAAAGTCTTCGCTCGCCCTCGATACGCTCTACGCCGAAGGGCAGCGGCGCTTCGTCGAGAGCTTCAGCCCGTACGCGCGGCAGTTCCTCGAGCGCCTCGAGCGCCCGCCGTTCGACCATTTGGATCCGGTCGCGGCCACCGTGGCGGTCGATCGTCGCGCTCCGGTGAAATCGAGCCGCTCCACGCTCGCGACCCTCGCCGATCTCGAAGCGTACGTCGCCGCGCTCTACGGAGCGTGCGCGGTTCCGGTGTGCCCGGAGCACGGAAAAGAAGCCGTCTTCGCGCGGGCCACGGCCTCGGCCAAGAAGCTCGTCGACGATCACGAAGGCGCGCGTGCGGTCGTGAGCTACCCGGTGCGCGTGGCGGACACCGAGGGCTTTCTTACGCTTCGCGACTCGCTGATGAAGAGCGGTTACCGAAGGCTCACCATCGGCGGAACCGTGCGCGATCTCGACGAGGTGCGGCCCTCCGAAGCGATCGCAAAGGACGTTCGCGTGGGCGTGGTCGTCGATCGCGTACAGCTCACACGCAAAGACGAACGCCGCGTCCAACAAGCGCTGGAAGCGGCATGGCAAGCGGGCGACGGGCGCGCCGAGGTTCGCGCCGAGCTCGTGGTGCCGGGCCAAGACGCTCCCGTGGGGCGCGTGGTCCAAGTGGGCCGAGGGCTCGTGTGTCCGGTGTGCGCACGAAGCTTCGAGCCACCACGACCGGCGTTCTTTTCGTACAACTCGCCGCTCGGCGCGTGCACCACGTGCAAAGGCTTCGGGCGCACGATCGAGGTCGACTGGGACAAGGTGTTCCCGGACCACGAAAAGACCATCGAAAAGGGCGCCGTGAAG
>JAYUKI010000793.1:0-1017 GCA_043764595.1 Myxococcales bacterium | reverse complement strand
GAGGACGAGGCCTGAGCCATGAGCGACAAGAAAAAAGAAGACGAAGAAAAGAAGAAGAAGCTCGCGGCCGAAGAGGAAGACGACGAAGAGGAGACCTCTGAAGAAGAGGAGGACACCTCCAAGTCGGACGACTCGGACGACGAGGACGACGAAGAAGAAGAGGACGAGGACGAAAAGCCTGCGGCCGCCGCGAAAGCGACGTTCGATCACGCTCCGAAGACCTCACCTCAAGTATCGGCCTCGTTCACGAAGAACCTCTGGACGATCACGAAGCGCGAGTTCGCCGGGTATTTCAACTCGGCTCTTGCGTACATCGTCATCAGCGCCAGCATGGTGCTCTTTGGCCTGTATTTCTTCTTCTACCAAGGCGGAATCTGGCAAATCGACCGTGCGTCCATGGGCCGCATGTTCGACTTCGTGCCGGCCTGGATTTGCTTCCTCACGATTCCGCTCTTCACGATGCGGGCCATGAGCGAAGAAAAGAGGCTCGGGACCATCGAGCTTCTCATCACGCTTCCCGTGCGTGACAGCGAGGTCGTGCTCGGCAAGTACTTCGGCGCGCTCGGCGTGCTCGTCGTGCAAATCAGCCTTCTCGCGCTCTACCCCATCATCATGTTCAAGTTCCCCTGGAACATGGGCGCGTTCGACTGGGGCCCGTTCTGGGCCAGCATTCTCGGCCTCTTCCTCATGGGCGGCGCCGGCATCGCGATTGGAATGCTCTTCTCGGGAATGACCGAGAGCCAAATCGTGAGCTACTTCGCCACTGCGGCGACCCTGCTCATCCTGTTCTTCATCGGATCCCTCGTTCAGTTCGTCAAAGGCTGGCCGGGAGAGGTCATCTCCTTCTTCAGCTTCCAGACTCGGTACGAGCCGTTTGCGCGGGGTCTCATAGACACGCGTGCAATCGTGTACTTCGTGTCGGTCACGGTGCTTTGTTTGCTCGAATCCTTCCGGCAGCTCGAGGGCCGGAGGTGGCGCTGACCTAAGGGGTCTTCGGAAATACCATGGAACGAAAAG
>JAYUKI010000792.1:0-3457 GCA_043764595.1 Myxococcales bacterium | reverse complement strand
GCGTACCCGCCGATCACGAGGAACCGCACGCGTCGTCGCTTCAGGATCCGAATAAACTCTGCGAAATCGGTCTCGCTCACGGCCCACACCTTCCCACGCTGCACGGGTCAGGACTGCGACCATTCGTACGCGCTCGGCGGGCGTCATCGCGCGTGCCGATTCGCGAGTTGCCGCCTCGGCGGTTTCCCACGTGAGAACATGAAGCTCGTTCTGTTGCCGGTCGTGCCGCGCCATTTCCTACCCGTAGCATGCACCGCTCCGGCCACCAGGATGACTCGCTCAGCGTGGAGAAATCGACACCATCGATGTAAGTGGGCTCGCCGAGACGCACAAGATGTACGAGATCCACGATGCCAAATACGGGCCGGGGTAGCGCGGGTGTCGAAGAATATCGCTCGACCTCTCAAGGATCGAAGGGCCACGGCTTCCTTGGCGGAAAAGAAGCTCGTGTCGGGAGACGGCACGCCTTCCGTGGCAGGCGAAGGGTCGTCTGCGGCGAACGACAAGGCTTTCCCTGCAGCGTCGCGCGGTCGAAGCGTCGCACGGGTCGGGTTCGATTCTCCTATCCGCCCGTGGTCTGTCGATGGCGCCACCAGAGTGACAGATGGCCCACGGCGAAAGCGAGCTCGCCAACGACGGCCAGCAGGATGCCAGGGCCCGCGTAGCCGCGCGCGAGCTCCGCTAGGCCAAGCATCGCGAGGCCGAGCATCGATGCGCCGACGCCGGCCGCGACGGCCTGGCGTGCCGACGAGTGCGGAACGTCGCGCGCCAGATACGACAGCACCGCGAAGCCCAGGAACAGCATCGCGGCGCGGCGTGCGAGGAAACCCGCGGGCGCGTCGATCGGAACGGCGAACAGCGCCAAGACGAGCCCTGGCGCCAGCAGTAGGCAGGCGAAAAGCGTGATGGCAAGGGCCGCCGTCGCGAGGCTCAATGTCCGGAATCTCATCGTGGCGATCTTTGTCAATCATCCAGAGGTTGACGTTTGCGGGCGCGGCGTCGCGCTTTCGGCGACGGGAGACTCGAGCTCACGTTCAAGTCGGCGTGGAAAGACGGCACTCGTGCTCGAGCCGGAGCGTACCCATAGGGGAGGTGAAGATGAGCAGCGAGATCTCGGGTGGGTCGCCGGCGATTTCGTCGAGGGACACCTCGTGACCGTGCTCGGCCAGAAAACGCAGCGCGTCCGCGCGTTCGGCCACGACCTTGTCGTACTGGCGCTTGCGGCGGCTACCCTCGGCTTCGCCTTCCCAAGCGATCGTTTTGACGTAATCGGCCGCCCAGCGTTCGAACGAGGCGCTGTTCATGTGCCGTTCTACGCTTCCGGCGCGGACGAGCTTCCTCCTCTTCGGACGTGTCGGTCCATGCCCGCGACGGTAGAGCCTCGACCCATAGAGCCTAGTGGCTCAGCCGTCTCGCGGCGTCGGTACCCGCACCGCGCTTGTCCCCTTCGGGGATCACGAAGCGCGTCATACCGTTCGGTACGCGGGCTTGCGTTGGCGAGCCCACCTTCGGGGATCACGAAGCGCGTTGAGCTCCGGCCACGTCTCGCGCCGAAGCCCGCGGTAGTCGCATCGGAGAACGCGTCGGACGTGCCCGAGAGACCGCGGCGAGGCGCCTATCCGTGGGCGGAGCTTCTCAAACGGACGTTTGCGTTCGACGTTTTGACCTGCCCATGCTGTTGCCCTCGATGCAAGGCCGAGAAGGCAGAGTCCCGGGCTTCGACCTGCGTGGTCGCGTTCGGCGTGCTCACCGGAGACGCCGCAGCAGCAGGCGCTCCGCATGGAATTTACGGCGCAGGATCGAGGCAAGACCGCCCGAATCTGGCCCGGTCTACCTCGCTTGGCGATGCCCAATCATTGGTACACGCCCGTCCCGCGCCACTCGGAGACCATGTCGGCCATGCGATTGAAGTAGCCGTTGGAGAACGTAATGCACGCGCCCCCGAACAAGTAGACCAACGGGTTTGCGACCACGCGCCGCCAATCATTCTGGTCGTAGAGTGAGGTCACTTGACCATCCATGAACTGCTTGAGTGCGCGCGCCTCGCTTGCGCCAATCCACACTTGTCGGTTCGAGTCGGGACCCCAGCCATCCTCGTTTCGCAGCGCCGCAGCGGACCCCGTCCTATCGCGCTTGTAGAACCCGTCGGCCGGCCCCGAGGTGTAGCAGGTGTCGTCCACGCAAACGTCGGCATGGCGACCTACCCATCCCATCTCGAGCCAGCGAACTTGAAGGAGCTTGTTCTTCGGCTCCAGGCGCGTGCCGAAGGCCGCCTGCGAAGTGTCGTCTCCATCGCCTGTGATCTCGGCCGAGCAGCCGCTCGCGAGCGTTGCGAGAAGGGCGAACACGGCGAACAGGATTGGAGCGATGGTGGAACGCATCGTCTGCCGTTGAGCAAAGAATATTCCATGGGTCGGCCTGCGGTGGGTTGCGCCAAGTACTTGCAACTGCTGTCTATTTGTTTGGAGCGAGTCTGCTGCGTTCGCCTGGGATGGCACTCGCGCGATCCGGGCGGATGGCACGGGATCCGGGCGATGCACCAGACAGGCTGTCAGAAGAAGAGGACTTGAACCTGGCCAAGCCCGCTGTGGACGGTCTCGTTTTCCGGCGTTCTCCGGGCGCCGGTATTCGGCGATGACGCGAACCGCCGCGGGCTTTTCGATGGTGGTCTTTGGAAAGAACGCGATGCCTGCCGCATACACGATCGAGGTCGTCAGCTGGTCCCGTCGACCTGCCGCCTGAGGCGAGCCTTGCCGTGCGGCGCAGTGGTGCTGCCGCGAGCACGCCGAGTCCATTTTGGGTACGCTCGCCCGCCGGAGGCACGCGCTCGATGACTGTGCTCGACGATCTCGATTCCCTGACACGGACGATGGCCGCCGATGTCCGGCCCCACCTGGCGACGCTGGATCGGGAAGGCTACGTGCGCTTCCTCGATGCGATGGTCCACTACACCCGCGGCAGCGGCGCGCGGTTGAGGCATGCCGCCACGCACGCGGCCGAGGGCGAGCTCCAGGACTTTTTCGGGAGGCTCGCCGAAGAAGAGGCCACGCACTACGTGCTTGCCGAAGCGGATCTTGGCGCTCTCGGAAGCGCGCCCAGCGCGTCGCCGAGGGACGATGTGGAGGCGTTCCACGCTTGGTTCATGGGCTCGCGGGACTCTGCCGAGTGGCTCGGAGCGCTCTATGTGCTCGAAAACGTGGCCTCGCACTTGGCCGCCGACGTCCCTCCGCATCTTGCACGCCTCGGGCTCGATCGATCGCAGGCACGCTTCGTTCTGGCTCACCTCACGGCCGACGCCGCCCACGGCGCAGATACTCGGGCGCATGCCTCCAAAGCCTCGGGAGATCTCCTGACCGGAGCCCGAATCGCGGCGCGGTTCTGGACCAAACTGCACGTCGACGCGTTCGTGCTCGTCCCGGTCGTGTCTCGGCCCAGCGAACAAATCCAAGGCCTTTAG
>JAYUKI010000791.1:0-3460 GCA_043764595.1 Myxococcales bacterium | reverse complement strand
GTACGGATTGCGCGGGGAGCCGACTCTCCGCAGCCGCACGCGCCTGCACGGTCGCGGGTCTCGACATCGCCTCCGCCCACGCGAGCCCGATACGCGATCTGCTCGGCTGGAGTGAGTCGCGGGCGCCGAAAGCGTCCGGCTCTTCGATGCCGCTCCTCACCGCGCTGGCGAAGATCCTCAAGACCATGGACGCAGTCGGGCTCGGCCACCTCTCTCTCGATCGACCGGTCACGACCTTGTCGCGCGGTGAAGGTCAGCGACTCAAGATGGCCGGGCTCCTCGGTGCTCCGATGAGTGATGTTCTCTATGTCCTCGACGAGCCCACGGCCGGACTACACCCGGACGATCGCGCGAAGCTCATCCCGCTCATCGTGGGCTTGCGCGACGCAGGAAACACAGTCCTCGTCGTTGAACACTCTCTCGACGTCGCCGCCGCCGCCGATCACGTGATCGAAACCGGGCCGGTGCCGGGTCCGGGCGGTGGAAGGGTCGTGTACGCCGGCCCGTTCGCGGACTTGCGCTCGCAGGAGACCGATACCGGACGCCTGCTCGGTGCGAAGCCGAGGCAAGCAGGTGCGCCGCGAGAGCCGTGTGGGTGGATCTCGATTGAAAGCGCGAAGGCAAACAATCTCTCGGGCTTCGACCTCGACGTACCCCGAGAGGTCCTAACGGTGATCACAGGCGTTTCAGGGTCGGGAAAGACCAGCCTTCTCGTCAAGTCGTGGCCCACCGATGTACCGCGCGTCCTGATCGACCAGTCCACGATCGCCGGATCGCGACGATCCACCGTGGCGACGTGGACCGGCGTGATGGACGACATTCGCGAGCGCTTCGCGACGGCGAACAAGGTCAAGGCATCGCTCTTTAGTGCGAACGCTCAGGGTGCATGCACGGCATGTGTCGGCTTGGGCGTAACGTACACCGACCTTGCCCATCTCGGCGTCGTGAGCAGCCGATGCGTGCACTGCGACGGGCGTAGATTCACGCCCGATGTCCTTCACCACAAGTGGCTTGGGCTCAACATTGCCGACCTCTTGACGATGACCATCGAGCGCGCAGTTTCGCATATCGGCAAGGATGAAGCTCTGATCCCCAAGCTCACCCGTTTGCAGAGAGTCGGGCTGGGCTATTTGGCTTTGGGCCAGCCGCTTTTGACCCTATCCGGGGGTGAGCGCCAACGTCTTCGACTCGCCGGCGCGCTGGATGCTGTCCGTGGGACCGTGATTTGTCTCGATGAGCCGACGACCGGGCTGCATCCTACCGACGTAGACGAGCTCACATCGCTCTTGAGTGAGGTCGTTGTGGCCGGTGCCACGGTGGCGGTCGCCGATCACCACGCCACGCTGCTCGCTCACTGCGATTGGGTCGTGAAGCTTGGCCCAGGAGCTGGGCCCGATGGAGGGCGACTGCTCTCGAGCGGTCCTCGTGGAGGAGGAGAAGGGCTGGCCACGCGCCGACCATTGCGCAAGCGGTAAACGGCGCTCACTCGGGATCCATGTTGGAGAACAGCGCCAATCGTCGAGGGTATCGGTCCCCCTTCGCTTGAAGGCTCATCGCCGCCCGACCCTTGCCGAAACACGAACGGGGTGACACGTTTCGCGCTCGATGCCACGCCCAACGAGCATTGCGACCGAACGCTTCGAGAAAGTTTCGATTGGCAACATTGAGGACCTTCGGCGGTGGCTGGCCGACCACCACGCGCAGGAGGAGAGCGTCTGGCTGGTGCGTTACCGGAAGGCCGTGGTGGAAAAGTTCGTCGATCGGCTCGCCGTGCTCGACGAGCTCCTGTGCTTCGGATGGATCGACGGGCTCGCGCGCAAGCTCGATGAGCAGCGTACGATGCAGTTGATTTCGCCGCGTCGACAGCAGGCGTGGGCGCAAAGCTACAAGGACCGGGTGGCTCGTCTCGAGGCGGAGCGGCGTATGAAACCACCAGGACTCGCGGCGATCGAGCGGTCCAAGGCGCGCGGGCTTTGGGACGCCTATGCCGCCGTCGACGCGCTCGAGATCCCGGACGATCTCGAGGCGGCTCTGCGGAAAAATCGGGTCGCGATGGCTTTCTTCCTCGAGACGGCCCCGTCCTATCGCCGCAACGTCCTCCGCTGGATCGGCGCCGCGCGGCGACCCGAGACACGAGCGCGGCGCGTCTCGCAGACGGTTGCCACCTCGGCCGAGAAAAAGCGGATCCCGCAGATGTGACCAGCCGCGGGCGCTTGCCCAATACGGCAAAGGTCAGTGTCGGAAGATCGCGCTCGCGGCGAGCTCCAAGCAGGCGCGTGTCTCTCGCTCCGTGGGGCTTCGCCTCGCATCATCAAGCGCGTAGAGCGGGCCGTACAAGAGGTCGAGCGCCGCGTCGACGTCGAGCACTCGCCCTCGGCGATCGCGCGCACCATGCGCTCCACCCCAGCGTTTCCTCGGCAGGTTTGGGTCCGAGCGTGCCCCGCTGATCATCGCCCACAGCGCGGCGCCCCTCGGCCCGGCGAGCAGAGCCCGGAGCTCGAGCACTTGATCGATGA
Organism: Myxococcales bacterium; assembly: GCA_043764595.1. GTDB lineage: Bacteria > Myxococcota_A > Polyangia > Polyangiales > Polyangiaceae > JAAFHV01. The sequence goes on along the minus strand of JAYUKI010000791.1, from coordinate 944 downwards.
AGTTTTCTCGTGCGGTCCCGCAGCTCGGAAAACGGAGCGCCTCCACGGTGTGAGCAAAAAATGCGTCGACCGCGAGCTCCCGTGCGACGCCACCCGCAGGGCTCATTTAGGCCTTCTACGCGATCGCCTACGAGTCCTTCGGAGTTGGAAAAACGCCATCGCTGGTGTTTTGAAACACCATCGATGGCGTTTTCGGGAAGTCCCGAGTCCCCGATGCACCGACCTGACCGCCCGCATTCGAACGGAGTCAGAGCTACCCCAGGCGAGCGCCCGGGGCGACGTTCTCCGGCACGGTGGCCAAACTGAGCGCGTCCGAGGGACCCGTGGCGAGCACCATTCCGTGCGACACGAGGCCTTTGCCGAAGTCGCGCGGCGCGAGGTTCGCCACCACGACGACCCGTTTGCCCGTGAGCGTCTCAGGCGTGAACGAGAGCGCGAGACCGGCGATGATCATGCGCGGCGCGGCCTCGCCCAAGTCGACCGTGAGCTTGAGGAGCTTGTCCTTTTTCGGGACCTTCTCGCACGCCGTGACGAGACCGACCCGAAGGTCGATCTTGGCGAAGTCGTCGAACGTGATCGGTGACGAAGGCGCATCCTCTTTTGCGGCCTTCTCCGGAGCTTTGACGGCCTCCGCAGCCTCTGGAGCGGGGGCCTCGACCTTGGGCACGAGCTCTTCGAGCAGCGCTTTGGTTTGGTCCTTGTCGTACATCGGGAAGAGGGGAACCGCGACCGGTAGATCCGTTCCTCCTGGCAGGGGCGCGAACGTCTTCGGGAACTGGTCCTGTCCGACGTGGAGTTCCACCTTGGGGAGACCGAGCTGCGCGAGAAGCTCGTCGCTCTTATGAGGCATGACGGGCCAGATGGCCGAGCCAATCAAGCGGAGCACTTCGAGGATCGCGGCGAGCACGGTCTCGGCGCGCTGCGTGTCCGGCTGCTTCACCAGG
>JAYUKI010000790.1:0-3460 GCA_043764595.1 Myxococcales bacterium | reverse complement strand
GATATGGCGCAGGCCCAAATCAAGACATGAACCATCCGCTCGGCATTGGCGGACCGGATCTGCACCAGTGGCTCTTTCCAACGCGCACGTTGCAGCGGGCCTTGTTCGGGAAGGACGGCACGACGGGGGTGGACGATGACTTCGCCGCTCGAGGCTTCGAGAATGTCGGCGCTTGGATTCTAGGGAGGAACATGTTCAGCCCCCATCGTGGGCCCTGGGCGGACATGAGCTGGAAAGGCTGGTGGGGCGACAATCCGCCTTACCACGTTCCGGCCTTCATCTTGACGCACCACGCGCGCCCGTCCATCGAGATGGAAGGCGGAACTACGTTCCACTTTGTCACGGGTGGCATTCACGAGGCGCTCGAAAGGGCACGCGAGGCGGCTGGCGGAAAGGACGTGCGCATCGGCGGTGGGGCGAGCACCATTCGGCAGTATCTTGGCGAGGGCCTCATTGACGAACTGCACATTGCGATTGCACCGGTGCTGCTCGGCAGTGGAGAGCGGTTGTTCGAAGGGGTGGACGCGCGGGCGAAGGGGTATGAGTGCGTGAAGCTCGTTGCGTCGGAGAAGGCCACGCATGTTGTTTTGAGGCGGCGGCGGGAGTGACCTGGGAGCTCACGGCCCTGCCGCGGAACGCGAACGTTGGCCAGTCTTGCGCGCAGTCATGAACGTCGCGATTGAAATTGAAGCGGCCGGACGTGTCGGTCAGGACCGAGCGGCCGCGTTCGAGCTCGCTGGCGGCAAGCTCGTGGTCGTTGCCGATGGCGCCGGTGGAGTGACCGGCGGAGCTGAGGCCGCCCAAGCCGTTGTTGACTGGTTCCGGGGACTCGAACCGACGGATGAACAGGACTGGGTCCAAGTCCTTCGGACACTCGACGCCTATCTCTCGTCAGGGTCCACCTTTGGCGAGACGACGGCGGTCGTCGTCTTGATGACGGCGGAGGAGATCGTCGGAGCGAGCGTTGGGGATTCGGGTGCTTGGATGCTGGCGTCTGGAATCTGGCGCGACCTTCTCGAGAGTCAGCGGAGAAAGCCGCTCCTTGGAACCGGATCCGCCGTCCCTACGGGCTTCGGTCCGTTTCCGCTCGGCGAGCGCGTACTGCTGGGGTCGGACGGGCTTTTCAAGTATGTTGAGCTGGAGCGCATCGAGCGGATTGCGGCGATGTCTCCACTGGAAAGTGCCGCCCACGAGCTCGTGAAGGCTGCCCGGCTTCCGTCCGGGCGTCTTCAGGATGACATAACCGTAGTCCTTGCCGGCTAACCGGGTTCATTGGTGTGGTGAGACGCCGAGTGAGAGTGAGATTGGAGGGCCCATCATGAGCTACCTACGGAGTCCCGATATCGAGGCGATTGTATCGCTTCTGAGCACGGCTGACGGTGGAAGGCGTATGCCCGCGCGCAGCGGATACCGCCCTCAACACCGACTGCCGACGGACTACCAGACCTCCGGTGCGCATCAGTACATCGACACGGACGAACTGGCTCCGGGGGAGTCCGCCAGGGCGACCATTACTTTCGTTACTCCCGAGGCCTACCCAAATTCGATTCGCGTTGGAGATGTCCTTGACGTGATGGAGGGGGGGCGCATCCTCGGACACGCGACGGTGCTTCGAGTTTTTAATGCATCTTTGGAGCGAAAACTCTGAGGCGCGAGAGACGACCATGACCGCCCCCAAGATAGACAAAACCGCCAAACGCAGAGTCAGAGCTCCGGCCAAGCGCACGTCGGCACAAGGCAAGTCTGCCGCAACGTTGCCGGAAACCATGGTCACCGGCAAAGCAAGCCCCGCGAAGGCGGCGGAGGGTGACAAACCGGTTTTCGCCTACATCGCCAGCCTGCCGCAGCCGCAGCGTAGCATCGCCGAACGAGTCGACGCGCTGGCGGCCAAAACGCTGCCCGCCTTGCAGCGCTCCGTGAAGTGGGGCATGTCGTATTATGGCGTCGGCGATGGCTGGTGCTTCTGTTGCGGAGGCTTCGCCAAACACGTCAAGCTCATGTTCGTGAACGGCGTGACCCTGACGCCGGTACCGCCGGTAACGCCTACGGCGATGGGCAAGGATACGCGGGGCGTGGAGCTCGAATCCGTGGAAGACCTCGATGAACGCCAGATCGCGGAGTGGATGAAACAAATCGCGGCTGTGCCCGGTGTCGGGGGCAAGAAGCGCTAGGAATGAGCTCGTCGAACGGCGGCCTACAACCCCTTCGGCGTTCGAGCCATTCCCAGAGCTCGAGTCCGTTCACCTTACCTTCGGGAACCCCTACGACTCCGCGGCGATTCATGTGCTCCAGCGCTTTCTTGCCCGAGCCGACTTCGACTTCCCTGCAGTGAGTGGCGGAACGGAAGCGCTTCTCGAATTCTCCGCCGCGGAGCCAACCACGTTTCTCGGATGGCCAGTCCTGATGCTCGAAATGCCGGAAGCCTGCCCTTTGCATGATCCCGACGCACGCGATCTCGACATGGGGCCCCTCGGAATCTACCCTGGGAAAGTCCTGTCGCAGCCCGCCTTGGCTTGCCTCCAGGAACTGGTCGGAGTCCCGCTACGCGTCTACCTTCTTTGGGACAATAGTGATTAAGACAGGTTGCAGGAGTACCCGCCCGCAACCGTGCACCCATGAGCCAATCCTCGGAGCAAGTCTACGCGCGCTGGACAGCAGGGGATGCCGTGGCGGTCGGACGCGACCTCTTCGCGCCTCTGACTCCCGCACAGCGCGTCGAGCGGGGAGCTGCGGTCCTTGGGATTTGCCTCGCGCGCGTGCCCGCTCCGCCGGCAGTCGCTCACATCCTCACGCTGGCGAACGAGCGCGACCGCTGGTCCGAAGCTCACGATGCATTTTCGGCTGTTCGCTACCTTACGCTGGCCGAAGGGCGGCACCCGACGAGCGCCACTTACAGCGCCTTGCTTTTCGTCGCGGAGAACGTCGCCAAGACTGTTTACAACGCGAGCGGAGCCCCCGCGCCATTCGACGAGGATTCGCCCTGGTGGATCGCCTCGTGCGCTCGCTCGTTGGTGGAAACCCTTGGCGATCCCCGCTTCGAACACCTCATCTGGACCGCGCTTGTCGGGGTCCGGTTATGACCCGACGAGCCAGCGGCGGAGCGTTCACCTGACTTCTGTCTGAGCGCGTTGTGCGCGTGTGCGGCGCGTGTAGGATCCTGCGCGTGCAGACCCGAGAAATGGACGTCGCCACGCCCGACGGCGCCATGAGCGCGTACGAGATGGTCCCCGATGGCGAGGGTCGGCGCCCCGCGATCGTCTTCCTGATGGACGGCCTGGGCTACCGCGCTGCGCTGAAAACGATGGCGGAGCGGCTCGCGAGCCATGGTTACCACGTGCTCCTTCCCGACCTTTATTACCGCGTGGGCAAGCACGTGAGCTTCGATCCCATCGTGCTGACGCAGCCCGAGAAGATGGGCGAGATGCGCAAGCTCATTGGCAGTCTCACGCCGGACATGGTC
>JAYUKI010000789.1:0-3460 GCA_043764595.1 Myxococcales bacterium | reverse complement strand
GTCGTCTTTGCGTTCGGAATGCAGCACGCCGCCCCCACCTGACCTGCGCCGCAGTCGGACACGGCGGTGTCGACCGTGCCGGTCGTGCACGCTCCTGGCACGACGGCCGTGCACGCGCCACCTTTCGCGGCGCACGTGGGGAGGGCCGCGTCGGAAGCGGGCGACGCGTCGGAAGCGGGCGACGCGTCGGAAGCGGGCGACGCGTCGGCCGAGGCGTCGGACGCATCGGGCGGGGCCGTATCCCCGCTCGAGCAGGCCATGGCGGTGAGGGTCGAAGCTACGAAAAGGAGGGAGAAGAAGGTCTTCATGCCCAGATGACACGGCGAGGAGGCCGCCATCCCACGGAAAAGTGAAAATAGTTTTGGGCTCGTTCGCACCGCGCGCCACGACGTGTGGCTCGAGCCGACCGAGTGGCTCACTTGGCCAGCCGGAGTCCTTGGGCGTCCACGCGATCGGGTTGCTACACTCGAGGTGCATGGTGCATGCCCACCCGTCGCGAGCGTGGTTTTTCGTGATGGCGCTGTCGCTCGCCGGGTGCCACTCGAAGAGTGACGCCGTTGCCGTGGCTCGTCCACGCGTCCCGTCGGCGGATGCCCCTCCCGCTGGGGACGGCCTCGACGGACGGGTGCCGTCGACGTCGAGCGCACACGCGGCTCTCGTTCCGTGGAAGCCGGCTTCCGAGTGGCAAGGCAAACCAGGCGGCATTCCGCCAAAAGAGTTTTCGCTGTTCGACCTTCCCAAGGGGTCGCCGCTTCTCGGGTATGCCGCCCTCTCACGCGACGCCTGCGAAGCGGAGCTCCAAAAGCGGACCGTCGGATTCGTTCGCGCCGAGGACACGGCAGGCGTGCGCGCTCCGATCCGGCTCTCGAGCACCCTCCACGGCGTGGCGTTTCACTCGATGTTTCCGCCCGCCCAACGCGCCAAATCAAAAGCCGATCTCATCGACTGCCGCCTCGGCCTCGTGCTCGACGACTTCGCCGTGTCTTTGGCTTCGAAAGGCATCGTCGAGGTCATTCAACTGTCGGCCTATCGCACGAAGGCCGAATATGGGTGCACCGTAAAATACCCAGGCGAGCAACATTGCGCGGCCCTCGCGATCGACGTCGCGAGCTTCGTCAAGCGCGACGGAACACGTCTTGTCGTCGAGCGAGACTTCCACGGCAAGATCGGATCTCTTACCTGCGGAACGGGTGTAGCGCCGAAGAACGAGCTCTGGGATATGGCGTGCTCGTCCGCCGGAAAATACTTTCAAGTGGTCCTGACACCGAACTGGAACTCCGAGCACAAGAACCACCTTCACCTCGAGCTCAGCGTGCACGATTGGGTCCTCGTGCGCTGATCCTCCGTGTTCCGGCGTGCTCTTGCGTCCGTGACGGTGTACGGAGGGAACCGTGTCGCGCGTACGCCCGATCGTGTCGTCCAGCTTCTCCCTGTCGCTCGTGCCGTTCTTGCTGTCGCTCTCGCTCGCTGCCTGCCGCGACACGGCCTCAAGCGACGCAGGCGCGCCTCGTTCCGACTCGATGTCCAAAGGAGAAGCGGGAGTGCCCTCGAGCTCGAGCACGGATGGGCTGTCGTGGCCCATCCTCCCGCGCACGCGGGTAGACGTGCAACGACTCGTCTCGAGCAGCCTCCTCCGTCGTCCTGTCAATCCCACTCGGGGTGAACCGATCGACGGCACGACCCTGGTGCTTCAGGCTTCGCTCGAAGAGCTCGCGCGTTCGCCGTCCGGAGACACGACCCTTCGCGATGTGCTCGCGGAGCGCACGAAGCAGCAGAAAAACACGGCCGGCGCGTATTTGCTGGTCGGCGTCAGCCACGCCTCGGCCGACTCGGCCGTGCTCTTCAAGAAGCTCGTGGAAGCCCCTGCATCCTACACGCACGTAGGGGTGGAGCTGTTTTCCGCCGACGGTCACTGGTCGGGCCTGGCCGACGACGCGCAACGTGGCTCCACGGCGGCGCTCGAAGCCTACTTGGAGCGCGGGGACGCGCCGTCGCTCGCCGCGTTGAAGGCCGCGCACGAGCAGAGCGATTACGTCGCCTGGAAGCTCGGCTACGCCGACACCGTGATGGACCTGGCGGTCGCCGCACGGGCAGGCTCGTATTCGCTTTTGCCTCTTGATCTGCCTCCGACCATGAAGGCCAGCTTGGCTCCGACCCTCGGGGACGCGCTGCTCGATCTCCGCGAGGTGCATGCCGCCCTCGCGCTGCGCTCGGCCTTGAAGCGCTATGCCGCCGCCGGACGAGGACGAGGGCCCCAACGCGTCGCCATGCTTTGGGGCGACGCTCACGTGGGCGAAGCCGGCATCGCCCGCTTTCTGCCAGCATCCGCAGACGTGACCACCGTGCACGTGGTGGGGAGCAACGGCTCGCCGTTCAACGGCAAAACGCTCGTCCTGAACGATCCGATCCTGCTCCCACGAAAAGCGGGTGAGCTCGTGTCCGTCTTGCCGGACGTAGGCACCAAAGGAACGGTGGACCGCGTCCGCGAGACTGCGAGCCCCACCGTGCCGGCACGCCCAGGCGAGGTCGTGGTGAACGTGGGCGGAGAGTCGGGCACACGTGTCACGCATGCGGCGCTTGGCCCACATCGGGTGGACTTGGACGGAAAAAGAGCGCTGTTCCGTGTCGCGTCCGGCCCGCTGACGTACGTGCTCGAGACCAAGACCGAGCGCGTGGTCGGTGCCCTATCGCTCACCACGGGCGAGACGTGCGACGTCTCGTTCGATGCGAAGACGCGCACCACCCGCATCGAGCATCACCTGCCCAAGTAGCCGGGCGCGGGAAAACGCTCCGGACCGAACTGGCGCAGGCGGAAATGGCAACTCTCGATCGCGCACGAGTCACGAGCCGCTCAACGAGCGTACAAATAGGCCGCAACCACCAAAGACAGACCCGCAATGAACCCGAGAACCGCGAAGACGACGGTACGCGTTCGGTCCTTGCGTCGATGGTTCCCAAGGGCACGCTCGAGCTCGAGATCGTCACGTCGGAGCTGCCCAAAACGGAGCGCCGGTGCGGTCTCCGCGTTTCGGTTGTTGGCCTTGTTTGGAAGGTTGCTGGCAACCTGCGGGAGCGCAATCCGATTCGACGAAAGGCTCGACGCGACGACGACGCTGGGCGCGCTCGAAGGTGGCGAGAGATCACGACCCGATGGTGGAGGCTGCGGAGTGACCTGCGGCAGCGCGCCGCTGGGCGTAACGGCCACGTTGCGGGTAGCGCGCAGATGCTGCATCAACTGGTCCGTGCGCGGATCTCGGGGCGCACTCGGCGCGTTGGCGGACGCATTGGACGCGCCGGACTGGTCCGGCAGGGCCGGCGCGGGCATTCGAGCGGTGCGTTCGAATGGATCGAGCGGTGGCAACGCGGCGAGCGGATCCCGCGCGCTGGCTTGCACCGAGAGCGCGATCAAACGGCTCGAGATCGCCCGCGGCATGGTCTCGGCCTCCGAAGGCGCGGCGAG
>JAYUKI010000788.1:0-1019 GCA_043764595.1 Myxococcales bacterium | reverse complement strand
CCATAGAGAAGAAGGCTCGTCGCGCGCGCGTCCGTTTGGCTCGCCGCTCCGGGCTTCGTTCCGCCGCGTTTCGCCGGTGGCTTTCTCGAACCAGGAGCCGGCAGCGGCACCGACGAAACGCTCATTACATGCGCCGACTCCTCGGACGGCGTTGCCCACTGGTCCATAGCGTTGCCAAGTGGCCCCGAGGCGTTGCCAACTGGCCCGGAGGCGTTGCCAACTCGAGCAGAGGCGCTGCCAAGTGGCCCCCGCGCGACGCCCACTGGCCCCCGCGCGACGCCCACTGGCCCTCGCGTGCAGCCAAGAGGGGGTGAGGGCGTTGCCAAGAGGGGGTGAGGGCGTTGCCAAGAGGGGGTGACGGCGTTGCCAAGAGGGGTAGGGGCCCATTCGTTCCACGGCACGGTGTGGCCGTGGTCTCTTCCTTGCAACGTCGCAACGAAGCGGGGCGGAGAGGACGAACGATGAAATCGAAGGTGGTTCTCGTGACGGCGTTGCTCGCCACCGGGTGCTTCGGGAAGGTGAGCGAGGAGGCCACGGTGATCGTGCCCGAAACCGCGCGCGAAACGGCAGGAAATCCTGGGGTGCCGTCGCCGGTTCCGGGAGCCTCGGGGTCGACCCCATCGCCCGGCCCATCGTCAACCGCTACGCCCACGTCGCCGCCCCCCGCTGGCAGCGGAGACGCGACTGGCACGTGTTGGCAGTCGTTTCCCGACGTGCCCGCGGCGACCGGGCCGAGTGGAACGCCTGGAGGGTGCTCGCTCGTCGGCACGTGGACGTACGAGGTCGACTTCTCGTACTCGAAGAACTACCGAACCGTCTGGGCGTTCGACGACCAGGGTCGCATGGTGGGAGGGCCCGAAGGCACGAACCTCTGCCAGGGCTTCACGTGGAATGGCAACTACACGCTCGACGCCGATCGTTTTGCGGTGACCCGCGTGAGCGGAGTGGGCGCTCCTACGTGCGGACGCGACTTCGTCTCGAGCTTCCCGCTCGCGTGGTCGGCGGACTGCAAGACCATG
>JAYUKI010000787.1:0-3465 GCA_043764595.1 Myxococcales bacterium | reverse complement strand
CTTGTCGAATTCGTCCGACGTCTCCTTCGAGAGTCGTTGGGAGGGTGGGCGCGAGCTTCACCGTGAGCTCGATGCGCTTCGTTCGAGCTCTCTCGGCGACCAGCTCGGTGGCTTCTTCGGCCACTTGGATAAGGTCGAACGTGGCGTGCTCGATCTGGAGATGGCCGCTCTCGATTTTTGAAAAATCGAGGATGTCATTGATCAGAAAGAGGAGCGCGTCGGAGCACTGGACAATGGTGCTCACGTAGTCGGACTGCCGGCTATCGAGGGGGGTGTCCGCGAGGAGCCCAGCCATTCCGAGGATTCCGTTCATCGGCGTCCGAATCTCGTGGCTCATGGTCGCGAGGAAGTCGCTCTTTGCTCGGACCGCTCGACGCAAGTGGATTTGGGACACCACTTGACGTCCTATGCGCCTTAGCAAATCGCGCTGTTCGTCGGTGAGTTTGCGTGGGACACGATCAATCAAGCAGAGCGTACCGAGCGGAAGATCGTCGCCCACCACGAGGGCAATGCCCGCGTAAAAACGCACCGTGGGATCTCCCGTTACGAGCGGGTTGTCGTGGAAGCGCTCGTCTCGCGTCGCGTCGGGAATCTCGAAGATCTCGTGAGAATCGAGGATGGCGTGTGCACAGAAAGCCATATCTCGGGGCGTTTCGGTCGCATCGAGCCCGACGCGAGCTTTGAACCACTGTCGACCGGTGTCCACCAAGCTCACGAGTGAGATTGGACACTTGGCTATTGAGGCGGCAATGGCGACCAGGTCGTCGAAGTTCTCTTCCGGCCCAGTATCGAGCAGACGGCTTCCGCGAAGCGCATCGATTCGCTCGCGCTCACGAGGATGCAGGGGGGCAGGGATCATTGTGAAAGGAGCTCTGCACGAGCCGTGCCTTCCGTCGGGCGTCAATGGGTCAACGCTGGAGCCTGCAGAGGCCGAGTAGGGGCCACGCTTTGCAGGCGAACCGTTCCGATGTCGTGGATCCTGTTGTTGTGGATTTGGGGAGAGAGTCGAGGGTTTGACGCTCGCCGGCAACCTTTTGGCGGGTGGCGTTTCAGCAAGAAGGCCGACGTGCTTTCACGTCTCGCACGTGGCTTCTTCTACGACCGTGGAATAGTGCTGGCATGGAGAGTCCTTTCGCTGCGCTCTTTCGGGCCTCTTTCACAATTGGTTTGCCAGCCTGAGCCTGTTCAGCGTTCTGTCGCTTCACTCGAAGCGGTTCCGAATTCTTGGAGGGAGAAACTACCTACCCCGGCCGTCCCGCGCGCAGCTTCGCGAGGTCCTTGGCTCCGGCAAAATGAAAGATGTAGCCGCACGCGAGGCATATGCGCGCCGTCTCGGCTCCGATGGAGAGCGCCTTGTATTGAAGGATGCCTGGCTCCCAGTCCTTGAAGCGCACGCTGTTCTCGAACGACGCAAACGATGCTTCTTCGCTGAGCTCTTCGCTGTCACACGCAGGGCAGTTCATGCCGTCATCGTATCCGCGAACGGCAAAAGCGCCCGCGCATCAGCGCTCCCAAGCGATGCCCGTCACCACGCCGCCGTCCACGCGCTCGACGCGTCCCGAGAAGCGAAAGCCCATGGTGAGCTCGTTCGTCAGAGTGGCCTCGAGCTGCCCTTCCAACGTGCCTGCTTCGATGTCCACGTGCGTGATGCGCGCATCCTGGAAGCCAAAGTAGCGACCAACGGCTCCGTAGAGGGCCTTGAAGAGGCTCTCTTTGGCCGAGAAGACCACGGTCAGCATCTCGCTTGGGGAAAGCTCCGAACCCTCGAGATCTTCGAGCTCGCCCAAGAGCGTGATGTGGTCGCCGAGCCTCTGGGGGGCGTCGGGCTTCATCCAGCGCTCGACGTCGATGCCGAGGCCTCGCATGTGCGCCATGCTCGCCACGACCGCCGCGGCGTAGCGCTTCGTATGGCTGATGCTTCCACGAATGCCGAACGGCCAAACGGGCTCACGGTTTTCGCCAATGATTACAGGGACATGCGCGTTCTCGGGGGAGAGCGCCAAGAGCGCTTCGCGGGCGCAGTGGCGCCCCGCCAAGAAGTGAACGCGTCGCTCGATGACCGCCGTGGCGAGGCGCTCGGGCAGGGCGATGCCCTCGAAGAACCCGAGAGTCTCCTCGTGTGGCTCACCGAGCCGAATGGCACGCACCACCACGCCCTCCGGGAAGAGCGTGGGGGAGAGTGTCAGCGGCTCGGGAAACATCGGGCTCGCTCGCGGCTCGTGCTCATGGGCGTGGCTCATCTCATGCGCCAGGCAGGACACGCACGGCGAGCCCTTTCGCCTCGTAGATACGCTTTCCGTCCACCCAAAGGGAGCCCGCGCCAATCACGGTCACCGTGTCGCCCTCGCGGCGAATCTCGGTGGCCTCGATGTCCACGACCACCGTGTCGTTCTCCGGAATGACTTGGCCGCGGTACTTCCACGACATGGCCACGCCCGAGGCCTGCGTCTCGAAGCGCGGATTTTGGATTCCCTTGGCCACGTCGAGGTCGATGGCCAGCACCTGGAGTGCTTGGAGCATGGCCTCGATGCCGAGCGAGCCCGGCTGAACGGGGTCTTGGTAGAAGTGGGCTTTGAAGAACCACTGTTTGGCCGCGATGCTCTTCTCGGCACGAACGCGCCCGAGGCCTGCTTTTCCGCTCTTTTCGCCGGTAAGCCACAGTCCGGTCACGCGCTCGATCATGAGCATGCTGTCTTTGGCGAGGCATAGGCTGCTTCCGAAATAGTGCTTCGGATAGGCCGTGAGGTCCACTCGGACGTCGCTGGGCTCGACGAGCGCGGCGCGGTTCGCGTCGGTCATGGGCAGTCCGGCTTGATTGGCCATGGTGTCGCCCGGGAAGAATCCGAACACGGTCTTCAGCGTGTAGATGTCCTCGGTGCCGGCGCGCATCACCACTTCGAAGCTCATGATGACGATCGCGTCCATGGCCGAGATGTTCGTGAGCTTGGTTTCGACGCTGAGCGTGCCGATGTCGTCGGGGATTTCGCGGTGCTGCGTGCCCGTGCCGTCGAGGTTCCGGAAGTAGAGGTTCTGGTCCGAGGCGAGGGCGCCGCCCACATACGAAGCGAGCCAGCCGCAGGGCTGGAGCGCGGTCTCGAGCATGACGGCGAAAGGCATCGCGGGAGCGTTGTTCTCGCGGAAGTACCACTCGCCGACGGGCACGTCGTAGTCGATGACCGCGACGCTTCCGACCTTCATGCCGCCGATGGGGCCTTCCACGCGCGGCACACGCGACATGAAGTGGTAGGGCGGGCCAGGCAAACGAGCGACGCGTCGTGGGCTATCGAAGCGGGCATACATGGGGCCGAAGGCCTCCGAAGGGCGTCCCCAGGCGCACGCGAGCAGCGACGCATAGTCGAACTTGAAGCCGTCGACGATGGCCACGGGCTTGTCGTCTTTGGGCATTTCGACCTTCATGCGGCCTCGGTCGAGTGGCCAGGCCGGCACGAGGCGGAGCCCCATGCG
>JAYUKI010000786.1:0-3466 GCA_043764595.1 Myxococcales bacterium | reverse complement strand
TCTCCGCAGAGAGTGTAGCGACCGAGGATCATCACGGCGTCGCGCTGGCTGGTCTGGCCGGATTGCAAAACGAACGCGCCTCGGGAGAGAACGAACCGAAGAGGTCACTTCGTGTTTTCCGACTCGTCTGGGCCGAGGGCACCGGCGTGGGCGGGTCGGAAAGCGTTGGTGTTCTTGCGATGTCTTGGGTGTTTCAGGAATTCTATCAGGGCCGCGCGGCAGGGACGAGAATTGGGATCTTATCCACAAAAAGACGAAGCCCCGGCGCCTTGGAGACGTCGGGGCTGGTCCACGGAGAAGTAAGCCTCAGGCGGTCAGAAACCGACCTGTACGCCCACTTCGGGGGAGATGGCGGGCAGGACGCCGTTGCCAAGCGCGAACGCCGCGCGGAGCCCGAGGGGGATCGCGATGCGCTCGGTGGCGTTGATGCGCACGCCGCCACCGAAGCCGATGAAGCCAGGTCCGCCGAGGTACCAAGCGCTGACGGTGTCCTTGTTGGTCTTCTTGCCGGCCGCGTCGATCTCGGTGACCGTGACGCCCACCTTCGCGTCCCAATTCGACACGCCACCGCCGATGAAGACGTATGGGGTAATGCCACTGGTCTTCTCGAGGCCCTTGCCGAAGAGGTACGTTCCGCGGGCTTCGAGGTGGATCGGCGGCGCGAAGCCTTTGCCGTCCGTGTGTCCTTCAGCGCCCGGGTACGTATTCACGACCAAGCCGAGGCGGGCGCCGACCATGATGTTCGGAGTGACGCCGTAGTCGAAGCTGGCGAGGATGCGGAAGGTGGCCGGAGCCGCGCCGCCCTGGACCTTGTTGTTCTTCGACGGGTACTCGATGCGGTAGTTTTCATCGACCGAGGTCTTGTCCTCGTTGTTCGGCCGGTTCGGGTAGTCCCGACCGCCGTCGACGCAGTAGTACCCGGTGTCGTTCACCGGGAGGCCGAACTTACTCGTGCGGTCCGGGTCCGTGGGGCTCGTCGGGTGAATCTTGCAGACGTCGTCGCCGGAGGGGACGAACGCAAAATCGAACCCGATCTGCGCGCCGACCCAAATTTTTCGGTACTTCGCTTTGCCGCCACCAGGCGCCGAGCAGACGCCCTTGTCGAGAGGATCCGCGCCCTTCTCTTTGATGCACTTGCTGCTCTGGCACTCGTTGTCGTCGAGGCAGGCTTCGCCCTCGGGCTTACCCGTGGGCTCGTCCGTTCCGCCCGGCGGCTTCTTCTTGCAGCCCGGGAAGTCAGGCGGGCAGTCGCCCGTGTCCGCGCACTGCGTGGGGGCCGGCTGGTTCGGAAGGTGCGGCGCGTCGGCGACGGGCTGCGCGGTGATCTTGGTCTTGTAGGGCTCGTTGCGGCTACCCGCCGTGGCGACCGGGTCGTTCTGGTCGTTGAAGCCTTGGATATAATAGAGGAAATCGCCGGTCTGGACGTCGCCGCAGGGGGAGTTTCCGCCCCACTGCTTCTCGCCGAGCTTGCGGAGCTCGAACTGCTTGAACTCGGTCATGCCGAAGCCCTTGTAGCGGACGAGCACTTTGACGAGCTTTTCCTCGCCGTTGTACTCGACCAGCACCGGCACCGACGTGCGGACCTGCTGGTCCGGGTGGGGCGTGTGGACGAAGTCGCCCGAGGGACCTTTGCCGGGCGTGGCCGGGCCGGGGCCGGGAGCCGCAGCTCCGCCCTTCTTGGCCGCCTCGAACACCGCGGTAATTTCCTTGGTGGTGAGGTCCTTGTCGAGGGCCACGGCCGGATCGAGCTTGAGCGCTTCGGCGAAGGCCGCTTGGCCCTTCTCCTTGTCGCTCAGGCCACCGACGTACACGACGCCGAGGTCGCGCTGGAGCAGGGATTTCACGCCGGCGGCGCACTTGTCTGCACCGCACGCCGCGAGGGCCTTCTCGAGCTTGTCCTTCGCTTTCGCGAACTCGGTGGCGAGGTAGTCCTCCTCCATCGCCTTCTTTTGGAGGGCTTTGGCGGCGCCTTCCGTCTTCGGATCGGCGGACGCGACACGTTCGCTTGAAGCGAGCGTGAGTCCGAAGGCGAGAGCGGCTACGGCGATGAGCTGGCGTGCGCGTCGTTCCACGTGAAATCTCCGTTCGGAAGAGGCCTTACAACATTTGACCCCGAACGTCTCAAAAAGTGAAAAAACTGCGCCCGAGGCCAAGGGATGCGACCCCAAAACAGGTTCCCAAACGAGAAAAGCGGCCGAAGGACATCCTAGGTCCTCCGCCGCCCCTCCGTCGCAAGCGACTTCCCGATTACTTCGTGACGGCAGCCTTCGGCGGCACCAAGAAAAGGACCTTGCGCTGGTCGAGCTTGATGTTGCCGGGAACGCCCACGACGTCGAGGAACGCGTTGTAGAACTGGGCCGTGATCTGGGGCTCGGCCGTGGTGTTCATCTGGGGGATGACCTCGAAGCACACGGGCGTGCCGACGGTGACCGCCGTGAACGTGTCTTTCACGCCGTCGCCGTTCGTGTCCTTGGCGGGGTGCGCGGGACAGCCTTGGGCCGGATCGCCTTCGTCTTTCGCGCGAAGGGCCTTGATGAACTTGGTCGCGTCGACCGCGTTCGGGTTCGCCGGATCGTTGCGCGGAATGACGGTGACGTCGTAGGTCGAGCCGACGGCGATGGCCTTGATGGCGTTGACGACGCCTTGGCCGATGTTCGGGTTGCTCTTGGCGTACTTGAAATTGAGCCGACAACGCCCGCCCACCGGTGCGCGTGCGACGCCGTTGATGCCCGTGCAGCACTGACCCGCCGTGCATCCGGTGAACGAGGCCGGAGGAAGGTTCGAGGCGGTCGCGTCCGAGAGCGCGTCGGCTTGGCTCTCGTTCGAGGGATCGCTGTCCGAGGTGAGGGCCACGAAGCGAGCGTTCGCCGTGGTGAACGCCGTGTTGAGCTGCGGAGTGGTCACACCGCCGCGCGTGGCGTGCCAGGGAGCGTCGCTGATGAGCACGACGACCGGGACGGCGCCGGTGCGGAAATCGACTCCGCCCTTCGTGCCGGCGGGAGCCGTGTGGGCGGCGACGCCTGACACGGCCTGGCCCGTGAGCACGTGGAACATGGCGGGAACTTGCCCCTCGGGGGTGTCTCCGCCGCCGGTCGCTCCGAGGCGGGCCGCAGCCGTCTGGGCGAGGGTCAACGTCGGAGTGATGACCTGGAGGACCTGTACGAGGGCGGCGCCGTCGGTCTCGTCGCGGTGGCTGACGATGGACATGCCGACCGACGGAATGGCGGCCTGGAGCTGCGTGAGCAGGGTGCCTCCCAGCGCGTTCCGAATACCGGTGATTTCGTTGCTCATCGAGCCAGTGGTGTCGACCGTGAAGGCCACGTCCACCGACTGGATGTTCGTCTTGAACTTGAGGACGTCGTTCTGCGGGTTCGGCGCTTCGTTGTAGGGAACCACGAAGAAGAAGTCGCGCTGGTCGGTGCTGCGGCGCAGCGGAACGACCGTGATTTTCCCACCCGCGGAGCCG
>JAYUKI010000785.1:0-12163 GCA_043764595.1 Myxococcales bacterium | reverse complement strand
GCAACACGACCGCGCCGAGGCCGAACGTGGCCGAAACGATGGCCTGGCCTCGGGCGTTCGGGAGCACGTGGCGGAAGAGGACCCGCATGGGCGAAGCTCCGAGCGCGCGCGCGGCGACCACGTAGTCGCGCGAGCTCACGTCGACGACCTCGGTTCGTACGAGCCTTGCCACTTCGGCAAATCGCGCCGCGACGATGGTGAGCAAGAGCGTCCACAGGTCGGGGTGTGGAAGCGCGGCTTGCACGCAGAGCACGAGCACGAAGCTTGGCATTGCGCTCATGGTGTCGGTGACTCGCTGAGTGACGAAATCGGCCGTTCCTCCAAAATAGCCCGCTACGGCGCCGAGAAACGCGCCGAGAATGACGTATCCGAAGACCGTGAGAAGCGCGAAGCCGAGCTGGGTCCGTACGCCGTGGACCGTTTGGGCGAACACATCCTGGCCGCTCGCGTCGGTGCCGAACGGATGCTCCGGCGAAGGCCTCTCCACCTTTCGGGGGCCTTGCGAGGTCGGCCCGTGACGGACGAGTGGAAAGATGGAAAACCCGCCGTCCTGTTTGGCGATGATCTCGTTGTCGAACCCCGTGAGGGAAGACGGATGAGTAATGGCTGGCAGTACGTAGACCACTCCGTCGATCGAGCAGAGAAGCGGCAAGTCGCTGGCGAGAAGGTCGGCAAAAATGGCCACCAAGGCGAGCATGGCCAACACGAGCACTCCCGCCCTTGCGCGACGCCGTTCGGTGAGCCGCCGGAATGCGGCGCTGATTGTGCCCGGGCGCGCACGCCGCGGACGAGTGACCTTCGTGGCCGCAGGTTTCGTCGCTTCGGTCGTCTTGGATTCGGGCGGACTCACGAGAGCCTCCCGCCGAGCTGGCGTTCGCGAACGCGCGGATCGAGCGCACCGACCGCCACGTCGCTCGCAATGAGCATGGCCGTGGTCACCGTCGCCGACAAAAGAACGGTGGCCACGATCCACGCGGTGTCGTGGGATTCGATTGCACGGAGCGTTTCCCAGCCCATTCCGCGAATGCCAAATACCTCTTCGATCACGAATGCGCCACCGAGCAGGGCAGGGAACTGAAACCCCGCGAGAGTGACCGTGGGAAGAATGGCATTGCGGAGGGCGTGTACGACCGCGATGCGGAATGCACTGACTCCTTTGGCCTTCGCCGTTCGCACGTAGTCGGCTTGTACGACCTCGAGCAGGCTCACGCGCTGGTGCCGAGACAGCGTGGCCATCGCGGTGATCGCGAGCGCCACGACGGGCACGGCCACCCCCGCATAGCTGCGCACCTTGGCGAGATTGAAGAGGAGCTGCGCGACCCAGAACGTGGGCAGCGAATACGCCGTGAAAAGGACCACCGTGACCACCCGATTGACCACCATGCCACGTCGCCACGCCGTCAAAGCGCCCACCGGGACGGCGATCGCGAACGCGAGCAGCATGGCCAGGGCCGTCATGGTGAACGTCACGGGGGCACGGCTGGCGAGCTTCTTCCGAATGGGCTCGTTGTCGCGGCTCGAGAGCCCGAGCTTTCCGGTGGCCGCGCCGGTCATCCATTTCGCGTAGCGAGTGTCGCCCACGGTCGCCGTCATGCGCACCGTGCCTTCGCGGACGACGAAATCGGATTCGTGGATGAACCACCAGGATTGCCAGTCGGCAATCGCGCGTTCGACCTCGTCGTTCGAGGCGGTTTTCGCGAGCTGGGACGAGCGCGAAGTGGAATGTGCGAGAAGGCGGGTAATCCTCGAGAGGGCTTCCGGGTCTTTCGTGGTCGTCGTGGCTTCGATGAGCTCGGAGAGGGCGAAGGTGTCGACGACTTGGAGCTCGTGCTCGCGCGCCAGGGTGGCTTTCTGCGTGTACCGATCGACGTTTCGTTTGACCGCCGGGGCCGTGAAGTCGGTGGAGCGATCGTCCCAGAAACGCTTCCAAAAAAGAAACGCGGCATCCGGACCAGCGTTCGTGTCCGGGAGCTCGAGGCCCATTCGCGACGCGAGCGGAAGGAGCGCCACGGCCACGCGGCGTCGTGCTTCGGGGGATAGCCGGTCGAGATGCGGAAGCACGTAGGGCAAAGCCGCACCCCCGAGGCGCACGAGAGTGGCCGCGGAGACGTCCGCCTCGAGGTCGTCGCCCTCGAGATGCGCCATGCACGTGTCGACTCGGGCGCGCACGTCTTGCGGAGTGACGTTCACCACGCGTGGCAAGTCCAGGAAGAGCTGGCGCCTCCGCTCTTCGAGCTCGAAATAGGCTTGCGGATGCGCCAAGAGCGCAAACTGCTCGTCCACGGTGAGACGCGACGCGGGGTCGGGAAGGAGGGTCGTCAGCAAGAAAACGACGAAGCTCACCCCGAACAGTGTCGGAACCGCCCAAAGAGCGCGGCGCAGGGTGTACCGGAACATCCGCGACTACTATCGCACGGTTGTGCTCCTTCGATCGCCTTAGCACCGCTCCGCAAGAATTCCGGAGCCTGTGCTGGAGCGGTGCCAGACGGCTGCGCATGTCGATCCACGCCTCATCGGGATGCCTCGTGGTAGTCTCCCAGGCCGCATGAACGACCAAGAAGCGCTTCTGGCGAAGGCCCGCGAGTGGATGGCAGGCGACCCCGATCCCGAGACGCGTGCGGAGCTCGAGAAGCTCCTCGCCGCCCCGGACCTGACGAAGACCGATCTGGCCGATCGCTTCGCTCAGTCGCTCGAGTTCGGCACCGCGGGGCTCCGCGGAGTGCTGGGGGCAGGTCCGAACCGCATGAACCGCGCCGTGGTGCGCGTGGCCACGTACGGGCTCGGAATGGCCCTCCTCGACGAGGTCGACGCGCCAAAAACGCGAGGCGTCGTCGTCGGCTACGACGGTCGCATCTTGAGCCGTGAGCTTGCCTGCGACACCGCGTGTGTCCTCGCCGCACTTGGAATACGTGTGTTTCTCTTCTCCGAAGTGTGCCCGACGCCGCTCACGGCCTATGCGCTGACGGCCCTCGCGTGCGCGGCCGGAGTCGTCGTCACGGCGAGCCACAATCCGCCGGAATACAACGGCTACAAGGCCTATTGGCAAAATGGCGCGCAGATCGTCCCGCCAATCGACACGTGCATCGCCGACGCGATCGCGAAGGCACCCACGGCGAAAGACGTGCCCATTCTCGACCTCGCCGAAGCTCGCTCGAAGGGCCTCGTTTTGGATGTTCCGCAGGCCATCGAGGAGCAATACCTTGCCGCCGCGGCAGCGCTCCTGCCGTCGCAGAGGGGGCGTCGCGACCTTCGCATCGTGTACACCCCCATGCACGGCGTGGGTGGAAAGCTCGTCAAGAAGCTTCTCGCTTCGCAAGGCTTCACGGCGCTCGTCACGGTTCCCGAACAAGCGGAGCCCGATGGGAAGTTTCCCACGGTGGCCTTCCCGAACCCCGAGGAAAAGGGCGCCATGGACCTCTCCTTCGCGCTCGCTCGGAAGGAAAACGCCGAGCTCGTGCTCGCGAACGATCCGGACGCCGATCGCCTCGCCGTGGCCGTCCCGGAACGCACGTCCCCGACCGGATACCTGCAGCTTACAGGCAATCAGGTGGGAGTGTTGCTGGGTCACCACGTACTCTCCTTGGACTCGGATCCCGGCACGGCCGTCCTTCTGGCGTCGCTGGTTTCTTCGCCCATGCTGGGGGTCGTCGCGCGTGCCATGGGGGCGCACTACGAAGAGACGCTTACCGGCTTCAAGTGGATCGCGAACCGCGCGATGGAGCTCGAAGCCGACGGCAAGTCCCGTTTTCTCTTCGGATACGAAGAGGCGCTCGGTTACACGGTCGGTGGTCTCGTGCGGGACAAAGACGGCGTGAGTGCGGCCCTCGCGTTCGCCGAGCTGGCGAGCGAGCTTTCGGCTCAAAAGCTTACCGTCCAAGATCGCCTCGAAGTCCTCTATCGCACGTATGGCCTCTTCGTGAGCACGCAAGTGAACCTCACGCGCAAAGGACAGTCCGGCGCCCAAGAGATTGCAGCCATGATGAACGCCCTCCGGAAAAGCCCGCCGTCGACCGTCGCGGATCGAACCGTGGAGTCTTTCTCCGACCTCGAAGCGCGCACCCGCACCCGAGGCGGAAAGACCGAATCGCTCGTTTTGCCTTCGAGCAACGTGCTCGTGTTCGAGCTCGAAGGGGGCAGTCGCGTCATTGCCCGACCGAGTGGCACCGAGCCAAAGGTGAAGTTTTACGTCGACGTTTGCGAGCCCATGAACAAGGGCGAAACCTTGGCCCAAGCCAGGGAGCGCGCCGAGGCCACGATGAAGCGGCTCGCGGACGCCTTCGTGGCCATCGCCGTTCCGCGCTGACACGAACGAACCGCGCAATGTTGCGGGATGTTGCGGGCCAGGACGTTCCGGGCCCGCCTCGGCGCGTTCATGAGTCTGCCGTTCGAGACTCCGAGGTCGCCGCGGCTCGCCTGCTTGGTCACGGGGCGCGTTCGTCGTGGAGCGATGGGCGTGCCGCGGTGCCGTCGCGGCGTGTGTGTCGGCCGCGATACTCCGAGAGGGACCTGACGGTTCCCAGCGAACCTTGTGCGGCGCCGAACACAGGAAGGCCCACCCCGTCCGGCACCCAACCCTCTTCCTTCGGAGGAGGAAAGAGCGGAAGCCAAATCGGTGGTTTTCCAGCGCGTGCGCGCCGGGCGTCTTCCCAGGCAGGAAGGCGGGACGCCGTGACGAAGGCCGTCGTCGCCAGGATGAGCCCGGCAAAAACATCGAGCAGGTAGTGCCAGCGCAAGAACATCGTCGCGACGATGATGTTCACGGTGGCGAAGGCGAGCACCGGCCACGTGTAGCGAAACGGAAAGAGCCGCCGGTGGCGAAACGAAAAGAGCGTGAAGAACGTCGGCACCGCCGTGTGCAAGCTCGGAAAAATGTCGGTGCGGTGGGCTCCGTCGAACGAAGACACTGTTTGGGCGACAAGCGGCCAAAACGTCGGCCCCTCGAGTGGGTGTTTGAACTCGGTCGCCAGGAGTCGGTACGGGCCGAATCCCGGAACGGCAATGTAGACGAGCTGGCCTACGCAAAAGACGAAAAAGATGCCCCACGAGAACTCGCGAAGGACGTTCGTGCGCCGCTCCAAAAGGGACATTGGGAGCACGTGGACGAGCAAAATGCCGAAGTAGAGATAGTAAAAGAACGAGAACCACTCGGTGGTGTGCGGCGTCACGTAGGCGTCCCACGCGAGCGCCGGCTCCATTCCGAAAATGGCCTTGTCCAGAGCGAAAATCTGGGCGTCGAACGATACCGAACGAGCGCTCGGAAGAATGAAATGGAGCTGAGTGAACGTCGAGATGATCGCGCCCGGCAGGGCTAGTCGATAGGCCACGTTGGCGAGCGGCTTCGGGCTCTTCGGGAAGCGAGCCACGACGAGCAGCGTGGCGAAGGCTACCGTGTCGAGCGTGACCCAAAGGAGGGCTTTGTCCCGGCGCTCGCCGCTACCGAACGCCATCAGCGTCCAAAGCGCCAGAACGTAGCCCGTCACGAGCCAGTCCTGGAACGCGAACCTCTGGAACATGGTCAGGACCCGGTGCTCGGAGGGCGGGTCGATCGATTGGTCGCCGCGCCGCGAACCGCGCACCGACCACCGCATGGCGAAGTACGCCCCCGCGATGACGACGAGCGCAATTACGGTCGATATCGAGCTCATTGGATACCCTCGAAAGAAGCGGTGCTGCCCGAAGTCGGGCCGCGCGCTCTTCTGTTCCGCCGGTGCTGCGCATGTGCTTCATCGGCCGACGCGAATGTCAGGTGCAGCCTTTTCACGGCCGCGACCTCTCGCGAGCGCAGTGCGCAGCCCTCGATGAGGAATGGCCATCGGGAACATGCCCCAGGCATGCCTCCACCGACCGGACCGAGAGTGGAGGGCATGAACACGATTGGACGAAGGATGCAGCTTCGATGCCACGCCGCCGTCGGTGGGCAAAAGGGGATAGTTCCCCGAATGCACGAAACGATTGCGCGCGCGTTCATAAGGGCGCCGAGGGATCCATCACAATGGAACCGCTCCCGTTCATAGTGACGGAAGAGCCGACGGCGCCCTTTCCATCAGCCGTCGACGGGGGCGTCGGTGGAGGCGTCGGCGGGCAATGCCGCATCCGGCAGGGCCGCATCCGTCGGCACGGCGGAGTCGACGGAAGACGAATCCGGAGCCGAAGCGTCGGCCGTGGAGGCATCCGAGCGAACGGGCTGCAGGGCGGGAGCTGCGGGCGACGAGCACTGCGTGTCGGGGATCGTCGCGGGCGCTTCGCCTTGGGTGCAGCGGGTCGTGATGGTCGCGCAAGACTCTTCGGTGTAGTCGCCGTCGTCGCAGCGCGTTTTTGCGTCGGCGCACTTGCTCACGAAGGCATCGCGAATCGCTCGGCGTACGCATTCGGCGGCCGTAGCTCCGCATCCGGAAGGATCGGTCGTCGACGTGATGCACGTGGCTCGCGCGGCGGCACAGGCCGAGAACGCGGACGACTGCGGAGCCGCGCTCGCTCGTCCCTTGTTTTGCCGGTCGGATTTGCCGTCACGGTCGCCCTCGTCGCCCCCACGGCCGCGGCCGCCCAGTTCGAGGTTTGCCGGGAAGGCAGGAAGGCACGCGACGTAGGCGTCGCGGCAGGTCGCGGCGTCGTTCGATGCACGGCACGTCGCGAAGCTTTGCAGGCAGGTGTCCGAGTCGGCACGAAAGAGCTTCGCGTCGCATTGGGCGCGCTCGAGGCCGGAGACCACGCGCGCCCCGGGATCGGACGAATCCGAGCATGCGTAGGCGAAGAGGACGAATGCGCCCAAACCAAGAACGGTACGAATCGAGACCATGAAGTGCCTCCAGTTTGCTCGGGTAGAAGTCCCCCCACCTCGTCGTGTCGTTGCGGCGAGATATCGATCACTCGTTCGAGACGATTCCGCTTCTCTTGGGACTTCCGCGAAAGCGCGGACTGCTGCGTGTGCGGCTCCCTGGCTCACCTGGCACGTGGCCCACCGGTCAGGTTCGCTTCAGGGAGTTTTCGACAAATAGGAAAGTTCGCACCCGTTGAAGGGAAGGCCCGTGGCACCGTCCTCGGTCCACGACACCGCTCGCAAGAGCCGCGTGGCTCGCGCAGCGGTTGCACCGGCGCTCGCCATCGTTTTGGCGCTCGCCCCGGACGCCCACGCCGATGAAGCGATTTGCGCCGACGCTCGGATTCGGCTCACCGAGCCAATCGGCGCCCGCTGGGAGTCGGCG
This sequence comes from Myxococcales bacterium, assembly GCA_043764595.1. GTDB lineage: Bacteria > Myxococcota_A > Polyangia > Polyangiales > Polyangiaceae > JAAFHV01. The sequence goes on along the minus strand of JAYUKI010000785.1, from coordinate 4,961 downwards.
CTCCATGCCGCGTGCCCTGGGCTTCCGCGCGGTGACGAAGGCGATCCGGGAGCGGAGGTCCACGTGCGTCCGCTTGAGTCCCGGGAACCGCGTGCGGCGGGGCGCGCTCGCGCAGCCCAGGAAGAGCCCTCGGGAGCTCCACCCGCGCCGTCCTCTGCATCGCTCTCGGCCGCGTCGAGTGCCGCCATCGTTCCGGGACACGGAACGCCGTCCACGAGCGTCGGCGCCGGCATACACGTTCCCCACGCCCCTGCACAACCACCGGTCGCACCCGTCACGGCGGCGTCGAGCTCGTCCGGCGAGGATGCCGCGTACCTCGGGGTTCTGTCGCGTATCCATCAAGGAAGGCGCGACGCTGCAAAGGCCTACGTCGTGCTCTATCCGAATGGACTACGTCGCAAAGAAATGGACGTCGTCGCAGAGTGACGGACGGGTCGCGTTAGTCCGTTGCGAGCCCGAAGGACCCTATCCGGACGCCCGTCGGTGGACGGTAGACTCACCCATCGAGCCGGCCGTTGCTCGTTCGCTCAGCTCTTCTTCTTGCCGTCTTCCCGGAGCGAAGCCCAGGCCGCGACGATGGCCACGATGGCGAACCCGAGCATCAGCTTCGACGACGGATCAAGCTTCTTTGGCGCGGATTCCGTGGCCTTGGGCGTCGTCGCGTTTTCCGTGGGCGCCTTCTTCGCCGAGACGACGAACATCTTGCGATCGAGCGTCCCGGACGAGGGCGCGCCCGCCTCCGGAGCGCCGGCGTCGTTCGGATCGGTCCCAGGTTCGTTCACGAGCCCGGACATCCAATCCCGGGCTTCCGGGCGCTTCGGCTGCGGGCGTGAGCCGACGGCGTACGTGTGTTCTTCCGTTTGGCCGTCGGTGTACTTGTAGACGAGCTTGACGCTCGCCACCTTCGCGGGAATCCCGGCGAACGTCACGGCCTCCGTCACGGCGGCGAGGGGAGACGTCTCCTTGATGTTCGGCTGGGCTGGCATCGTGTAGCCCGTCGCGTGAACATGAGGGCTCTTCTGGAAAAAGAGGGGACGCTCCGGAACGGCGACCTTCGAGAGCTGTTCCAGCTTCCATTCGCTGCGCACGAACGCTGGCACTTTCTCGCCCGGCACCTTCTTGAACGAGTCGGTGTCCAAGATCCACACCTTGGTCTTTTCGCCGCAGAATTTGTAGGGCTCGCGAGGCTTCCCGGCTTCGACCACGTCGTAGTTTTGGTAAAATTCGAGCTGCGGATTGAGCTTCGGGTCGAGCCCCATGCAGTCCGTTGGATAGGCCACGATGTGCCCGTCCGTCGGTGCGGAAAACGTGACGCTCACTTTGAGAGGGCGCCGGTCCTCGGGGATGAGGTCGGCCCGAGCCACGCTGGCCGTGGAAGCCGCGAGTGCCAGCGTGGTCGCCGTGACCACGCACGCGCCCTTGAAAACGCGAATCACGGCAGAACCCGTCTTCGTAAAGGGCATCATGGCGGCGCACTCTCGCAGAGCTTCGGGTGCATTTCCATGCCGATTGAAGAGCGTGTGAGAGCTTGTTACGAAGCGTGCCCTCGAGAGCGAGGAGGCGAACGGTGCCGGGCACCGTCGATTCGATCGACTTCTGCGGTAGGCCTGGATTTGGCTCTACGTTCCGTCGGTATTTCTCGCGTGTTCGAGCGCATCTTCGGGGCCATCGTGCTCGAGACAGCGGAGCTATCCCTGCGCACGAAGTCCTGAATCTACGCCCGAATTCGCTTCGATTTGCCGGCGGACCTTCGGCGGCAGAGCGAAATCCAGGCTAAGTCTCCACCGTGGTTTCGATCGAAGGCCGGGGTCTCCACGGCGGACAGGCCTCACGTGTGACCGTGTCGTCGCGTCCGGGCGAGGTGGTGTTCGTTCGCGACGGGCGTTCGCATCCCGTCCGTCTTTGTGTGCCCTCGGGAGAGCGCAGGTCGACCGAGCTCTCGCACCAAGGCGACACGTTTCGCACGGTCGAGCACCTTTTGTCCGCGCTCGCTGGCCTCTCCCTTCACGAGGGCGTGGCCATCGCGCTCGAAGGCGAAGAGGTGCCCCTGGTCGACGGAGCTGCGCTCGCGTTTGCCCAGGCGCTCGCATCGCTCGGCGTCGCCGCGTCTCCCCCACGCCTTCGTGTCGTTCGGGACGGTGAGCTCTCTTTCGGAAAGACGCACGTCACGTTCGCCGTCGCCGCCGATGTGCGCGTCGCGGTAGAAATCGACTTCGGAGACCCACGGCTCGCGCCTTCAGCCGCGTGGGACGGCACGACGAGCGACTTTCTGGAACGTATCGCCTCCGCGCGGACGTTCGGTTTCGCCCACGAGCTCGGCGAGCTCGCGCACCGTGGCCTCGCTTCGCACGTGGCCAAAGAGAGCGTCGTACTCGTCACGGACGACGGCATCCTGTCGGCAGGAGAGCCCTTCATGGCCGACGAGCCTGCACGGCACAAGCTCTTGGATCTCTTGGGAGATTTGTTCGTGTGGGGAGGGCCTCCCCTAGGCCACGTGAGCATGAGGATCCCCGGCCATGCCGCCACCCACGCGCTGGTCGCCAAGGCCATCGCCGAGGGGTTGCTCGTTCGATCGTGACCCGTCGGCCAGCTCGTGGCCCGAACGCGCCCCGGTTGTCGATTGACCCCAAAGGGCCGCCTCTGGTCATGTGCACGTCGTGACGACCGTCCAAGCCATGAAGCGCAAGGTGATGCTGACCGTTCTGGTGGCCGCGCTTGGCTACTTCGTCGACATCTACGATCTCATCTTGTTCAGCATCGTGAGGGTGCCGAGCCTGAAATCGCTCGGGCTCTCCGGCGAAGCCCTCACCGACGTGGGCGTACGCCTCATCAATTGGCAAATGAGCGGCATGCTCATCGGCGGCATCGTCTGGGGCATTCTGGGCGACAAACGAGGTCGTCTCACCGTCCTCTTCGGCTCGATTCTTACCTATTCGCTGGCCAACATCGCGAACGGTTTCGCGCAGACAGTCCTGCAATACGAAATCATGCGCTTCGTGGCCGGGGTCGGCTTGGCCGGCGAGCTTGGTGCGGGCATCACGCTCGTGGCCGAAGTGATGCCCCGCGAGAAGCGCGGACTCGGGACCACGGTCGTGGCCGGAGTCGGCATTCTGGGCGCCGTCGTGGCCGCGCTCGTGGGCGACGCCTTCTCGTGGCGAGTGGCCTATTTCGTCGGTGGCGGAATGGGCCTCTCCCTTCTTCTCGTGCGGGTCGGTCTCACCGAAAGTGGCATGTTCGAAGGGGCCAAGGCGACCGGAGTCCGTCACGGAGACTTCTTTGCCTTCTTCCGCAGCAAAACGCGCCTTCGTCGTTATGTCTCGGTCATCCTCGTCGGAGTGCCCGTCTGGTATGCGGTCGGCATCTTGGTGACGTTTTCGCCCGAAATCGCGGGTGCCATGGGCCTCACCAAGCTCCCGAAGCCGTCGACGGCCGTGATGCTCATGTACATTGGGCTCGCCATCGGCGACTTCGGAAGTGGCTTTTTGAGCCACGTCTTGAAGAGTCGAAAAAAGGTCCTCTTCGGCTTCTTGACCCTCTCGTCCCTGGCCACGCTCGCCTATTTCACGATTGGCCGCTCTTCGCTCACGGCCTTTTATGTCGTCGTCGTCCTCTTGGGCATTGCTTCGGGCTATTGGGCCGTATTCGTCACGGTCGCATCCGAGCAATTCGGAACGAACATTCGAGCCACGGCCACGACCACCGCGCCGAACTTCGTGCGAGGCGCGCTCGTCCTCGTCACGTTGAGCTTCCAGTTTCTCAAAGGCTCGGTCGGAGTGGTCTACGGCGCCGCCATCGTGGGCGCCGTTGTGCTCGCGCTAGGCTTTGCATCGGTCTTCGGTCTGGAAGAGACCCACGGCAAAGACCTGGATTTTACCGAAGAGTAGGTCTCAGGATCACGACAGGTCTTCGGGCCCGTACCTCTCGAAGGAGCTCGAGGGGCAGGGCTCACTTCGCCCTTGGTCGCGGCACCGCCGTCCGCAATCCAAGGTCCGGCGGCCTGAAGCGAGCACGGTTTCACTCGATACCGCGTCAAAAAACCGGTCTAAGGTCGAAGTTTGACGCGCCACCGCGTCAAAAAACCGGTCTGGGGTCGAAGTTTGACGCGCCACCGCGTCAAAAAACCGGTTTAGAGGCAAAAATTGACGCGCCACCGCGTCAGAACGCCGGGTCAGAACGGTTTTTTGACGCGGAGGTGCATCCTCGAGGGTGGCGAGGTCCGGTTCTGCCAACCGCTGTGGGTCGGGGTCGTCCTGGTACCTGGCTCCCAAATCCGATCGATCGGGCCTGCTCTTCGCGACGACCTTCGGCTCGGGCACGGCCTCGAACTAGACCGGGCGAGCCGCACTCCCGCCCAAGACGCCCGCAGGGTGAAAAGTCTTCGGGCCGGGTCGAGGCCGAGTCTGCGAGGTCGAGACCCCCGCAGACTTCGTAGCGAAGCGGAGAAGGCGAGGACTCTCAGGCCCGCATCACGCAGGAGCTCGAGGGGCAGCGCCCCTCGAACTAGACCAGATACGCGTGGGCTCACCCCGACCATGGCCGCGTATGCCGAGCTTGGCACCTTGCGGGCGGAACCTACCAGGACGCGGACGTGAGCGGTAGGCGATGCGAAGCCCGAACGGACGAGCTGTCGAGGGCGTTCCCTTCGAGCAAGTCCAGGACGAGCTTCTCGTAGAACGTGGGCGCGTCGAAGCCGCCCCAGCCGACCGAGCCCCAGTGGTCCGTGTCGAGGTGGCCAAGCTCGCGCCCGCGCCGCTGCGAGGTCACTGGAACCACGCCGTCGTTGTCCCCCGCGCGACGCCTGAGCCACGAGTACGTAGGCAAGAGCCACGGCCCGACTCCGAGCGCGCCACGCCGCGGCGAGGCCACGACGCATGCATACTGCACGTCGCTTACGTCCGGAGTTTCGGCTTCGAATGCCGCCATGCGAGCCGTCGTGAGATCGAGCACGGAGCCCAGGTTTT
>JAYUKI010000784.1:0-1022 GCA_043764595.1 Myxococcales bacterium | reverse complement strand
TCGCGAAGGAAGAGACCGCGCGCATCTTCGACCGATTCTGGCAATCGGACCGCAAAAACGGCGGCGTCGGCCTCGGGCTCGGCATCGCGAAGGGGCTCGTCGAGGCTCACCGCGGTCGGTTGTGGGTCGAGAGCGAGCTCGGGAAAGGGGCGACGTTCTTCTTTACGCTCCCGGCTGACGCTGGCGAGTCGTCGCATCGCCTGCCGTGTGCGTAGCCGACTCTGGGCTGCGCTCGTGCAGCCGCGGGACGAGAGAGCGCGGCGATCGCCTCGACCCCATGACAGGACGCGATCGCTCGAGGAAGAACGGGAGCCGCATCCTTGCGATACACAATCCTCGGCCGCGGCCCGCAATACATCGGCCCGCGGTTCGTCGGAGAGTGCTGCGCGCGAGACGTCGCTCGTGCGTCTCTTTTGTCGCGATGCACTCTTTCGTGGCCCAGGGCCGATTGTCGATTGGGAGGCTCGTTGCGCGGCACGCAGGCACGCAGGGGCGCGCGCGATCGGCGGTGCTCCGCGCTCACTCGAACCTGTCGACCTCTTTACTGGCAATCTTGACGTAGCTCTCCAGCGTCTCGAGCTCCATTCGGCGTTGCGAAAGGTCCAAGCCCCTAAGCCCGAACCTTTTGAGGCGTTGCGAAGGTCAAAGCCCCCTAATGCCGAACCTTTTGGGGCGTTCGGAAGGGTCGAGCGGCCCGTACTTCTCAACCGTTCCGAGTTGTGAAAGCCTCTGGCGCTGGTTTTTCGCAACCGTTGCGACGAACCGAGCACTCTGGTCCGCACAAACCCGAACGTTTGCGAAAATTCGAGATGGGGGAAGCGATGGCAGCAAAAAAGAAGAGCGCGAAGGTCACGCCGTCGAAGAAGGCATCCAAACCGAGCGCGCCTGCCTTGCCGGCCGAAGTGGTGCCGAAGGTGGAGGGCTCGAAGGACGCTTTCGATCGCTTCGTGCCGGAGGCCGCGGCGATCGACGAGCGCGACGTGCAAGTGTTCCGCGCCGACGCGAGCGTGGCGTACCACAAC
>JAYUKI010000783.1:0-12201 GCA_043764595.1 Myxococcales bacterium | reverse complement strand
TCAAGCTAGTGCGTCTGCCAATTCCGCCACCTTCGCGGGGTGCGGCGAGGCTTTTGCCAATATTCGAGGATCGAGTCAACGGCTTTCGACTCGAAATCCTAAAGGCTCACAGTTGCCCGGGATTTTGTCCCTTTCCGGAGGTGAGCGCGGCGAGTACTTCGCCAAGCTCGAAGGGTTTGCGCACGAGCCTGACGGCGACGGACAGGCGCGTCACTTCTTCGGGCAAGGCGTCGACGCTTCCCGTGGCCAGAACCAGGGGGGCACCGGCACGCGCGGCGGCGGCCACTTTGGCGAACGCCTCGCTCACATGGCCTTCGAGCGGAGAGAGGTCCACGATGGCGCCGTCGTGGGGCTCGGAGAGGGCACCGTCGAGCTCGGCGTGCGACCGCACGACGCACACGTCCGCGCCTCGCGACTCGAGAGCGGCCTCGAGGAGAAGCGTTACGGCGGGATCGTCTTCGACGACCAGGAACCGCTGCCCGGCAAGCGCCATGGCTCCGCGCGTGCGGCTCGCGCTGGGTCGGGGGACGGCTTCGATTCGTGGCCAGGTAAGACGAAACGCGGCTCCGTGGACCGCGAGGGCATCCGGTCGCGGCACGAGGCAAAGGTCGCCACCGGCCGTTCGAGCCACACTCCGCGAGTGGGAAAGGCCTACCCCTGCCCCACCCTTTCGCGTGCTGGCTCCCGTAAAAATCGATGCAGCGAGTGTGTCTGGCACTCCACGCCCTTCGTCCACCACGTCGAGGACCAACCCGCCATCGCTTCCAGAGGCCACCCGGACGCGCACGTGGGCTTCTTTCTCGCGGGGAGAGTGCGCCAAGGCATTCAAGACGAGGTTCACGAGGACGTGGTGGAGCGCGGTCGGATCGTGGCACGCGGCGTCGTCGAGACGGCCTTCGACGACGAGCAAGACACCGGCTTCGCGGGCGGCTGGACTTAGTGCAGCGAGAACCTCATCCACGACGGCGTCGACGGAGCGCAGCGTGGAGCTCGGTGGAGCCACCTCGGCGCCGATGGCAGACCTCGCGAGATCTCTCGCTTTTCGTGCGTGCTGCTCGATCATTCGGAGGGCCGACATGAGATCTCGCTGGGAGAGATCGGGGGTACGAGCCTCGTCGACCCACCCGAGCACGACCGTCAGCGCATTCGAGACGTCGTGGAGTGCACCGCTCACTTGCGCGAGGCGTTCCGCGGAATCCGTTTCGCTCGCAGAACGCCTGTCGGCCACGGGCCGAAGCTACCCGAGAGCGGCACGCGAGGCGAGGCGTTTCACTCGCCCCGACGGAGTCTCGAGGAGCTTAGGCGTCGTCGAGGGAAACGGCGCTGTCGGCGCGGTTCGTCACCACGGAGAGCGCATGCCTCGCCGCCTCGACGGTGATGTTTCGAGCTTCGACGATCATTTGCGCCACGCGAGCGACTTCGTCCCCCGTAGCACCGGCCGCGACCGCAACGGACCGCGCGTGGAGCGCCATGTGGCCGCGCTGGATGCCATCGGTCGCGAGGGCGCGAAGAGCGGCAAGATTCGAGGCGAGCCCGACCGATGCGGCGGCCATGGCGAGGTCTTGCGAAGACTCAAGACCGGCGACCCGCAGCGAGAGTCGAGCACCGGGGTGAACCCGCAACGTTCCACCGACTGTACCGAGCGAGAGGGGGAGCTCGAGGCGACCCACGAGGAAGTCTCCTTCTCGGCGCCAGATGGCGAGTGGAGAGTAGGTACCCGAGCGCGCAGCGTACGAGTGAGCGCCCGCCTCGACCGCACGCCAGTCGTTGCCCGTGGCCAGGACGACGGCATCGATGCCGTTCATGATGCCCTTGTTGTGGGTCGCCGCGCGGTAGGGATCGAGCTCCGCGAATCGCGACGCGTTGATGATGCCGGCAATGACCTCGTCGCCGTTCATGGTCTCCGTGGCGAGCACACGCGACGGAACCCGGCACGTCACGCGGACACAGCGGCGATCGCACAAATTCGATAGAATTCGAAGACCTACCTTGCCTTGGGCGAGCTCCGCGATGCGATCGGCGACGCCTTCGGCCACGCTGTTGATGAGGTTGGCGCCCATCGCGTCCCGGCAATCGACGAGCACATGAACCACGATCATGCGGTCTTCTTCGGTGCCGAGAAAGCGCACCTCGAGCTCGCGCGCGCCTCCACCTCGGACGACGAGACCGGGAACGGCGCGATCGGCCCGAGCGAGCAAGTCGGCCGTCTCGGCCAGGATGCGTGCCTTGGCGCCCTCACGGTCGCCAACGTCGAAGATTTGCACTTGGCTGATCATGAGCGGGTCGTCGACGTCGGCGACGAATCCACCGCCCGCCCGAATCATTTTCGAGGCGTTCGAGGCCGCAGCCACGACGCTTGGCTCTTCGACGACCATCGGGACCACACGGTCGTGCCCGTTCACGCGGACGTTGAGGGCGACGCCGTAGGGCAAGGCGTAAGTCCCAAGGACGTTCTCGACGAACTTGTCCGCCGTCTCGGCGTCCAGACCGCCGCCCTCGAGAGCACGCTCGATTTCGATGGGCTCGATGCCGGTCGCGTCGCACACGAGCGCTCGGCGCTCGGCGACTTTCACCTTGTAAAACCCTGGTAGCTGCGAGGTCTTGCTCATGGTGGCCGTTCTTCGGAAAGGTCCGTCGGAAGTCAGTCGGGAAGGGACGTGAGAATGCGAACGCCGTCGGGATCTTCTACGATGCCGAGCGGGACCATACCCGCACGCCGCGCGGCGTCATTGAAATCTTCGGTCGTGGGTGAGGCCCGTGAAAAGAGGCGAACGGAGACGTCCCCGCCCCCTGCCCCGGACGGGAAAAAGGCGCCGCCAGAGGCTTCGGCGAGGCGAGCGAGCTCGGCGTCGGCCGACGAAACGATGGGCGCATTGGCGGCAAGACCGAGGGCGTCGAGAGCCTTCCCGAATGCGCGCGCAGACGCGAGAAACCCTGCGGCATCGTTCGCCATACAGGCGTCGTGGGCCGAGCGGGACGCGGTCGAGAGCGACGCAAAGAGACGCGCATCGAGCTCCGGATCTCGGCTGCGAAGAGCGTCGACGCGCTCGCGAAGGTCCGAGGTGCGCGCGAACGTTTGCGACGCGTAGGCCGCGAACGTGACGCCTTCGGGGAGGGGACGCGGTCCGACGATGGCGCCGTCGCCCTCGAGCCGGTAGGAAAGAGTCCCACCGTATACGGACGCCGCAACGTCGATCCCGCTGCCACCCTGTTGGGCTTGCGCGTGGGCGGCGCGGGCGCGTGTAAAAATCGCGTGCCTTACATCCGAACGAGCAAGGTCATCCCCGCGCTCGGCGGCGAGAACGCCGAGCGTCGCGACCAATACCGCGGCACTCGCGCCGAGCCCGAGCTTGCGGTCCCCATCGAAGAGCTCCGACGCGTCTGCGGCCGGAGCGTTGGCCGTGCCCAGCGCCGCCACGACCTCGCGGGAGGCAGGAGCTTGGGTGCCGGAAGCCACGATGGCGCCTCGCGAGACGGCGACCACCAAAGCGGGCGCTCCGCGAAGGACGGCGTACGCACCAGTGAGCACCATTTTTCCGGGAGCACGAACGCGCGTCATGCGGTTTCCGCTACGAGACGGGCGCCATCGCCAGGCGCCGTGTCGATCACACGAAGCACACCGTCCACGGAAGCCATGGCCTCACGAACGCGGGCTACGTCGTGTTCGCGGACGAGGACTTTCACGTGGGGGCCTGCGTCCATCGTTGCGTAGGCCTCGATTCCTCTTGCTCGAAGGGCTCGGACGGCCTCGAGCGCCTCGAGAGTCACGCCCTTCACGTAGACCACTCCCGCGGCGAACGCGGACGCGTGCATCGCGAGGGCGCTCCTCTCGGCCAGCGATCCGACCTCCGAAAAATCGCCGCGAAGGAGTGCCGCGCGGAGCGCTTCGTGAAGCCTCGGTGCCGTGTCGAGCCAGGCGGCGTAGTACGGGCTCTCGTTCGAGGTGCGGATCATGCCGCCGGTCGACGCGACCTTCTTGGCTTCTTCGGTCGCGACACAGACGAGAACACGCAGCGGTAGGGCATCCTTCGGGGCGCAGGCCCGGGCGCCTTCGCTGCCGTAGGGAAGCTCGACGAAGCCACCGAAAAGACTCCGCGCCGCGCTTGCCGATGCCGCCCGGGCGAGACCACTGACGCGCTCGGCGTCCCAGTCGAGCCCTGCGGCTCGGACGGCGGCGAGAGCGAGGGCCGCGAATCCCGAAGCGCTCGATGCGAGCCCCGATCCAGTTGGGAAATCGTTCACCGTGTCGATGGTCGCGAACGCGTGGATGCCCGAGGCCATGCGTACGGTGTCGAGGAGACGCGTCACCTTCGCGAGGCCAGCGGTCATCGGCACCCCGCCCAGAGTGATGGAATCCGCAGCCGCGTCGTGGAAGCGAACGGAAGTTCGGGTGGACATCCCGGACAGAGTCACCGAAAGGCTCGGAACTGCTGGAAAATTCCCTTCCCTGGACGCCTTTCCCCAGTACTTCGAGAGGGCGATGTTCGGGTGCGCTACCACCGTGGCGGAGCGGTTCATCGGAGGGCCTCTTCCTGACGGGCCAGGGGAGCCTCGGCGTGCGCTCGGACACGGGATACGAAGCCAGAGAAGCCCGCGCTTGCCCATGCAGCGACCACACGCTCACCAAGCTCGAGCGAATCGACGAGGGCAATGACGCTTCCGCCCCCGCCCGCTCCCGTGAGCTTTGCGCCGAGCGCACCACGGCTCCGTGCGAGGGCACACATGGTGTCGATGTCTGTTGTGGAGAGCGAAAGCTCGGACAGGGCGAGTTGGTTCTTCTCGAGTGTTCGTCCGAGGGCGAGCACGTCGAACGTTTCGAGGGCGACGCGCGCTTCGCGGACGAAACCGTGGATTTCCTCGAACAGACGTGTCGTACCTGCGCGGTCGGCCTCGAGACGACGTGCGACGGCGTCGACCATCGACTTCGTGCTCGAGGCAAGGCCCGTGCTTCCGACAGCAAGCACGAGCTCGCCACGGAGCCGGAGCGGAGTGATGGGCTCACCACGCTTGAAGTAGACGCAACCGCCGCGCGCGGCCACGGCCGCATCGATTCCCGACGGGTTGCCGTGGAAGACCCGCTCCCACTCCATCGCGCGACGCGCGACCTCGGTGGCGCTCGCGAGCGGGTCGAGGGCACGCGCGACGGCCACGCCGGTCGCCGCCGAGCATCCGAGACCGCCCCCCGGTGGCAGCTCGGCGGAGGCTTCAATCCGACACGCCTCGAGGAGGCGACCTTCGGCGGCCAAATCACGACGCGTGGCTTGGACGAGTGCGGTGAACGCGCGGGCGAGCATGGGCTCGTCCTGACCTTCTCGAACGTCTACGTCCCACTTCGCCACGGCGAGCTCGCAGAGCTGCCCCAAGATCGGCGTGGCCCGAGCGTGCGCGCCGCGATCGATGCCCACGGCGATGGCCGGCACGCCGTGCACGACCGCATGCTCGCCAAGCAAGATGACCTTCCCACAAGCCATTCCGAGTGGCATTCGCACTTCGCCTTTCGCGTTCATGCCTTCCTCCCTTCGGTCGGGCGGCATAGACAAGCCAGTCGCCTCCGGCTCCTTTGCATGATCATGCCTTCCTCCCCGCGGTTGGGCGGCCTAGGCAAGCCGGTCGCCTGACGGTCCTTTGCGTGCTCACGACGCACGCTCCCCGAGCGCCGTGATGGCCCCTTCGAGCACGAACGCTTCTTCGGCGCGAAAGCCAAGGGCCGGTAGCTTTTGATGCGCCAAGGCGAGGAGCTCGGACACGCGGGCGTCCACACAGGCTCGCGCGCCACTCGATTCGATGAGGTCGGCCACCTTCGCGCAGGCCGCGTCGTCGGCGTCCGCGCGCCCCAGAACTTCGGTGAGAAGCGCGAGGCCAGGCGGATCTGCGACGGCAAGGAAGCTCGCAACGAGCGCGGTGCGCTTGCCTTGGCGGAGGTCGCCGAATCGAGCCTTCCCGGTTTTGTCGGAGGCGCCGAAGGTCCCGAGGACGTCGTCCCGGAGCTGGAAGGCAATTCCCAAGGGCTCCGCGAACGCATCGATCGCCGCAACCTGCTCTGCGCCGGCTCCCGCAAGCAGCGCGCCGATCGCGAGCGGCCCGCCGACGGTGTAAGCTCCGGTCTTTTTCGCGTGCATGCGCTCGACGCGAGCGAGCGTAAGGTCGCCGATGGACCGCAGCTCTCCGCAGACATCCATCACTTGACCAAGGACCACGTCGTGTTGGATGCGCGCGAAGCGTCGTCCTGCGGCCACCAGCGCTTCTTTCTTCGCATCGACGGAGAGCATGGCCTCTTGCGCCAGCGCACATGCGAAATCTCCAGCGAGAATCGCCGTTGCGTCGCCAAGCGCCGTCGACCCGAAACCATCGGCCAGCATTTTGTGCACACTCGGTCCGCCGCGACGCACGAGATCGCCATCCATCCAGTCGTCGTGGACGAGCATGTAGACCTGGAGAAGCTCGATCGCGACGGCGGCGTTCGTGACGCGTTCCGCTCCACCTTCGCCCCCGAGCCCTTCATAGGCGAGCGACAGGAGAACGGCGCGGATTCGTTTGCCGCCCCTGGTTCCGAGCGAAAAGAGGGCATCTGCGACACGGGCCACGTCTGCGCCGAGCTCGCGTTCGTTCGCCAGATCCGCTCCGAGCGCCGTGACGACGGCACGGTCGACGCGGTCACGAACGAGGTTGGCGTAGAGGGCGTAGGCTTCGAGGGCAGTCATGCGGCTTTGAGCTCCTATCGGAACCCTTCGATGTCCCAACTCGGGACTGGTCGTATCCGCGTATCCAGTCATGGTTCCCTCACAGGCGCCACGCGCTTCCCCACAAGCGGTCGATAGCCGACCGAGCTTGGCCGAAAGCTAGGGGCGAGCGGTCGGGGTGTCAATCCGAGGAAGGGCGGCATTAGCAAAGGATTCCGCATATTTTCAAATGTTTCTGAAACTTTTCAAGGGTTTCGGAGCACCACGAAATTCTCCGGAAAGACGCACCGCGGCGGACGCCTCCAGAACGGTGTAGTTCGTCGGGCCCTGGACTTCAATCGGCACCTCGAGCCGCGCGACGGCATCCAAAGGTCTCGTTGGTCACCGTCCCTCGCGAAGGTTCGTGATGACGAACGGCAGGTTCGGGCCTACGAGGGACACGAAGATGACGGACATCGGCCAGCGCAAACAAGACCACATCGAGCTATGCGCTACCCAGGACGTGGGCTTTCGGGAAAAAACGACACTCTTCGAGCACGTCCGTCTCTGCCACGACGCTTGCCCCGACCTCGCGTGGGACGAAATTGATACGAGCGTGTCGGTGCTGGGCAAAACGCTGCGGGCCCCTCTTTTCATTGCGGCCATGACGGGAGGAACGGACGAAGCGGGACGCATCAACCGCGAGCTCGCGCGGATTGCGGACGAGCGGGGCTACGGGTTCGGCCTAGGCAGCCAGCGAGCGATGATGAAGCGACCCGAGACGCGCGGCTCGTTCGCCGTTCGGGACGTCGCTCCGAACGTGCTTCTGCTCGGTAACGTGGGCGTCGTTCAAGCACGTGAGTCGGGTCCCGACGTGCTGGCCAAGCTGGCACACGACGTCGGCGCCGACGCCCTGTGTGTCCACATGAACCCCTCGATGGAGCTCGTTCAGCCCGATGGAGATCGCGATTTTCGCGGCGGAATCGAGACGATGGCACGCCTAGCGCGGGAGCTGCCCCTTCCCGTCGTTGCGAAAGAAACGGGCTCGGGCCTGTCGCGGGGCGTTGGACGGCGCCTGTTTGCGGCGGGAATTCGCCACGTGGACGTCTCCGGAGCCGGCGGGACTTCGTGGGTGGCCGTCGAGACCAAGCGGGCGGCGCACTCAGGCGACGAGAGCTCAAGAATGCTCGGCGAGGCGCTCTGGGATTGGGGCATCCCAACGGCAGCGAGCGTGACGGAGGTCGCCCCGATTGGCTTCGAAACCGTCATCGCCACGGGTGGCGTGAAGACCGGTATGGAGGTCGCCAAGGCTCTTGCCCTCGGAGCCACTGCAGCCGGCGTGGCGAGGCCGGTCCTCGTCGCCCTTCGAGAAGGCGGCCGGGAGGGTGCGCTCTCCGCACTCGATAGGATCGAGCGCGAGCTCCGGGCCATCATGTTGCTCACCGGATCTCGGAACGTCGCGGCACTGAGGCGAACGCGCCGAATCGTGACGGGCGAGCTCGCCGCGTGGATGGCCGACGTCACGACGTCGTAGTCACGTCCTCGACGGACGAGAGCAGCGAGTGGCGTCGTGCGATCGCGGTCAGGCCCTGAGCACTGACAGTGACTCTCCCCCGGCTCCCGTCTCGCGAACGGGGCGGAGCGCGCAGCAGCGTGAAATCGTTCGTGTTGTATCTTGAGGGAAAGTTGCCGATGATGCGGCGCTGCTCATGAGCGACCCCCTGCGCTGCCTCGTCGTCGAAGATTCTCCGATGATGCGTCAGCTGCTCGTCTTTGCGCTGTCCCGCATCAAGGGGCTAGTGGTCGTAGAAGCAACCGACGGAATGGACGCGCTCCGAAAGCTCGCCGCGGCGCGATTCGACGTCATCGTGACGGACGTGAACATGCCCGTCATGGATGGGCTCAAGCTCGTTCGACGCATTCGAACCGACGCGATCCACAAGGACGTGCCCATCGTCATCATCACGACGGAGGGCGCAGAAACGGATCGAAAGCGCGCGCTGGAGCTCGGCGCGAACGCGTACGTGGTGAAGCCCATCCAAGCTCCCATGGTGATCGCCACGGTCAAAGAACTGTTGAAAATTCCGTCGGGAACCCCGTGAGCTCGCGCATGCACGTGAAGATCTGCGGCATCACTTCGGTGGAGGACGCGATCGTTTGCGTGAACGCGGGCGCAACGGCTCTTGGACTCAACTTCGTTCCCGCGAGCCCGCGGGCGATTTCCCTCGAAACTGCGCGAGCGATCGCGGCAAGCGTCGAGGGCAAGGTACTCGTGGTCGGCGTCGTGGCGAACATGCCCCTCGATCGCATGCGCGCCCTTCGAGACGACATACCGCTCGGGTGCCTTCAGCTCCACGGGGACGAGCCGCCGGAAGCCCTGCAAGCGCTGCTGCCGCATGCGTACAAGGCGTTCCGTGTGGCCGATGAACGGGACGTCGAAGAAGCCGACCGCTTTCCGGGCGACTACGTGTTGGTGGATGCAAAGGTCGAAGGAGCCCTCGGCGGAACCGGACATGTGGTCGCCCCTGGGCTCGTGCGTACCCTTGCCAGAAGGCGAAAGCTGACTCTCGCGGGCGGGCTGACCCCCGAGACGGTCGCCGAAGCGATTCGTAACGTGCACCCTTACTGCGTGGACGTCGCCAGCGGTGTCGAGTCGAGCCCAGGGAAAAAGGACCCCGAGAAAGTCATCGCTTTCATTCGCGCGGCTCGGGCTTCGTTCGAGAGCGTGGCGCTTTCGGCTTCGTCCGACGTTCGCTCGTAGACCGCGCGGCCCGAATCATCCGCGGAGCGAAAAGGCCGTTCGTCGTACGATCTCTCGTTTGAGATCGGCTTCGTTCGTGGGCAGATCGCGGAGCAAGGCGTCGGAGGGACATTCGCCTTTGGCGACAAGGTCGCTGAGCGGCTTGAGAACGACCCTTTCGTCGTGGCCGCCATCAAGGTGGTTGCGACGCGCGAGGCCACCCTCGGCGATGGTGATCACCTTCTCGGCGAGGTCCCGCAGCGTGCCGTCGCGGAACGGCGAACCGAGCCCGAGCTTCCAAACGTGCGCGCGCACGGCGGTGGTTTCCTCGAGCGTGACGTCGCGCACGAGGTCCGAGGCTTCGTCGAGGGCCTGGGGATCGTACCAAAGCCCCGCGTAAAGAGCCGAGAGCGCCGGTGTCATGGCTTCGTTCTGGGCGTCGGCGCCGCGCACCTCGAGGGTCTTCTTGAGGCGCACCTCGGGGAAGAGCGTGTTGAGATGCGTGGTGTAGTCGCCCATCTCGGCGCGATGGCCTGCGAAGCCATTCTTCAAGAAATCGCGGAAGGTCTGCCCGGTGTTCTCGACGCGTTTTCCGTCGCGCTTGAACATGAACATGGGGATGTCGAGCGCCCACTCGACGTAGTCCTTGTAGCCTGCACCCTTTTTCCAGACGTGCGGGACGAGACCACTGCGGTCGGGATCGACGTCGAGCCAGACTTTTGCGCGGTAGCTCTTGCCACCGAACGGGGTGCCTTCGTAGAAAGGACTGTTCGCGAACATCGCGGCGGTGAGCGGCGCAAGCGCGAGTCCGACACGGAGCTTTCGCATCGCGTCTTCCTCGGACGAATAGTCGTAGTTTGCCTGCACGGTGGACGTGCGAAGCATCATGTCGAGGGCGTAGGCGCCTCGCTTCGGGAGGTACTCCCGCATGACGCCGTAGCGAAGCTTCGGGACGAACGTGTAGTCTGCACGCGTTGCGAAAGGCTGGAAGCCGAGCCCAAGCCAAGACACTCCGAGTTGCTCGGAGATCGGCGCAATTTCCGCGAGGTGCGCGCGAAATTCGCGGGCTGTCTCGTGGGCGGTCGCAAGCGGTGCGCCGGAGAGCTCGAGCTGACTGCCTGGCTCGAGCGTGATCGACGCGCCGTCCTTAAGCAGAGCGAGCACCGGACCGCCGTCGAATTCGCGCTCTTGGCTCCAGCCCTTTTTCGCCAGATCGAGCAACACGGTCGACACCCCACCGCGTGGGCCGTCGAATGGAAAAGTCGTAAAGTCTGCGAAAACACCGGGTTTTTCGGCTTCCGCGCCGCATCGAAATTCCGAGGCGGGCTTTTCGGCCGAATGGAAAGGCTCGAGGAGCATTTCGTCGGTGGTGATCGGTCGGTCGTCGTTCGCGTCGGCCAAAGGGAGCTCCGTTTAGCGCCGCGGGGCCGGCGTGGCCGGGTACTTACCAAAAGGAAGCCCCGAGAGCATCATGTTTCGCCGGCGTCGGATTTGCGCCCGCAAGCGCCTCGGTCGGTGTGGCTGCCGCGTGCGGCACCTTTGCGTGCTTACGAGCGGGTCGACTTGGCGAGAACCGGACGTGCGGTGACCTTACGGTCGAAGAAGCGCACGCGCCGGACCAGAAGATCGAGGAGGTAGACCGCCATCGCCGCCATGATGAAGCGCGGCCAGAGGTCTTGGTGGTAGCGAATGGTCTCCCCCGCGGGATCGAAGACGGCTTTCGCTTCGGGCGACAGAGCTCCGCCCGTGACCTCGGCCGCGCGACGGAGCGTGACGGTGTCCGGCGCAAGGGCGAGGTACTCGCGTGGATAGGGATTGGTGACGTGGCCGAAGCTCTCCGCGACTTGCACGGACTTTGCCCCGCCCTTGCCGTCTTCGACGTCCTTCTCGAGAGACGCGTGGAGGAGGAACGAGCCGAACCGCTCGAGGGGGAAATCGGACTCGTAACGACCGGGCGCGGTCTGCTTCATCGGAACGTTCTTCTTCTCACCGGAGGGCTGTGGACCCACGACCGTGAGCTTGGCGTCGAGACCATTTTGGAAGCGGTCGTCGCCTCCGATGGCGTCGATGTAGGCACGAACATGCCCAGTGGCAGGGTCGATTTCCGCTTTCATGTCGAGCTGTTGGCGCTTCTTTTGGCGCATGTGCTCGCGTACGAGCTGACCCCAGAACTGGCCGTAGCCGGGCCACTTGAGCCACTCGACGGCCCACAGATTCTTCACGTCGCTGGTCCACGCCAGAGCCCAACCAAGACCGGCATGCCAACGTGCCAGAATAGGCTCGCCCACCTCGGACTGGAGGAGCTCTTGCGCGGGCGGAGGCTTCATTTTCGTCGCGACATAGCCGTGAAGGAACGGCGCCGAGGCGAGGTCGATGCCGCGCATGAAGTCGGCCGACGTCACGACCTTGGGCTGGAAGTACTCTTCCACCGCGGCAGACCGCGACACCATTTCGGTCTCGCGGGTGAAGACGCGGGGGAGCTGCTGGGGATCGAGAACCTTGTAGAAGCGCCCACCGCCGAGATCGCTGATCATGCGGAGCAGACCTTCGTCGACTCCCGCGCCGAGGCCCACGCTCGAGACGGTCATGCCTTCGGCGACCATCGCCTGAACGAGGTCCCGAATGCCGTTTTGTGGGGCCTGACCGTCGGTGAGCAGGATGATGTGCTTCTTCCGCGCGCGGGTCACCGTGAGCGATTGGTATGCGGCGTCGAGCGCGCTGAAGATCTCGGTTCCGCCACCCGGCTGGATGCGCGAGATGTCGCCCTGGATGCGTGCGCGGTGCTTGGCCGGCGTCATGCGC
>JAYUKI010000782.1:0-1023 GCA_043764595.1 Myxococcales bacterium | reverse complement strand
GGGTGGAGCTGGGTCTGGCGCGACACGAGCCACTTGGTGGTCTCGGGTTTTTCGTACGTGGTCTGCCAGACGTTGTGCCCCAGATCGGGGTGCTCGTGCTTCACCGGGTAGTGAAGGGACTCGTATTTGTCGATGAGGACTTTGCTGTTTTCCTCGGGCAAATCCTGGGTTCCATGCACGATGTACAGGGGAAGCCCGCGCCCGTTCGGGGCCCAGTCGGCGTTCGAGCGGTCCTCGCCGAGGAACCGTTCCCAGGGCTCGAGGTGCTTGCCCATCACGTCGCGGCGAACGAACGTGCTGTGGTAGCCGCAGAGGGGCGCCGCGGCTGCGAAGACCCAAGGCCTGCGAAGCGGAATGCCCGCGGCGCCGATGCCGCCCATCGACGGCCCGGTGATGGAGATACGCGAGGCATCGATGGGGTAGCGCGACTTGACCCACTCGATCGCCTGCATGACGTCTTCTTCGCCAAGCTCACGGTACATGGAGTTGCCGTGGCCGGAAGGGCCGAGCACGAAGGCGTCGATGGGCTCGAACGCGGTCATGTGGCGGTCTTCCCACGCGCCGTCGCGGCCGCCGTCGTCCTTGCCGAAGAACCAGCGAACCATCTGGAGCGGCTTGCCGTTCAAGCCATGGAGCACGACCACGAGCGCGTGCTTGCGAGGCGGCTTTCCGTCGGCGCGTGGAGCAGCATCGGGGCGGTAGCTCGGCGGAACATAGAGCCCGAGCTCGCTGATGCGGCCGTCGGTGCGGGACAGCATGGCGCGGCGCTTTGGCCCGGGTTTGTCCTTCGGGGGGTGCCCTTGTTCGAGAGCCTCGGCGATTTCGACGAGCTCTTGGGCTTCGGTCTCTTGCGCGGGCCTGTCCGAGTCGCCCTCCGAAAGGAAGGTGCGAAGCCGGTGATCGCGAAGCTCGATGTCAAGACGTGCATCGGTGAGGCCGACGTCGGTCTCGGGAGCTTTTCCTCGTGGCGAGGCGAGCACGCGGGCCGCAAGCGCGAGGGCCGAGGTGACCTTTTCGGGCAAG
>JAYUKI010000781.1:0-12206 GCA_043764595.1 Myxococcales bacterium | reverse complement strand
CCGTTTCCGGGAAAGTTGCACAACACGACCATGCAGTCGGGATCGCTCAGGCAGTTCGTGTTGGCCGGGCCGGTCGGCCAACCGGGGCCGGTGGGGCGCGGTTTCCAGGGAAAGTTCCCTGTCTTGGAAGAGTCGTACTCCATGCCGTTGTGTTTGCAGAGCGCATCGTAATGCCCGATGGAGCCCTTGGTATGGCAGGTCTTTCCCTCTTGGGCCCAGTAGTTTCCCGCGGCCTCGCACTGGGAATCAGAGACCGACACCGGACACTTTTCCGGCCCGGCGTATTCAGGGCTACACGCCAGGCACGCTCCCAATTTCGTAAAACTATCCCCCGCGCTCTGCCGGCATTTGGCGTACGGACTGATGCATTTGAAGCCCTTCGCGTCCGCCGGCACGAGGCCGGGGGCACACGTTGCGCTGCAACCATTTTGGCTCGGGTCGTAGACGTGCCCAGCGCCCTCGCACTTTTCCTTCATCAGGGTGGGGTCGAGCCCGATCTTGCCCGTGAGTGCCTGCTGGTTTTCTCCGATCCCATCCGTTCCCTCTTCGTTCCCTTCCGCTCCTTCCACCGCGCACCCCGCACCGAACGCCGTGATTGTGAGAGCAAAGGCGAGGAAAGCAGCCTTGGTACCGCGCAGCATCGTGTTCATGGGGAAGGTGGTCATGGTCGTGGTCTCCTGTCGGTTCGTCGGGGTTCGAAGCGATAGAGTGGCCCCGACTCGAGTGTGAACGACGGCCGCGATCTTTTTTTCCGGCAGGTCGGTCGGCTGTCGACTGGGGGGCACGCCAGGGCCATGAGGGGTCGGCTGGCGGCGGGTGCCCCCTCGCGCGGGCTGCGCAGGCTGCTAGCCCTGCCGTGAGGGGCCGCGCTCTCTCTGCGCGGTACGCGACGTGAATGGCCGTTGGATGGTAGTCGCGTCCGCCGGGCCAGCCACGTCTCGTGGCGCGTGGCCCGTTCGTTTCGCGCATGACAGCCACTCACGCGAGACCAAGTCGACGGCATTCGAGCCGGTGCAGGTGGTCAGCCGCGCGTCCGGGGGGAAGGTGGGGTGACCAGTCGACAGAGTCCGTGCGTAAGCTCATTCTATCGGAATGACTCATCCTTTCGCACGTGCGTTGGCGCTCGCTTCCACGCTCGCCTCGTTCGTCGCGTGCAGCAGCACCACCACGGATCCGACCCTGGCCGACGCGGCCGCCGACGCGGCGCGCCCCCCAGAGCAGACCGGGCAAGCGTGTCGCACACCGGCCGACTGCTACCCCGGCCTCGCCGGTGGCGACGGCGGCGCGATCAAGGGTGAGGTTCAGTGTCTCGACCGGGTGACCAATGGATACTGCACACATCTCTGCGACTCCGACGCCGACTGCTGCGCGGCGCCGGGCGAGTGCAAGACCGGCCTCAAGCAGGTGTGCGCGCCTTTCGAGTCGACCGGCAAGAAGATGTGCTTCCTCAGCTGCGAGCCCAACGACGTGACGGCGGGGATCGCGGCCGTCGGCCCGGTCCTCTTCGACACCGGCACCAAAGAAGACGCCTACTGCAAGAGCTTCGCGTCGCAGGCGCTCGGCTGCCGCTCCACCGGAGGCGGAAAAGAGAACCGCAAGGTGTGCCTGCCGTGAGCCGCGCGCGCGTCAGCCGCCCCATCGGCACAAGAAAAGGCCGAGGCGACGGTCGCCTCGACCCATCGCCTCGCGCTCCCAGCCGTAAGTCGGATCAGGGGTTCATTTCATAGGCGCCCTTCAGGGCGAGGACGTGATCTTTCCATACGCGCTGATAGCTCTGCTCGTCGAAGACCGGTTTGCGAATGAGGCGGATGCAACAGGCCATCTGCGCTGCGGTGCTGCTCGGCTTCGCGTGTAGCTCCTGCGCGAACTTCGCAAAATCTCTCACGAAACAGTCGAAGATCTGATCGACGAGCTGGTCTTCCATGGCGTAGATTTTCGCGTTTTCAGCCACGAGCTGCGCGTACACCACCAGGGTAAACATTTCCCCGAGGGTCATGAGAAAGTCGAGGTCCTTGCGCTGTGCCTCGTCGGGAGTGGCGGTCATGAGCAGCTCTTTCAGAACGGCGATCTGTTCCTGGAACAGCGCGACGTTGGGGAGCGGGTAGGCGTCGAACGCAGGCGTGTAGTCGTGAAAACGGATCTTCCCGAGTCCACTCGCCGCCCCCTGTTGGAACAAGAAATCATCGTTCTTCGCGGCGTCCATGCGAGGCACGGCGGGGTATTCGGCGGGCGAGAAGAAGTAGCTCGGCATGAACTTCACGATGAGCGCGATGTTCACGTGGACGGTTCCTTCCAGCTTCGGAAGGGCGCGGATGTCGCGCGCGGCCATATCGAAGTACGTGTCCTTCTCGAAGCCCTTCGCGGCAATGACGTCCCATAGGAGATCGATGACCTCCTCACCCTGGGTAGTGACCTTCATCTTCATGACGGGGTTGTAGAGCAGGTAGCGGCGGTCTTCGGCCGAGGCGGCTCGGAGGTAGTCCGCGGAGCGTAGTGCGAAGAGCTTCATGGCTACGAGCCTCGCGTACGCGTCCGTGAACATGCGCTGCACGTGCGGAAAGTCGGTCACGTACATGTTGTAGAGACGACGGTTCGCGGCGTGATTGATCGCCTCGTAGAACGAGTGCGTGCACATCCCGATCGACGCCCAGCCAAGGTTGTACTTGCCGATGTTTACCGTGTTGAGCGCAGCGTTCCAGGCATCCTTTCCGCGCGAAAGAATGTCGCACTCCTCGATCGGATACTCCGTGAGTCGGTACTCGGACACGTAGGATTGGCTGGCAACTACGTTCTTTACGAGGTGGTAGCTGGGATGCTGAGTGTCGACGGCGAAGAATACGTACTCGTCGGAACCAGCGATCTTGCCGAACGTCGACAGTATGGCTGCCTTGTTTCCGTTGCCGATGTAGTACTTGTCGCCGTTCGCGAAGTATCCCCCTTCCGGTCGTGGCGTGAGAGTCATGTCGGTCGAGTAGATGTCGGCCCCGTGATGCTTTTCGGAGAGGCCGAATCCGAAGATTCCGCCGTCCGCCAGGGCCTTTTTTGCCTTGTCGCGGAGTGCGGCGTTTGGACTCATCCAGATGGGGCCGAGCCCGAGAATGGACACCTGCCACGTGTACCAATAGCAGAGTCCGTAAAAGCCCAATATCTCGTTTAGCTCACAGTTTCGCCAAGTGTCCCACCGGCAATCCGCGTCGGCGTCGCCGTTCGCCTCGCTCGAGGGTGTGAGAAGCGTGGCGAAGACTCTGTCCTTCTTCACGAAGGCGAGGAAGTCGTCGTACCAGGTGCGTGCGAGGTCGTCCGCCCGAAGCCGTACCTTTCCTTTTGCCTCGAAGAACGCAATCGTCGCCCTCATGACCTCGCGCGAGCGCTCGTCCGGATAGGGGCGCGTGTGGTTTTTTGGGTCGAGGAGAAAGCGCGGGATGGTCATGCGCGTCATCTTCGCGCCGATGTTCGATGCGGGGAAGCGCAGATTCAGGGGCGGAACGACCGAATAGGGCACTATCCTCCGAACCCCACCATGCGTGAGACCCGCCGCGGCATAGCCTGTCCGTCGATGCTAGGTTTCATGCCATGACGGTACCCCCGGTCTATTTCGAGTCGTCGTCGGCTTGGCGCGCGTGGCTGGAGGACCATCACGCGACGGAGACGGAGGTTTGGGTCGGCATGTGGAAGGCGCACACCGGGCGGGCCGTCCTCACGTGGGAGGGTGCAGTTCGCGAGGCGCTATGCTTCGGCTGGATCGACGGGGTGGGCCGCCGCGTCGACGACGAGCGCAAGGCCCAGCGGTTCACGCCCCGCAAGTCCACCACATGGAGCGCCAAAAACGTGCGCATGGTCGCCGAGCTCGAGGCGGCCGGACGGATGCGCGATGCGGGTCGCGTGGCGTTCGAGGCGCGCGACGCGGCGGCCGACTACTCCGTTGGCACCTGGCCCGAGGGGCTCCCGGACGACCTCGATGCGCTCATGCGCCAGAGGGCCGCTGCGGCCGCGTTCTGGGACGCCGCGCCGCCGTCTTATCGCAAGTTGGCCGCGTTCCACGTCACGAGCGCCAAGCGGCCCGAGACGGTCGCCAAGCGGCTCGCGCAGCTGATCGAGGACTCGGCCGCTGGGTTGCGCCTCAAGCAGCTCCGACGCTGACTTCGCCACCCCCGACCGTGAGCAGCTCCTCCACGTACGCGAGCTCGTCCTCGATCCCCCCGAAGAACAGCGCCGTCCCGACAGGCAGTGGCACCGGTGGCGATCCGCGAGGTCATCTCCCTGCCGCGTCGCGAGGTTGGCGGGCAGGTCCAGCGGCGACGAGTGCCGAGCACGCGTTCCTCGTGGAGGAAAGGCTCCACCTGCAAATGTGCATGGGACGCTTGCGACTCTGGGGATCGACCTCGAGCGTCCCACACGTCCGAGCCACGTGGAGAGCACGCGGCCGCACGGCCATTCAGCCCACACGGAGAGACCCATGGCGCACGTCACCCCCGAGAAGATTCTGCAGACCGGACTAGCCTTCTGGGCGTCCAAGACCCTCCTCTCCGCAGTGGAGATAGGTGTCTTCACCGAGCTCGCGCGCGGCCCGCAGGGCTTCGAGGCGCTTCGCGGTCGCATGGGCCTGCATCCACGCGCGGCGCGCGATTTCTTCGACGCGCTCACGGCCCTCGGGTTTCTCAAGAAGACCAGCGACACTTACGAGAATACCGCGGAGACCGACCTCTTCCTCGACAAGGGCAAGCCGTCCTATGTCGGCGGCATCCTCGAGATGGCGAACCACCGCCTCTACCCGTTCTGGGGCCACCTCACGGAGGCGCTGCGTACCGGCTTGCCCCAGAGCGAGGTCAAGGGGGGTGGCGCCAGCTTCTTCGCGTCCCTCTACGCGGACCCGGCGCGGTTGCGTGAGTTCCTGTCGTCGATGACCGGCCTCTCGCATGGTGCGAACATGACGATCGCGAAGGCCTTTCCTTGGAGCGACTACAAGACCTTCGTCGATGTGGGTACGGCGCAGGGAGACCTCGCGGTCCAGATCGCCAAGGCAAACCCCCACCTCCGTGGCGTTGGCTACGATCTCCCCGAGGTCGCCCCAACCTTCGAGGAGTACACGAAGGCGACCGGTACGGACACGCAGCTCACGTTCAGCCCCGGCAATTTCCTGGAGGGTGAGCTGCCGAAAACGGACGTCATCCTGATGGGGCACATCCTGCACGACTGGGACCTGCCGACGAAACGAATGCTGATCGAGAAGGCCTACAAGGCGCTGCCCGAGGGTGGGGCACTCGTCGTCTACGAGGCGATCATCGACGACGCGCGGACGACGAACGCGTTCGGTCTCATGATGAGCCTGAACATGCTGATCGAGACCCCCGGTGGCTTTGACTACACGGGCGCGGATTGCTGCGCCTGGATGCGTGATGCGGGGTTCAGAACCACCCGCGTCGAGGCGCTGGTTGGACCGGACTCGATGGTGGTGGCGTTCAAGTAACGAAGCTGCCGTCAAAGAGCGCCGACGCGTTCGCTTCGAAGTACGAGGTGAGCGCGTCGACGGCGGCGCGCACGCGAGCGGTGTCTCGCGCGCTCTCGTGGTAAACGCAGTACATCGTGGTGATCGCCACGCTCTCCTCGAACACCCGAACGAGCCCGGCGTTGGCTTCAGCTACGAACCCGGGAAGAACGCCGATTCCTTCGCCGGATGCGATGACCTGAGCGGCAAGCTCGATGTTGTCGACGCGGGCGATCTCGGTGGCGTGACCCTTGTGCTCTTCCATCCACTTGAGGGCGCTGACCGTGTGCATCGGGGGGGTGTAGAGAACGAGCGCGTGGGAGGCCAGCTCATCGAAGGTTCTTGGAAGGCCGCGCGCCTCGCGGTAACTGGTGGAGGCATAGACGAACCAGCCGATCTCCACGAGCTTGCGCGCGACGAGGTCGAGCTCGGTTGGGCGGAAAGCGCGGAGTGCGAGATCCGACTCTCCCTTCGCGAGGTCCACCGTTCGATAGTCCCCGTTCACCTGGCACCGGAGGCCCGGATACGTCTCGCGGGCCGTCTTGAGCGCTTGGAGCAAGAGGACGACGAATCCGGGTGGGCACGACATCCGAACGGTCCCAGCCACGTCGTCTTTTGCGGTCCGAAGGACCAAGGATGCCTCCGTCACGATGGCTTCCATGCGCTCGGCCGCCGCCTGAAGAATGCGACCCTCGGGGGTCAACGCGAACTTGCGGCCACCCAGGATCACGAGATCGGCACCCACGGACTCGGTGAGTGCCGCGAGGCGGCGGCTCACCGGCGACTGATCGACCCCCATCGCTCGTGCTGCACCCGCGACCGATTGCGCGCGAGCAACCGCGAGAATGACCTTCAGGTCGCTCCAATCGGGATCCGTGGCCACGGTTGAATTCTAGCGCAGAAGCCACCGAGCCCAGTGCCTCATCGTCTTTCGAGACGCGAGACCGCCATTGGCTCGCTCCTGACAGGACCTGTCACGCGACGGCGATAGACCACGGGCATGACCGAGCCCGCTCGAACGCCATCCAAAATCCTGTTCCACTACCACCCCTGGTCGCGCGCGGCCGGCGTACGCTGGCTACTCGAAGAGCTCGAGGTGCCGTACGACGTGCACTTCGTGGACCCGAACGCGCCTGGCGGTGCGCCGGAAGTGTATCGCGCCATTCACCCGCACAAAAAGGTCCCTGCGATCGAGATCGATGGCCAAATCCTCAGCGAGCGCGCGGCCATCACCATCTACTTGGCAGACCGGTTCTCCGCCGGCAGGCTCGCGCCATCGCTCGACGATCCGCGACGCGTTTCGTACCTGAAGATGCTCGTCTACAACGACGCCGTGGTGGACCCGAGCGTCGCGTTGCACTTTCGAAAGATCGATCACAAGCCGTCGGAATATTCGTTTGGTGCCTATGAAGACACGGTCCGCAACTTGGTAAGCCATTTTGCGGCGCATCCCTTCGCTGCCGGCCCGCACTTCACCGCCGCCGACACCCAGCTCGCGAGCTTCCTCGCGTTCTCGATTCATCAGCTCAAGGCGGTCCCGCCAGAGCCGGAGCTCCTGGCGTACCTCGCGCGCGTCGCCGACCGCCCTGCCTACGTTCGGGCGCAGAAGCTCGACGGAGAGCTCATGGAGACGGTAAAGGCAGGGCGCGCGAGCTGAGGCCTCGCCGGAGACGGCAACCACCTCGGGCTGCCGAGCGAGAACGAGAGCACGCATGGACAAGACAGAACGACTCTTTGCGCTCCTCGACTCGCTCCGGCGCCGGCGGAGCCCTGCCACCGCAGAGGCGCTGGCCGCGGAGCACCAAGTCTCGGTCAGGACCATCTACCGCGACGTTCAGAAGCTGGTCAGCCTCGGGGCACCCATCGAGGGCGAAGCGGGTCTCGGCTACGTTCTTCGCGCGGGCTTCTTCATGCCGCCGCTCATGTTCACTCCGGTCGAGCTCGAAGCGCTCGTCCTCGGAGCGCGCTGGGTGCAAACGCTCCCCGACGGTGAGCTCGGCGCCGCGGCACGAAACGCCCTCGCCAAAATCGCGACGGCCTCCACCGACGACCTCAGGGCGCGCATCGACGATCCGGGGCTTTGGCCCATCAACCTGGCCAAACACGGGAGCAGGCCACGCACGCCCATTCTCGAAAGAGCGCGCGAAGCGATGCGAAACGAGCGGGCCGTGGTGCTCACGTACGAGGACGCAGACGGCCACGCGACTGCGCGAACGGTTTGGCCGATTCAGCTCGCGTATTACGAGCAGAAGGAGATCGTGGTCGCGTGGTGTTGCCTACGTGAGGACTACCGCTCGTTCCGTACCGACCGGATCACGACGTTCGAGCTCACGGACGAACGCTACGGTCGCCGACGTGCCGAGCTCACGGCGGAGTTCACCGCGAGGTGGTGCCGAACGGAAGGGTGATGCGCCTCACGTCGTCCGGGCCGACGCAGTGATCCGCCTCAATGGCCTGAAGCATTCCTACGCGGTGCGGGCGCCCCATGACTCGCCACTCCGCACTACGGTCACGACGAATACGGCCCAGGGCGATGTGCGGCGCATCCCTTCGTTAATTAATTAACTAACGTGGCACCACCGTGATAATGCGCACTTCGGGCGGGCAAAAGAGCCGTATTGGGACGATCGAGGTTCCAAGGCCGCGTGAAACGATGAGCGTCCTGCCGCCTTCGTCGTAGCGCCCCTCAACGTAGCGCCCCGAACCTGGGGGCGTGAAGATTGGCGTCCCGAAGGGCGTGCGGATCTGCCCGCCATGGGTATGACCGGCGAGCGCGAGGGCGAAGCTCTGGCCCGGTCCGTCCCACATCGAAGGGGAATGGAAGGCTCCGATCAGCACGGCACCCTCGGGCCGCCCGGCGATGGCTCGCGCGACGTTGGGAGGCCCGGCGGTCATGTCGTCGAGCCCGGCAAGGAACACGTCGTCCCGGAGCCGCACGCCCTCGTCCACGAGGAGCTTCGCGCCACCGCTCTCGTAGAAGGCTCGCGCGTCGCCTACGGGTCGCCAGTGCTCCCAGTTGCCGAGCACGACGTACGTCCTCCCACGCCCAAAGGTCGCGACTTGCTTGAAGAAGGGGCGCGCGGTCTCGAGGTTGCCGTCGTCGGTCACGTCGCCCGTGACGACGACGACGTCGGGATTGGCGTCGGCGACGCGGTTCAACGCTTCGGACTCTCGGTAGCCGTACCCGTGAAGGTGGAGATCGGAGAGGTGCGCGACAACCAGGGAGGTTCGGACGTCGAGGACGACGACGTTGCGCTCGACCACGACCGTGTAGTGCTCCTTGATCATGTCCACGAGGATGCCCGGGCCGAAGACACCGCATACGACCAGGGCTTTTTTTCGCCATCCGCGTGCCACTCGCCATACCTAGCACCGGGCGGGCCGCCGAGCTTGACTCGGCACGCAGCCGATCCTTAGACGCGCTAAAGCCGGGATGCCATCGCGCTGAGCACGCACCCCACGCCAACGACACAGAGCCAAAACACCAGTGTGCGAAGCGAGGGCGGCTGGGCAAAAAGTTCGATCGGCCGCGCCGCGTGTCGCGCGGACGCTTCAACGTGCACGAGTGCGAAGGTCGACGCTGGCTCGCGGTAGCCACCCGCCATGGTTGGGGCGGCACCCCGCACGAGGAGGCCTCGAGCAAACACGGCGTCGCCGACGCCAACGCCACGCGTTTCTTCGCCTTGATCGGGGTAACGATGACCCGGGGGCAGATTGTAGAGGACGGTGCGATGCACCACGTGCCGTGGCGTGCCCACCACGACGTGCGCGAGCCCACGGAGAACGACATCCCCCTGGCACGTCGCCAAAATCGCCTCGGTCTCCGTGCACGGCCGGCTTGGCAGCGTCGACGCGATGGATGGCGCCGGCTCTTCGCCCGCGAGTTGAACCGCTGGCTGCGCGGCAGCGATAGAGCGGAGTGTGCCCGCCACCGTGACGAGCTCGTCGACATGGCCTGCCAAGTCGCCCCGGAGGACCGCCCGATGCACGCGCCACGTGACAGCGCGGTGGATCCATTGGAGCGCAACATGGACAAGAGACATGCTTGCGCCAACCCCGAAGGTGCTCCCGCCGACGTACCTCGCGATGGCCGAGCTTGTGGAAGTAAACCAGAGCACTCTGCTTGGCATACAGAGTTCACTGCGAGGAACGAAGTGGAAAGCGGCTGTGCGGCAAAATCGACGCCGCCGATCGAACCCGCCTCGATGCCACGAAATCATGCAGTGCCGCGCCCGGTCTCGAGCTTTTGAGACGTTCTCGAGGGAGCCAGACCTGGACGCCCCGGCGTCACGCCGCGCCTGCTACGGTTCCAATCATGAGCCAGGGGAAGGCGGGCATCGTCGCAGGGATCGTTTCGATCGCCGTGGTCACCGCATACGGGTGTACGAAATCCACACCCGGCGGCGACCCGAGCGTGGGAGAGGGCCGCCACCCCTTCGTGCGGCCAACCCCCTCGGCTCCGTACGCGCCCGCCAAACTACGCCAAGTGGTCTGCGGCGACGCCTCCTCGCCGGACCTTCAAGAGCGAGGCGGCCACTGCCCACCGTGCGAGGCGGGGACCCACTGCACGATCTCCTACATTCGCGGGCAGCCCGTCGGCGCTTGCGTGAAGAGCAACTGCGCGGGAGACGCCGACTGCCCGGGGGCCCTCTGCGTGTGTGGTCCTCCGAACCGGTGCATCCCCGGCAACTGCCGCGGGCCAGGCGACTGCGGCGGCCGCGAGTGTGCGCAAGGCGCAAGGTACGGAGGAGGTACCTTCTGCCGCACCGAAGCCGACACGTGCGCGGCCCACGAGCACTGTGGCCAAGGAATGGAGTGCCGCTACGAGAATGGGCACTTCACGTGCGCCAAAGAGCCGCCCCCTCCGCCCCCGGGATGATGGCCGTGCTCGGCCGCCGCCTCGCGCTACTCCCCCTTGGTATCCGCCCGCGCATCCACCCGAGCATCCACCACGCTCGCCTCCACACCCGCATCCACCACCAAGTCCCCCAAATCCAGGGTCACATCCACGGTGACCACTTCATTGGCGCGAATCACGATGGCGCGGTTCTCCGTCTTGGCATTCGGGTGCGTCAGGGTCACGAAGTGCGGGCCAGGTGGGAGCGGAATGGCTCGCGCAAAAGGGGTGGTGTCCACGTGTTGGCCGTCCACGGCCACCTCGGCCCAGGGCGTGGCCAGCACCCGCAGCGAGCCGGCTTGCACGGGGGCGAGCTCGAGGGGCTTTTCGCCGGCCGCGCGAATGGTGCGTGAGTCTTTGGCGACGAGCTCGGAGAGGCCCGAGAGCACGAGGAATGCCGCGCCAATTCCAAAGAAGCCAAGGGCCATCGTGCGACCGCTGGGCAAAGCGAGCTGGGACCTTCGCGCGGCTTTGTGGCCGTCGCGGCGGGCGCTCTCTTCTTTCACGTAGCCGGCTTCGGCGAGCGCGGAGACCACGAGCCTCTGCGGCGAGGCTCCCGAAAACGAGCGCAAGAAGGCCGCGAGCTCTTCCGCAAGCTCCCGCGCGGAGCCATGGCGATCCGACGCGTTCTTCTGCAGAAGCTTCATCACGATGCGCTCGAGAGGCCTCGGCACGTCGGGGGCGCGTTCGCGGAACGGTATCGGGGCGTCGCGTCGGAAGCGCTCGGCTCCGCCGCGGCCAGGTGTGCCTTTGGCTTCGGTCTCGAAAGGCCGAGTGCCCGTGAGCATGCGGTAGAGCACGACGCCCAAGGAAAAAAGGTCGCTCCGGGCGTCGACGGTGTCGCCGAGGATTTGCTCGGGCGACATGTACGCGGGAGTCCCGAAGGCCTCGTGCGTGCGTCCTTCGGCGACCGAGCCCGAGGTGAGCGGCTCGGCCATACTTGGCAATCGCTCGCGCTGGGCAATGCCAAAGTCGATGATTTTTACGTCGCCACGGCGCGACAATAGAATGTTCTGCGGCTTGATGTCCCGATGCACGACTCCGCGTTCGTGGGCGTGGGAGAGGCCTTCCGCCACTTGGTAGGCAATGGCGGCCGCGGCCTCGGGGCGCAGCACGCGCCTTCGTGCGACGAGCTCGGCGAGGCTCGGTCCGTCGACGTATTCGAGCACCAAGAACGCCGTTTGGCCTGTGGTGGAAGGGCGGTAGTCGACCAGCAAGACCACGTTCGCGTGGAAGAGCTCCGCGAGGATTTTGGCCTCGCGATCGATCTGCGAGGCAAAGCTCGACGAGGGCGCAATCGTGCTCTTGAGAGCCTTGATGGCCACGGTTCGGCCAAGGCTCTCCTGCTCGGCTTTGTAGAGCGTCGCAAGAGCGCCCGAGCCGATCGTCTCGACGATTCGGTATCCCCCGAATCGAACTTCGCTCATGCCGTGGGCCTCACGACGCGGGCCGTGTGAGCAGCGCCACGCCGGTCATCGCCGCGGGTTGCTCGAGGCCGAGGAGCGCGAGGAGCGTTGGCGCGACGTCGCAAATGCGGCCACCCTCGCGAATCGTCGCGTTGCGATCGGCGTCGTTCACGTAGATGAGCGGCACGCGGTTCGTGGTGTGCGCGGTGTGCGGCGCGTGCGTGACCGGATCGCGCATGAGCTCCGCATTGCCATGATCGGCCGTGACGAAGAGTGCACCTCCCACTTCGCGTGTGGCCCGAGCGAGCTCGCCCACGCCCTTGTCCACGGCTTCGATGGCCGTGATGGCGGCTTCCAGATTGCCGGTATGACCGACCATGTCCGGGTTCGCGAAGTTCACGAGGACGAAGTCGTACTT
>JAYUKI010000780.1:0-3479 GCA_043764595.1 Myxococcales bacterium | reverse complement strand
CTAAGCCGGAGGGCCAAGCGCCATCGGGACCTAGACAAGGCCCACGAGCCCGAAGCTTCACCCGCGGATGGCGCAGTCTGGCACGGCCAGGTTTCCATCGAATTCCTCCGAAATTCCCCGCAATTTAGGGTGGCACGAAGCCTGCGAAGGGAGAAGTCATGAAGACGCTCCGCTCCTCCCGACTCGTCCTCGCCACCTGTCTTTCGGCCGCGGCGCTCGCGAGCGCGGTCTTCGTGGAACGTCCGGCCATTGCCTGCGGCGGTGCCTTCTTCGACCAGCGAAGCGTGACCGTCGATGGTGCCGCGCCAACCGGTAGCGAAGCCATCTCCGTCACCGACCATCGCATGATCGTCTCCATCGACAAGAAGCAGACGGTTCTCTACGACCAAATCCGCTTCACGGGTCACCCAAAAGAGCTCGCGTGGATTCTTCCCGTCAAGGGCGACGTCAAGCTCGGCCTGTCGACCGACGCGCTCTTCGACATTCTCGACAAGGAAGTTCCACTCAGGGTTACGGCGCCCAGGGCCAAGTGCCCAGGCTGCTCCACCGGCGGCGGCAGCGGAGGTGGTGGCGGAATTGGCGGTGGAAGTGGCGGCGGATGCGGAAGTGGGACGGAATCGTCGGACGGACTCTCTGCAGGCGAATCTAGAAATGCCGAATCGACCAACCCGAACGCCGACCCGAACGCAAGCGAACAACAGTCCGAGAATCCGGTGACCGTAAAGAAGACGAGCACCGTCGGTCCTTACGAGACCGTGCAAGTGAGCTCGAACGAGCCAGGGGCACTCACGAAATGGCTCGCGGACAATGGATATGCCGTTCCGAAGTCGTTCGAACCCACACTCGCGATCTACATTGCCGAAAAATTCGACTTTCTCGCAGTGAAGCTTCGGCCGGGCGCAGAAACGAATGCCATTCGGCCGATTCGTGTCGCATTCGACGGGGCGTCCAATGTCGTTCCAATGCGTGCGAGCGCCGCAGGGCCACTCGCGAACCTCGGGATTACGATGTACGTGGTGGCCGATGGAAGCGCCTATGCGCCCGCGAACTATCCGGTGTTCACGATTCCAAGCGAGCAACTCTCGTGGGATTGGGCCGCGAAGAAGAGCAACTTTCTCGACCTACGCGAGAAGCGCTCGCTCGAAAGTGGCTATTCTGCGTGGGAGGTCGAAGCCGCGGAAACTCGCGAAGCCATGGGGCCCAAAGTGCTTTCCCTCGTGGACTACGAGGGCGAAACGGCGAAGGCCGATCAGGCCATCGACGCGAGTGCCCTCGGATCGACTGGATACCGCGTCGTCACTCGCCTTCATGCAACCCTCGCACCGTCGGCTTTGACGAAGGATCTCGTGCTCGAACCGTACATCGGCGCTCCCACGGGCACCCGCCTGGTCTCGAAGTCGATTGGCGCGCCGATGTGCGCCACCTTCACCGATTCCTGTGTCAAGTCCGGAGAAGTCCCCACACCCGCCGCCCTCCAGGCAGGCACACCCGAATCGGCGCCCCGTACGCCGAGCGCCGTCGCCCTATCCGGAATGGTCGCCGCTCTCGTGGCGTTCTTCCGTCCGCGCAAACCGAAGAAGGCCTGAGCGAACGACAGGTGCCGAGGTCCAATCGACTCTCGGCCCCAGTGTTATCAGCGTGAAATGAGCCTACGGACAGGCTTCGGCCGCCGGAGGATCCATCGAATAGACCCGTCCGTCGTTCGTGGCGAAAAAGAGCTTCGTGCCCGATCGTGCGACGGCAAACGTCGTGTTGTCTTGCGCCCCGGCGGTTGGGAAAAGGGCCTTTGGAGATACGGCCTTGGTGGTGCACGTGGACATCGCCATCGGTCCCGCAGCTCCCCCACCCCAATAGACGTAGTTGGCGTCCGCTGCCAGAGTGGTGCCCCCTAGGTTTTGAGGCGAGGGCACGTTGGCCTCCGTAAGTGTCGTGGCTGGCGTGGGCCCGGCTTCGCTGAACTTCTTCCGAAAGATGGCTGCCCGAGGTGCGACCCTCGCTCCGACCGCGAAAAACGCCTCGGTGGCATTCGACGTGATGTCGATGCGTTTCGGGGGAATGATGAGCGCGCCAGGGTTGGGCTCGCGGAAGTCCTCTGGAATGGTGGCCAAGAAGGTCAATGCCATGTCGGCGCTGGAGTAGGGCGCGGTGGTCATCTTCAGCCCAAGGAATCCCGTGGAGCTGTTGAAGGCAAGAACCGCCTGCTTCGATGGCCCGGTCGCGGATCCAGCAAGGCGGTCGCTCGTGCCAATCGGACCGATCGCTCCACTCACGACCGTTCCCGGGTACACGAAGAACGGAGATCGATCGTTCGCAATGATGGATGCCTGACTATCCGTTGCGAGTAGACCGGTTAGGCCGTCCGGCTCGATTTCCGCCCGTCCAGGAACGGTAAGATCGTAACACCAGTAGCCACCCGTACGCCCTGTCGAAACCGTATTTGCGACGCACGACGTGTTGCCAAAAGCCACCAGCGACGTTGCGCTATTTCCGTCATCCAGATTGATTCCTTGGATGCTGGGCAATTGCCCAATTTCGGTCGGCGCCGAGGGCCCACGAGCGTCCAAGAAGGCAAGTCCGATGGCGCCGCGGACCCAGACGCGATCGTTGGCAATCGCGAGCCTTCGCGGATTGGACACCTGCACGAGCCTCGCGAGAAGCGTGGGCGGAGGTGGGCCAGGGGGCCTCGTGTCAGGGGCCGTGGCGTCTATCGGGCGAGGACCCCCGTCGAAGTCCGGATTCGGACCAGGGCCCTGCGAATAGTACGGAGCCCTCGTGGGATCCGAAGGGGCTTTGTCGCGGACGGCGCCAAAAAGGCCATTGCACCGCGGTTTGGAGCGCGGCTTGGCGTCGCAGGTGGTGGCCACGGCGATGCGCTCGACCTTGGCCTTCGGGTCGGTGCTGGTAAGACGCTTGCAGACCTCGGGCAGGAAGGTGAAGGACCTTGTTGGAGCGTCGTAGCGCCCGTCCCAATCGAGAGGAACGAAACAGCCTTTGCCTTTGCACTGGGAGGCTTCGTTGCGCACGAGTGCAAAGTTGACGGTTTGGGTCTGGGCGAGAGCCGGCGGAAGAGTGACCTTGCAGCCCCCGTAGTCGGCCTCGAGCAAGGTTTGCTCGTTGGAAAAGCAGGCTTCGACGTCGAAGCAGGTTCCGCCCTCGGCGATTCCCGTTTTGGGATCGAGGCCGAGCGCTCCGCCATAGACCTCGCGGACCATGTCTCCGGAGGCGACCTTGGTGATCTCCGTGGGAGTGGCGCTCACGCACTGACCGTCGTCCGAGGTTTGCCCCTGAGGACATGGAGAGACGTATCCAGGGAAGAAGGGAGCAAATTCGGAAAATGTGGTGTCGTCGTTCGTGATCGCGCGAAGCTCGACCTGTCCCGTTTTGGCACTTTGCGTCGCGCTGGAGAGCGGAGCGGAAGCCGACACATGCGTGGCCGCGAGCCAATGAAGCGGCATTCGAACGAGGGAGAGCTGGCCCGA
>JAYUKI010000779.1:0-3483 GCA_043764595.1 Myxococcales bacterium | reverse complement strand
GGCAGAGCAAACAGTTCTATTTCCACCAGACGTGGCTCATCGTCTTTTTGCTCGTCGCCATTCTCTTCATGAACCGCTTCATCCCGCGGTTCTGGTGCCGGGTGCTCTGCCCGCTTGGCGCTTTTCTCGGTATTTTTGCACGTTTTTCGCTCTTCGGAATGGAGAAAGACCACTCGAAGTGCACCGACTGCAACTTGTGCCTCGTGAACTGCCAAGGCGCCGACAGCCCTCAGGGTGGCGTGAAGCACCGCCAGTACGAGTGCCACATGTGCATGAACTGCGAGGCGGCCTGCCCCGAGGACGTCATCAAGTTCCGCTTCTTGCCGAACCGCAAGAGCACCATCACGAAGCCCGACACGGACCGACGCACGCTGCTCGCCACCGTGGCCGCCGGCGCCGCCGCGATTCCCGCGATGCGCATCGCCGACACCCTCGACGTGAACTACCACCCGAAGGTCATTCGGCCACCGGGAGCCGTCGAAGAGCGCGCCTTCCTCGAGCGCTGCAGTCGCTGCGCCGAGTGCATGAAGGTCTGTCCGAACAACGCGCTTCATCCGGCGATGTTCGAGGCCGGAGTCGAAGGCCTTTGGACGCCCATCCTGATCGCGCGCATCGGCTATTGCGAGCACTCGTGCGTTCTCTGCGGGCAGGTGTGCCCCACGGGCGCCATCCAGAAGATCACCGAAAAAGAGAAGCTCGGCCTCGGCACTCCGCCGGTGAAAATTGGCACGGCCTTCTACGATCACGGACGCTGCCTTCCCTGGAGCATGCAGACTCCATGCATCGTGTGCGAGGAGTTCTGCCCCACGTCGCCGAAGGCGATTTGGGTCGAAGAAGTCGAAGCCCCGATGCGGGAGAAGACTCCGGGCCCCGATGGCGCCGAGCCTGCGATGAAACAAGTGAAGCTCCAGAGGCCTCACGTGGATCCCTCCCTCTGCATCGGATGCGGCGCGTGCGAAAAGGTCTGCCCCGTGCAAGACCAGCCCGCGGTCTACATCACGAGCGTGGGCGAGACGCGCTCCAAGACCAACGTCATCCTGCTCGAGACGACGAACTACAACCACAAGACCTGACGCCTTCCGGGAGTCGCCTTGCGAGAGGCTCGGCACGCGCAACGCGACTCCCCAAGCCCTGGCCCACGTTCAGGAGTGGGAGTGACTTCAGTGCCGAGGGCGCTCGAGATCGCCCTGACTCGCCGCTCTGCGGGCGGCGAGAGGTTTTGCAAGGCCACTCCAAAGTGGATCGGTGCCGAAGAGTGGGCGCCAAATGGGTGTGTGCCCGAGCCTTTTGCGCTGTGCATCTTCCCAGCGCGGCAGCATGGCGGAGGTCACGAAGGCCGTCGTTGCCAGGACGAGTCCCATGAGGACGTCCAACAAGTAGTGCCACCTTAGAAACATCGTCGCCAAAATGATGTTTCCCGTGACGAAGGCCAGAATGGGCCACGTGTAGCGGAAGGGGACTTTGTCTCTGTGGCGAAACGAGAAGAGCGTGAAGAACGTGGGGACGGCGGTGTGCAGGCTTGGAAAGATGTCGGTCCGGTGAGCACCGTCGAACGACGCGACCGTGTCGGCCACAAGTGGCCAAAACGTCGGTCCCTCGAGGCCATGTTCGAATTTCGTCGATAGGAATCGATACGGACCAAATCCGGGAACCGCGACATAGACGAGCTGACCCACGCAGAACACGAAGAAGATGCCCCATGAGAACTCGCGCATGACGTTCATGCGTCGCTCGAACAGAGCCATGGGCAGGACGTGGATGAGCAAGATTCCAAAGTAGAGATAATAGAAGAAGGCAAACCACTCGGTCGTGGCGGGGCATACGTACCGATCCCACGCCTCGGCGGGCTCGAATCCGAAGAGCCTCTTGTCGATGGCATAGATCTCCGCGTCGAACGATACGCTCCGGGCGCTGGGTAGGATGAGATGGAGCTGCGCGAACGTCGTCATGATGGCGCCCGGCAGCGCGAATCGGTACGCCACGTTCGCCGTGGACTTTGGCGTGGACCGCCAACGAGCCAGGACGATGAGCGCGAAAAAACAGGCGGCGTCGAGCGTGAGCCAGGCGAGCGCACGGTCGCGTCTTGGTCCGTCGCCAAGCGCCACGAGCGTCCAGAGAGTCACCACGTAGCCTGCAACGAGCCAGTCCTGAAGGGCGAAGGCTCCGACCTGGCCTGACCGAAGGTCCTGGACCGAGCCTGCCGAGGGCGCCTCCGGGGCGATCGCTACACGCGATCCGGCCGTAAAATATCGGATCAAGATGCAGACGCCAACGATGCCAACCATCGCAAACCCCTCGAGGAAATCCATCAACAT
Source organism: Myxococcales bacterium (assembly GCA_043764595.1). Classification (GTDB taxonomy): domain Bacteria; phylum Myxococcota_A; class Polyangia; order Polyangiales; family Polyangiaceae; genus JAAFHV01. Next base: position 1,168 of record JAYUKI010000779.1, on the reverse strand, counting down.
GGTGGCCTCCGGTCGCAGCGACCTTGGGACGGCACGGCAAGCCGTTCTTCCGACGCGTCACGGCCCGACAGGCGTCGCTCGCGCAACCTTCGAAATTTGAACATCCTGACCCAACTGGTTGAACCACCAGATCATTGATCAAGAATCGCGCCTGGGTCAAGGGCGCGTTTGGCGGGCGCAAGAGGCGCCATTGTCGTTTTATTTCATACACTTACGAGACATGGCTGTGCGCGCTAGGAATCGCCCGTTCACAGCCCACTGGCGCCCCACTGACACGGGGTGCATCGGAAGGCAGCTCGGACCGAGCCGGTACGAAGGCGTGGAATCCTGTCGCGGAGCTGTGGTCGATGCCGCGTCGTGACGCCGTCACGCACTCGCGATAGCCCCTCGCCGCGGGCTGAAGCCCTGCGTCACGTCCGGGTTGCCACCGCCACATGATGGGCAGTCGACCGGCTCGAATAGGGGTGGGCACTTCGGCACGCTGCGGCTCCGAGCGGCCAAGCACGGGCGTTCAGCTCGTGACGAAGGCCGACGAACCAAGGCCTCTTTCTTTTCGCGCTCGGCGATGGGCAGGCTCTTTCTGCGACGGTAGTGCTCCGTGCCGAGCGCGGTAGGCGCCGCCTTCCTCGATGGCGACGAGCGTCCGCGTGTCGGGGCGCAAGCCGAGCGCGGCCGCGAGCGCCAGCCAATCGTCACGTCCCAGCCAGCGCCCCAGAGCCAATGAGCCGCGCATGCGGGCCGCACTGGCTGGCTGGCTGGCTGGCTCGCAGCCTGGAATTCGCTTACTTCTCGCGCTCAATCAGGACCTTCGACCCACACGAGTGGCCTCTCGTGTGGGTGCGGCCCCACTCACGCATCGCCGATGCGCGCGAGCCTTCCGGGCCGTGTGCCCGTGAGCCGTCCGTCGCGCAACGTGGCTTGTCCCTTCACGAACGTGGCGCGGTAGCCGATGGCGTCCTGCAAGAGACGCTTCCCTCCGGCAGGCAAATCCGCCACGAGGCGCGGCCGCGTGAGCGCCAGTTTTTCGAAGTCGATCACGTTGAGATCGGCGCGTTGTCCGACGGCGACCGTGCCGCGATCCTGGAGGCCGATGTAACGGCTCGTGTCGTGGGTGAGCATCTGCACGACGCGCTCGAGCGGGATTTTCCCGGTCTTCCGATCGCGCGCC
>JAYUKI010000778.1:0-3483 GCA_043764595.1 Myxococcales bacterium | reverse complement strand
GGATCCGTGTTCGTCACGAAGAGCTTTCCCTGCTTCGCGAGCGTCGGCGCCAAAATCTCGGTGTACCAACCTTCGCCCGGGCCATACTCGAGCACGGTCGAACGGGGCGTGATCCCGAAGAGCTCCAGAGTCTCGGCCGGGTGACGGGAAGCGTCGCGCTCGGCATGTCCGGGCACGCGGTGTTTGCCCGCGAGCACCGCGCCAAGAGCAGCTTTGGTGTTGGGATAGCTCTTTTCGGCGAGCGCCTTGCCTTGCGCGTGGAGCTCGGGAGTGAACCGAGCCAGCTCGGCCTTCGCCGCGACTTCCATTTTCGCGCGGTCTTCGGCGAGCTTCTTTTGCTCTTCGGCCTTCTTCTTCTCCTCGGGCGTCGGCTCGGGAGCTTTTTGCGGAGCCGGTGCGGCAACACTCGCGGCCGTGGTGGTCGCCGGGACGGGCGCAGGCGGAACGTGCGTGGGATCCTGCGGAGGTGCCCCACAAGCGAGCACGAAAGCGCCGACAACGGCGGGACCCAACAAGAAGCGTGTACGACTCATGCACTCGGCTCTACCAGCCCTGCAGGCGGAGCGAAACCGTCCAGACGCTCTCGCAGGGTGCTCGCGTGCCACGACACGTGCCCCAAAGGTCACGCCGCCCTTCGATTCGCCCGAAATTGTGGCCTAATTTCGCGTACACGATATGGAACGGTCATTGCTGGGTGAGGTCGCGAATGTCGACCCGTACCGCCGCCGTGGCCCTCGTTTTCGCGAGTGCGCTTCTCTTCGTCCCCCTCGAGTGTCGCGCCGAAACGCGCCCTCCACCGCGTGGGGCTCGGGGCGCCCAAGGGACCGTCTACCGCATTCGCCCGGAGCTTTTTGGGGCTGGATTGGCCGTGTTCGGAACGACCTACACGCTCTCCGTGGCGGCCGCGACGATCGCCAGCAGCGACGCCGTAAAGAGCTGTGCACTGCCGTTCAAACGGGATTGCCCAAATCCTCTCCAACCGCTTTTTCTGCCGGTGGTTGGGCCGTTCTGGATGATGGGCCGCGTGAAGCCCGAGGGCCGGCACCCCGAGTATGCCCAGCTCGCCTACTTCGGCCTTGGGATGGCCCAACTCGCGGGCCTCACGGCCATGACCCTCGGGCTCGTTCCTCGACTCGAAACGCGCGACGGATTCTCCGTCTCCCTGGCTCCGGCTGCGGGAGCATCGAATGGAACGGGGCTCGGCCTAGAGGGTACGTTTTGACGAACTAGTGCCTCGATTCCCGTCGAGGCAGTACGGCCTGTCCCTGAAAATCCAGGGCAAGGCCCTAGCCCCGGGCGCGGGCCACCCACTCGGAGGCCGAGGTCGCCATCGCGCTCCCGCGGTACTCGCCTCCCGAGAGCTTGGCCAAAGACTCGGCCTTCACGAGCTCGATGAGCTCGCCCTCGTGCGGCAAGAGGTTGTGGCGGAGCATTCCATCTTCCGCCGAAGCCGCATCGACACATTGACGGTAGTGCCCATTCTTGAAAGCCAAAAGCGCTCCAGCGAGAGCCACCATGGCGCGAGGGTCGCGCCGTGCCTCGATTTCGTCGACCGTGCGATTGGGGGACATTGCGCCCATTCCACCCCAGACTGAATCGTCGAAGAGACCGTCGAGCGCACCTTGCACGTAGAGCGTCGGAATGCGGCGGTGCGCTTCGGCCAGGGACTGCGCGCAAAGCTCGGCTTGATTCGAAGCGGCCCGACAAAACGAGAGGTGCCCGAGCGCCAACGTGGTGATTCGCGTCCTTTGGCGCGTGGCGAGGCCCATGGGAACCGCTTGGCACGCGCGTGCGAAGAGGTCTTCGGCCTCGGCGAAGTCCCCACGACGCTCCGCAAGCAGCCCAAGCGTGTAGAACGCACGCAAACGCGCGTCGCCGCGAAACACGCGCCGAAGGGTGTAGTGGGCGGCCTCGCGGGCGCGATCGTCTCCGGCAAGAGCGTAAGGCTCGGCTTGGCGAAGCTTGCTTGCCCCGCGAAAGATCCAGACCCACATGGCGGCAACTATCGCGAAAAACGCCACCAAGGCGACCACTATTCCCACCCCGAGGACCTCCTCCTTGTGGGCGTAGTTCACGAAGAGATCGCTAAAAATGCCTACCGCGGCGAAGAACACCCACGGGCCGAGCAAGCCGCCGAACGTGAGCGCCGCGGGCAAGAGACGTGACCCCAAAGCCGCTCCGGAAGGACCTAGCAGGTAGCGATTTTTCACGGTGGACCCGAAGTGTAGACGAGGCTCGTCCTGCCGCAAGCTGCGGGCGCCCACACGACCCGTTCGTAGCGAACGAAGCGGGTAGCGAGGGTCGACTCAGCGATGGGTCGTGCCGCGGCGACGACGCGCGAACGCGGCCATCACGACCAGGAGACTCGGAACGCCCAACACGGTCGCGGCCGCGCGTCCACTGGCGCTCGCGCTCGACATCGAACAACCGCCAGCTTCCAGAGCGTCGTCCGCAGCGCCGCCGTCTGCATTGGGTCCAGCGTCGGGGGCCGGCGAAGCGTCGGGCACCGAGCCGGCGTCGCTTCCGGCTCCCTGAATCGCGATATTGGCGCAGTGATGGTAGTAGCAGCCACCCGGATTGTTCAGCACGTGATTGGACATGAACTCGAGCACCTGAAGCGTGCAGCGCGTGCAGGTCACGTTGGTCGGGAGAGTGACTTTCACGGTCTGTGGCCCGCGGAATGGCGCGGTGTGTTTGAGCAGCCCATCCGCGAGGACCGGAAAGGCCGGATTCGGATCGATGGGCGCACTGCCACACGGCGTGGAACCCGCCGTCACGATGGGCTCCGGCGGAAGCTCGCTGCGGTCGTTTACGGCCAGGGCAATGCGGTAGTGGCCAGGATGGTAGATCTTCTCGTCGATGATGACATCGATGGTCTCGCCGCCCTTGTAGGTCGTGATCTTTCCGGTGTCCGTGCCACCGGACTCGTCGCCGCAGGGAGCGAGCTTTTGCGGGCTACCGAGGGCATCTTGCGAACGTGAGCACTCGGGAGCAACGAGGGTGAAGTGAGCTTCGGCGAGCGACGGCACGAGCGCGCACGTGGCAAAGGCGAGAATCTTTGCGAGCCCGGAGAACGTCGTTCGCTTCATGGCGCGACCCTACCGCGAAGCCTCCCCGGAGACTTCGTTTTCCGTCCTGAGAAAACGGTTTGTCGTTGTCGGACAGCTCTTCCGCTCAGAGCCAGCCGTTGTCCTCGTACCAACGTGCCGTAAGCTTCGTGCCTTCGGTCCACCTCACTGCGGGCTCCCAGGAGAGCGCGGTGCGCGTCTCGGCCGAGTCGCACACGAAGTGTTGCTCGAGCATCGCGGCCTTTTCGCGGGTGAGCATCACGGCTTTGTTCGTGGCCTTTCCATAGGCCTCCACGAAAAACGCAGCGGCCTTCACCACGCCGAACGGAATGCCGGCGCGCAGAATGGCGCGTGTGGAAAACGCCTCTTCGATCTTCAACATCGAGGCCTTTTGCTCCCAGATGTCGCCATCGGC
>JAYUKI010000777.1:0-12239 GCA_043764595.1 Myxococcales bacterium | reverse complement strand
CGGTGCTCTTTGCCGTCCTCGCCGATGTAGCCGAGCTCGAAGCGCTCGGGCAGGTTCGGATCGTACTGGATGGTGCCGAGCTGCCAGCTTCGCTTGAGGGCGTCGTGGATGTGAAACTCGACCTTTGGGCCGTAAAACGCGCCTTCACCAGGGGTTATCTCGAACGGGAGACCCGCGTTCTTGAGACCGAGCTCGAGAGCGCCTTCGGCCTCGTCCCAGTCGGCTTCGCTCCCGATGCGTTTCTCGGGACGGGTCGCGAGCTTGATGTCGATACGCTCGAAACCGAACGACTTGTAGACGACGTTCAAGAAGCGAATGAACTTCTCGATCTCGGCGGGAACCTGCTTGCGGGTGCAGAAGATGTGGGCGTCGTCTTGGCAGAAGGTGCGCACGCGCGAGAGGCCGTGGACCACACCGCCGCGCTCGTAGCGGTGGAGGCGACCGAAATCCGCGACACGCCAGGGAAGCTCGCGGTACGAGCGCTTGCGCATTCCGAAAATGACGCAGTGGCTGGGGCAGTTCATGGGCTTCAGCGCGAACGCGGCCTCACGAAGGGCATCGCCCCACGACTCGGAAGCAGGGCTTACGATCTTCGGTGCAACGACCGTCGTGGCTGCCGCGTCCGCGACCTGTACGCCGGAGATCTCGTCGACCTGGTCCTCGGTCCAGAGCCGGTACATGTTCTCGTTGTAGTTGCCGAGGTGACCGCTCGTGCGAAAGAGCTTCGGATCGAACGCTTGCGGCGTAATGACCTCTTCGTAGCCTTCGTCCTCGTAGAGACCGCGGACGTAGCCGACGAGTGCATTGTACACGAAAGCTCCCTTCGGCAAGAAGAAGGGCATCGCGGGCGCGATGGGATCGAAGAAGAAGAGCTCGAGCTCTTTTCCGAGCTTGCGGTGGTCGCGCTGCTTTGCTTCTTCGTTGAGACGAAGGTGCTCTTCGAGGGCTTCTTTCGAGGGGAAAGCGGTCCCGTAGATGCGCTGGAGCATCGGGTTCTTTTCGTCGCCGCGCCAATACGCGCCGGCCACGCTGGTGAGCTTCACGGCCTTCAGGAAGCCGGTGTTCGGGACGTGCGGTCCTTCGCACACGTCGACCCACTGTTTTCCCTCTTCGCCGTGGAAGTAGAGGGAGATTTCCTCGCCGACGGGGATGCTCTCGATGATCTCGACCTTGAACGTTTCGCCCATGTCGCGAAACTTCGCGAGGGCTTCGTCACGCGAGACCGGGATGCGCTTGAACGGGCTCTTTTTGCCGATGATTTCGACCATCGCCTTTTCGATTTTGGCGAGGTCGTCTTCCGAGAAGGTGCCTGCGGGCTTCTTGAAGTCGTAGTAAAACCCGTCGTCGATCGAAGGGCCGATGGTGACCTTCGTGCCCGGGAACAGTCGCTGGACGGCGTCGGCCATGACGTGCGCGCTGGAGTGGCGAATGACCGCGAGGCCCCGCGGGTCCTGCGTCGTGACGAGCTCGTAGGCCGCGTCCACGTCGATCGGCGTGTGCAGATCGATCACTTTGCCGGCGACCGAAATCGCTACGACGTCCTTGAGGAGACCCTTCTCGGCGAGGAGCTCGCGCCCCGTCTTTTTCGCACCCATGCGAGTGGGTCTACCACGATTCCCAGATCACGGGACTTGGCTGCTTTGCGAGCCCCATCCATTCGCATCAGGGCTTCTGGAGGGTCCTCGTAAACAGAACCTTGCCGGTTTCGTCGATGAACTCGGCGCGGAGCCGCTTTCCTTCGACGACGACGTAGAGAAAGCTCACCGTGTTGGTCTGGAAGTAGCTCTTGTTGTTCGTGTTGAGCTCGGTGCCCTCGGCGCCGGCTCCCGCCACGATGAGGTCGGTACCCCGGCACTTGTCCTCGAGCATCTGGCTCGAGTGGTCGTGACCACTGATGTAGAGGTCCACTTTGCCGCACACGTGAGACTCCATGAAGCCCTTCACCGAGTTGCCACTCAGGATGGGGATGTTGGGAATGCCCTCGTAGCGGCCAGCGTTTCCGTGGGGCCCGTTCGAGAGGTAGGGGTGATGACCGAGGGCGATCTTCCACGTGCTGGTGGACGCGGCGATCCACTGAGGCACCTGCGTGCGCTGATCCGCGTCCCGGCTGAACATGATGAGGTTCGTGTCGAGCGCGAAAAACTCGACGTTTTGCTGGGTTCGGTGCCAAAAATTGGCGGGGAGCTTCCACTTTTGGGACTTCGCGGTGAAGTCCACCTCGTTCTGGCCTTTGCCGAAGCTCGTGCCCGCGCCATTGCCGCCGTAGTCGTGGTTGCCGAGCACGACCCAGAAGGGTGCATTTACCTTGGCGTACGGTTGCTCGAAGCGCGACTGGAGGAGCGGATCGTCCGCCGAGTCGACTCCCGATTCGTAGATGTTGTCGCCGAGCAGCTGCACGAAATCGCAGCCGTCTGCGAGGCACTTCGCGGCCAAGGCGTCCGCGATCTTTTTCTGACCTTCGTTGCCTTTTCCGGTGTCCCCGAGGGCCGCGAAACGAAGCGGCGGGGGCGGGGGCGGGCTCGCGTCCACGGGAGGGCTCGCGTCGGGCACCTGCGGCAACGCCGAGGCCGTGCTGGTGGGAGCCGGTCCCGCCGACGATGGAGCGCTCGAGGGCTCGGGCGTGGCGGGGTCTGGCAGCGACGTGCTTCCGCACGCCAAGGCCGATGCAAACGCGAACGTGAAGCTTCCGGTGGCAAAGCTTCGAACCAGCGCGACACGCGAGCGAACAACCGCCATCGCCTCGGCGTACGATCGCGACGCGTTCGGGTCAACTCAGAAGCGGGCCCTTAGCCCCCGAATGGGAAAAGGGCGTCCGCGAACACCGTACGCACATCGCCGTACACCATCTCGCGCCGCAGCACGCCCTCGACCACCTCGCCGAGCTTCTGGACGCCCACCCCGGCGAGGAGCCGTTGCCCGGAGGCGCGCACCTGATCGAGCGCCAGAAGAACGGTCATGGTGCGAAACCCGGCGAAGCTGCGAGGCGTCCGACCGAACGCGAAGAGCAGCGCTGCCGGGCTCTCGAAGACGTCTTCGGCGAGGTGCTCGGCATCGCGAAGGGCCACGCGAATCGCCGGTCGGGAGAAGGCCTGGCCGAGCGAAAAGCGCACACGAACCAAGGCATAAGCGTCGACGATGGCGTCTTCGGTGGGAAACACTCAGCGCTTTCCTTCGGAAGGCGCGACCGCGAACGGACGCTCTCCGTACGAGCGGTCACGTTCGGCGACAGCATCGAGCGCGGCTCGCTCGACCGCCGAGAGGGCGTCTACGAGGCCCACGAGACGGTCGACGAGAAGGTCCGGCGGCTCGCTCGAGTCGGTCATCTTGGCGAGGGTACACCGCCGCGGGTCTCTGGGACGTGCGGTTCTGGGGAAGCGGACGTTCGCGCAAGAACGATGGCACGTGCGAGGCCCAGGAAAAAGAGCCCGAGCGGCGCGACGAAAAAGCGCGAGTCCCAGTCCGGGAAGGCAAAAAAACGAACGACGGCGAGAGGTAACATCGCGATGGCGAACGCCACGAAGGGGTCGCTCGTGCGAGCACGAAGACGGGGGTGTGCAAAGAGGAGCGCGACCCCCACGAGGGCGAGCACCTCGCAGGCGTACACCTCGATGGACCACGTTCGAACGATTCCGAGGTACGTGGACGCGTCGAGCGTCGCGCGTACGTCCGCGGGGTAGGTCTCGAAGTGCACGCGGCGGAAGTGCACCAAGGCCGCCCATCCGTAGCTTCCTCGCTCGACCCAAGCGCGCAGTGCAAACGCTGCGAGCGTCGCAAAAACCAGGATCCTCGGAGAAATTCCAAGGTTCTTCTTTTGCAGTGCAAGAACGATTGTAAAGAGGGCGAGCGCCGCGACGTACATCGCGTTGTCCGATCGCGCGAGCACCGACACGACGAGCACGCCGAGCCCCACGCACGGAGCTCTACGGGGGAGAGCCGGAGTGAGCACGAGCAAGAGACCGCCGACCACGAGAGCCGACGAAAGCGGATCCGAAAGCGGGGATGCGGCGAGCTCGTCGAGGTGGAAAATCGCGCCGATCGCCAGCCAGACGCAGAAGCGAAAGGCCTCGTGCCCACGCGGCGCTGGGGCGTCACTCGGGGCTCTCGTTCCCCAAAAAAAGACCAGCGCGAGAGCGAGCGTCGACACGAGCGCGACGAGATGCAGCGCCCGCGGTACGGGGACGCCGAGCTTCGACACGATCCACGCGGACCGCGTGAAGAGCGGTCGACCGCGGAACCACACGAGCTGCTGTGCGAACGAGCGCGGCTCGAACGCCATCGCGTGCGCATAGCCATTGGGGTAGTCACGGCCGACCATCCACGCGAACCGTTCGTCGGAGAGCTCTCGCCGGAGATCGGCGACCGTTCGTTCGCGTGCTGCCTCGTCCGAAGGTGCATCGTAGGCGTGAACGACGCCTACATACGCCATCAGATCGAAATCTTGGCGAGGACGAGCGAGGGCCATCCAGGCGATCGCGGCGAGCACCAGGAGGACCAGGGCTCGCCCGACCATGCCTGACCGAAAGGACGACGCGCGACCTGGGCTGGGTCCCTTGGCCAACGGCTCGGCAGGCGGCTCGGACACGGGCCTCCTCTAGCCCGAATCGCCTGTGCCCGGGACCGCCTCGGAGCACGAAACGCAAGAATTGCCGCGTGCCCTCGCACCACCAAGGCCCGGGAATGGTCCAATGTTGCCCCTTTTTCGGCGAATTCTGCGAAACTGGTCGGACAGTGTCTTCGTCCGACAGCGCCGCGGCCGCGGCCGCGAAGGCGCGGCCCCAAGAGCGCGATCTCTTGGCCGAGCTTCTCGCCATCCAGTCCGAGGGAAGGTCGTGTGTGGTCGTCGCGAAGGCGGATGGGACGTCGGCGGCGCTTCACTTCGAGCAGGGTACCCTCGTTCACGCGGAGGATGGCACCACGGGCAAGGCGCTGGGACGCATCCTGGTGGACGACGGAAAACTTACCGAATCCCAGTTCGCGACGCTCCTCGATGCTCTCTCCGAAGCGGGTGCGCGGGGCTCTTCCGTGCGCCTCGGCGATCTCGCCGTCAGCCGTGGGCTGCTCAGTCGGAAAGAGCTCTCCATGTCGCTTTTCTCGCAGGTCCGCAAGAAGGTCGTGGCCGCTCTGACTTGGGAAAGCCCCGAGGTCACCGTGCTCCCAGCCGAGACGGGCCAAGACGCGAACCGCGAGCGACCTCGGTTTCCGACCACTCTCGAGCCCGTCGTGCTGTCGGCCTTTCGCAAACTGCCGCGCGCCACGCTCGAAGCACGGCTGGCGGGTCTCGCGGGTCGTCCGCTCGCACTCGAGGGGGACCTCGGGAGCCTCCTCGCTCTCTTTCGGCCCAAGGCGGAAGAGAAAGAGATCCTGAACCGGGTGCTCGCCGATCCGGCGGGTCTAGCGCTCGACGAAGCGAGAAAGGGCGACCCCGCCGACGGGCTCGCATTCCTCGCGGTGCTCGCCGCAACGGGCCGGTTGCTCCCGACGGGTGGCCCGCCTTCGCGGCGCAAAAGGCAAGCTCCTGAGCGATTTCCCGTCACACGGGCCGCGGCACGACCACGCCTCCTTCGCACTGCGAAGCTGCATTTGTTCGCGCCGATCGTCAGGCAAAAGGTCACCCCCGAGAGCCCCAACGACGGCGCCGAGGTCGCGGCGCGGGCCGAGGTCCCGGGAAGCACCGCCGCGAAGCTTCGTGCCGAACGCGCTTTCCTCGCCGGAAAAGCGCACATGGCGAAAGGTCGTGAAGCGCTCGCGAAGGCCGAGATATGGCGCGCCCACCGGCTCGTGCCGATGGCGGCCGAATACGAGCTTTACCTCGGCTGGCTCACCCTCCGCAGCGACGAGCGCCGGGCCGCGGAGCTCGAGTCGATGGCGTTGCGCGCCAAGCGCCAAGATCCGGAGCTCGGGTTCGCCTCTTACGTGCTGTCGCACCTGGCCCTGCTTCGCGGCGACGTCGAACGCGCGGAGGCCGAGCAAATGCGCGCGCAACGGCTCGGTGTGCGCGGGGCGCCAGAGCTCCCTGCGAGCCTCGGCTTTCCATCGCCACGGTTCGAGATGGCCGAGCCCTCCACGACCGACGAGCCGAGGCCTGCCGTCCGGGTGCGGAGCACCCGCGGCTTGCCGTTTCGTGCTGGAAAAAAGGCGCCCCCGCGCTCGCGACGCTCGGACCTTCCAGCGCCCACCGAGACGACCGCCGCTATGCCTCCCCCGAGTGCCGAAGGCGCGACGGAGCTTCGGCCCGAAACGACCTCGACCCCAGAAGAGGTTCGCAAAAACGTCGCCGTTGAAGGCGTAGCCGCTCTCTCGGACCATCCCAAGTTGGCTGCCGTCGCGGAGCCGGTTCCCGAACGCAACGAGCTCTCCGAAACGCCTCCACCCGTCGTCCCCGCAGTGGACGAAAGCGTCTTCGAGGAGGCCGCGCCTTTTTCGTTCTTGCTTCCGAAGGTCGCGTCGGAATCGGGGCGTTTCGTGTCGACCCACGCCGGCGACGAGGCACCAAGCAGTGCCCCTTCGAGGCACGATCAGGCGGACGAGAGGCCCTCGGACCCCGACGCGCAGGGCGAGCTCGATCACGCCGTCGCAAAGGCCCCCGACGCCGAACGCGTTCCAAGTGCGCCCCTCGAAGTCGTGAACGTTCCACCGGCGTCGGGTGCCGCGACCGTTGGCAGAACCACGGCGGAGCCGGCCGAAGAGCTACCGAAACCGACCGAAGAAGACGTGCCTTCTTCTCCGAGCAGCGGCGAGCCGGAGCCAGCGTCGCGTGTCGAGCTTTCGGCCGACGTCATGCCCCCATCGCGCCTGCCCCTCTTCGGTGCGGTGGGTCTCGTCCTCGCGCTCGGAGTCGGCGTCGCTCTCTACCTTCGCTCGCCTGGTCCGACGCCTCCGAAGACCCCGACGGAGGCGAGCGTTTCCGCAAGCGCGAGCGCGGAGCCTTTGGACTCGAGTGTTGCGCCGCAAGATGCGGCCACCGCAGTCAACGATTCCACGCTGGATTCCGGCGGGTTCGTCGACGGTGCAGTGCGGGATTCTGGCGGTCCCGTCGATGGCTCGACTGGGGCTTCCGAAAGCTCCGTCGACGCGAACGTTCCTTCGAGCGATGCGAGCGTGACGGCGTCGAAGACGGGTGAGATCGTCCCCGAGGGGCCGAGTGGGCGGCGCGTGTTCGTCGACGGACGGGCCATCGGCGAGACCCCCGCGACGGTGACCGCTCCGTGTGGAACCCACGAGGTTCGGGTTGGAAGCAAAGGCACCCCGCAGACCGTGGACATTCCCTGCGGGGGTCGCGTCGTCGTTCGCCCTTGAAAGAAAGGCGTTTCAGAGCGAAACGCCGAACACCGCGAGGCCCTTCTTGGCCGCAGCAAGCTGCGCTTTGCGGACCTCGGTGCCAAGGTCGCTCATGTAGCCCCAGGTCTCTTTCGTGAGCTTCTGCATCTCGTGGGCGGCCTGCTCGGCCTGGACGGTCTGCATGGCGTTCCACTTGGCCATTCCCGAAGTAAACGCGGCCACGTGACTCACCTGTTGGGCCACGAGCTGCTTGAAGAGCTGCACGACATTTTGCACCTGCGAAGTCTCGTTCGACATGACGTTCTTCCTTGATTCCAGCCAAGATTGGCAAGCGCGGGGAACCTATGGCGGCCCTCCCGGAGCGTCAAGTGTTGCAGTGCAACAAAAGGCAGCCGACGACGCGGACGACGCTCAAGGACGCTTTTTGGTACCGATTCGCAGCGAGCGTTTGAGCTCTTCGAGCTCGCGACGAAGGTCCGCGACGTCTTCGGCGTGGGTGGGTGCGGGGGGCGGTGGCGTGGACTCGGGTGGCTCCTCGTCGAACACTTCCCTTGGCAAGGCCCGTCGCTCGTTCGGATCGCGCTCGCGGAACGGGTTCTTGCCCATGATCATCCGCGCGAAGACGTTCGACGCGGTGAACGGGAGCTGAGCGAGCGGGTTCATCGGGAAGAGCGCATTCGAGCCCTGCTTGGCGTGAAGATAGAGCTCCATCGCCCAGCTCATGTAGCGGCCCAAAAACTCGGCCAGAGCGTCGTCTCCCATACGGATCATCTGCACGAGCAGCGGCACGGGCAAGAGGCGGCCTCCCCCGCGGCTCTCCAAGATGACCTGGGCGAGCGTCGACTGGGTGAGGTCGGCTCCAGTCTTCGCGTCTTGGATGAAGACGTCGGCTCCGCCGCGCACGAGCTCGGCCAGCTCGTCCAGCGTGATGTACTGGCTGTCGTCCGTGTCGTAGAGACGCCGGTTGGAATACTTCTTCACGATGCGCATGGCGCCGTTGTCGTACGATCGTTTTGCGCTGCAGTCCCGTAGGATGTTGCGTCGCAAAACATGCCGCAATGCGGCATGAATTCCCATGTTGCTCCGCAACATTTCGCCTTGACCACCCCCCCCTCGGATCGTACGAGAGGGCGGCCTCGTGTTGCGCCGCAACACGCATCCTCGTGTCGCGGCCCGACCCAGCCGCTCCCGGAGCTCCGCATGACCGTTCGTTCCCCGTTCTCGGCCCACCGTGTCCTTCTGCTCCTCGGCGCGTTCGGCGTCCTGGGCCTCGTGCCGACCGTCTCTTCGGGCTGCGCCTCGAGCGAGCCGGAATGCGTACGGGGCTCGGACTGCACGACCGGCGCATGCAACGCCAACGGACGCTGTGTCCCCGCCGAGGAGTCGGACGCCACGGCCGACGGCACCGTTCCCGAGACCGACGCGAGCGGGATCCCGGACGCCGAGCCCCCCCGCGACGTGATCGTGCCGGACGGCGGCTGCCTCCCCAACAAGGACTTTCGCATCCTGCGTGACGAGGTGCCCCTCGCGGCGGGCCTCCGCGCGACCTACAAAATCGCCCGCAACGTGGACGTGAACACGGCCGGAACACCGGGCGCGAACGACACGCGAGCCTGGGATTTTTCCGGCGATCTGACCGGCGACACGCTGTCCCTCGTGGAGACCCAGAAGGTCTCCGACAAGTGGTTCAAAGACAGCTTCAAGACGGCGTCGTACGCGACCAAACTGTCCGAGTCCTCGACGCTGCTCGGCGTCTTCGAGATTTCGCCGACGGCGCTCAAGCTGCAAGGCGTGGTCTCTCCGGAAGACACCGCGACGAAGACGAACATGGCGTACGCCCCCGCGGTGGACATCCTCGCGTTCCCACTCGAACAAGGGAAGACGTGGACGACCAACGCGACGGTGTCCGGTACGTTCAACGGATTTTTCACCACGTACACCGAGAAGTACGACTCGACTGTGGATGCCAAGGGCACGCTGAAGGCCCCCCTCGGGACGTTCACGGTCTTGCGCGTGCGAACGACGCTGACGAAGACCGTGGGAGTCTTGGTCACGACGATTCGCTCGTTCGCCTGGGTGACCGAGTGCTACGGCACGGTGGCCACAGCGAGCTCGACCGACAACGAGACCAACGCGGAATTTACCCGTTCCAGCGAGGTTCGAAGGATCTCCCCGTGACCTTCGCACACGCAAAAAAAAGCGTCTCGACGCTCGCTCTCTTGCTCGCGCTTCCCCTCCTCGAAGGGTGCTTCACGTTCCACGAAGGTCCCCTGCCGGGCGAGCCGAAGAACGCCACGTACACGAAAATCGAAGGCGCGCGCATTCGGTACATGGACAGCGAGAAGGACGAGACCGAGCACAAGAAGCCCCCGGTCGTCCTCGTGCACGGGTTCGCGTCCTCGCTCGACGTGTGGGCCACCGTCGTCCCCACGTTGAAGACCACCCATCGCGTCGTGTCCCTCGATCTCAAGGGCTTCGGCTGGAGCGACCGGCCCGAGGGCGACTACTCGCCCACGGCGGAGGCACGCATCGTCCTCGGTCTCATGACTCAGCTCGGCATCGCGAAGGCCGCCGTGGTCGGGCACTCGTGGGGCACGAGCGTGACGCTCGCGACGGCGCTCTTGGCCCCCGAGCGCGTGGAGCGCATCGCCCTCTACGATGCTTGGGTCTACGAAGAGCAGCAGCCCTTGTTTTTCCAGTGGTCGCGAGCTCCCGGCGTGGGCGAGGCCCTCTTCGGGCTCTACTACAACCAGCGCGCCGAGGACCGCCTCGCGCTCGCCTTCTACGACAACAAATACGTGACCGAAGGCCTCATCGAGATCGCGTATTCGCACCTCGACAAGCCCGGCACGATGGCCGCACACCTCGCCGCCGTGCGGGGACAGCGCTACGCCGAGATCGAACAACGCTACAAGACCATCCGCCAGAAGACGCTCCTCCTCTATGGCCGCGAGGACGGAGTGACGCTCACGAAGTACGGCGAGCGCCTGCTTCGCGAGCTTCCGACCTCACGAATGGTCGTCTATCCGAACTGCGGTCACTTCCCGATGCTCGAGGCGGCGAGCGCGTCCACGCGCGATCTCCACGGCTTCTTGCTCGAGGACATGCCCAAGCCCGAGGCCGTCGCCAAGCTCGAGCCACAGAATGTGTCGCCCGCGTCCTCGCCCGCGCCGAAAGACGAGAAGGCCCCGTGAGATCCCTTCGATTCTTTTGCGCCGCAACATGCGCGGCGATGGCGCTTTTCGGCTCCCCCAGGCTCGCGCAGGCGACGGGATTTGCCGAGCTCGGCGAGGACATCGTGCAGCGCGACAAAGTGCACGTCGAGCTCGACGGGTACCTTCGCGTCCGCGGCGAAGCGCTCCACAACCTCGACTTGGATCGTGGGCTCACGCCGTCCGGAGTCCCACTCTTCCCGGTCTCGAAAGCGGATCCGTCGGCGCAGACACTGACCCACTGGGACATGCGCGCGCGCATGGACGTGAAGGTGTTCGCGCCTGGCCAGACCCTCGCCGTGAAGCTTCGGCTCGACGCGCTCGACAACCTCAGTCTCGGCAGCGTGCCGGATGGCGCCCCCGCCGCCGTCGTGTCCCAGAAGAGCCCGGGCGATCCCTTGAAGGTGCGACGCGCCTACGGCGAAGCCTTGCTGCCGTTCGGTGTCCTCGTTGCCGGACGCATGGGCACGCATTGGGGCCTCGGTCTCGTCGCGAACGGCGGCGATTGCCTCGACTGCGACTCGGCGGATGCGTCCGACCGCATCGCGCTCGTGACGCCGATCGCGAACCACATTTTCGCGATCGCCTACGATTTCTCGGCCACCGGCCCAGTGGGTACGCGTCCGGCGCAGAACCGGTACCTCGATCTCGAGCGGACCACCAACGTGCGCACCGCAACCCTCGCGTTTTTGCGCGGGTGGAGCAAAGAGTCGATCGCGCGCCGCAAGAAGGCGGACAAGGTCACGGTCGACTACGGCGCATACTTCACGCACCGCTGGCAGCGCGACGACGTGCCCGGCTCGTACTTGCCCACGGCACAAGCCGTGGACGTCTCGAGCGCACAGCAGGTCGTGGGGCGCGGCCTCACCGCGACGGGCATCGACGGCTGGGCCAAGATCGTCACGAAGCGCCTAAGGCTCGAGGCCGAGTTCGCGATGCTGGTCTCGACCATCGACCAAGCCAGCGCCATTCCGGGCGTGCTTCTCCGCGACCCCGTGAAGGCGCGGCAAATTGGCGCGGCGTTCGAGTCCGACTATGGATCGGACGACGGGCTGCTCTCCGCCGGACTCGACTTCGGCTACGCCAGCGGAGACCCCGCGCCCGGATTTGGTGTGGTGCAAAAAGTCGGTGCTGCAGCGCCAAAGGCCGGCGACCTCGACGGTCCGCAGGCGAACCCTCGCCGTGACAACCGCATCGACAACTTTCGCTTCCACCCGGACTACCGCATCGACCGGATCTTGTTCCGCGAGATCTTGGGTACGGTGACCGACGCGACCTACCTCAGGCCGCACGCCAAGGTGCGTCTCGTCGAAGAGAGCTCGTTTCGCGTGACGGCGACCGCAGCGGCCGTCGCGAGCATGGCCACCTTCGCGGAGTCCGCTCCGGGCGGGAAAAAGCCGCTCGGCGTCGAGATCGATCCTTCGCTCACGTACGAGCACAAGGACGGATTTTTCGCGACGCTCGACTACGCCGTACTCTTTCCGCTCTCGGGTCTCGACAACCCGCAGACGGGCCTCTTCGCAAAACCCGCGCAGCTCGTCCGGCTGCGCTTCAACTACGTTTTTTGAGCGCCATGAACCCCTTCCGATCCTCCGAAACGACGAACGCTCGGCAAAAGGCGGTCACGCGGCTCGCAAGGCTTTTGCGGCTTCTGACGCCGCTGCCTTTCGCCGGCCTCGCGCTCCTCGCCGCCGCACCCGCGTGCAGCGAGAACCTCACCGTCACGAAGGACCGCGCTCCGTACGCTGC
>JAYUKI010000776.1:0-3489 GCA_043764595.1 Myxococcales bacterium | reverse complement strand
GCGAGGTACTCGTACGCGAGCTCATGTCGACCGAAGAGCGCCGAAACGAAGCCGTCACGGAAGAAGAGGTCCCGCCCCACGTCTTCGAGCTTGTTGTCGGGATCGTTCAGCGAATCTCCGGAATGCGGCTCCCCTCACTCGACGCCGTCGAATTGGAGACGCTCGCTCCTTCGACCAGTCCTTTTGCTCGCGAGGGACTGGAAACGCTCGCTGCTTTTCCACGCCGGACGGGACACTCCGGCTCCTAAACAGGGGGATACGTGCGGGGGCATTTCGAGCCTACTGGTCAATGGAATCAGGTCGGTTTGGTACCCGTGATGAAATTGGTGGCTGGACTGGCCGTGGCAAGCCCTTCGCACGGTGCCCGAGGCCCTAAGGCCGACCGACAACGACGTGTGCGGGCTTCCGTTTCTGAATTCGGAACATCGAAGGGAGTCAGATGAATGACGGCGGTTAGGATTACATTTGCCACGCCTCCCGACGAGGACGGATGGCCGCCCGCACCGTTTGAGCGAGTCTGGGCAGAACGAACCTCGGATCGCCTTGCGCGAATTGACAACGTTCCGTTCTTTTCGAAGGAGGCCAACCTCGATGATCTCGTAGAATTCCGAATCGAAGCGGACGGCGTTTGCGCATTTGTGCGCAACATCGAGCCGTCCCCAAACTCGCTCGTCCGCGTTCTACTCCACAAAGACGAAGCGTTCGAACGCGTCCGAAAGCATCTGATGGCCCTTGGGTGCACGGTTGAGGGTCACGCGAAGATGCTGATGCTCGCTGTAAGCATCCCTCCCTCCGTCGGCCTCCAAACTCCGATGAACTACCTAGTGGCCCTCGAAGATGAGCAAGAGCTGGAGTACGAGGAGGCGGTCTTGCGGCCGTAGCGTCGCAATTGTTGGCAACCTAGGGACGAGGGCATCGTGCGCATCAAAGAATCCGCCATGGCGGACCTTGAGGACTTCCAGGCATGGTCGGCGAACGGGCCGGCGCCGATCGATTTGCTCGATTACGTCGGATTCATCGCGAAACCGGACTACGTTTTTGCTTTCGCCGCGCTGCTCATGCCCGAGCTTGTGACCCACGAGGGCCATCGGTTCATGAGCTCGCGTTTTTCGATCGAGACCTACGACGGGTGGCGGGCGAAGGGCACGACTCCGCGTGAGATTCAACGGGTCATGAACCACTTGCACGTGCAAACGCTCGTGCAAGGTCAGGAAGTCAGCGACGAGGTGGCCACCGAGGTCGCTCGCGTCATCGGTGCCATCTGGGAGAGGACCCTCGGACCCGAGGGTCTGCTTGCCGAGGTCATCGGCGGGGACTACTTCGAGTTGGCCGTGACATTTTGTGAAAAGGAGGTCGGCTCGTAGTCGCACGCGCGTGGTTTCGGTTTGGCACCCAGACCAGCTACTCCAACCGGAAGCCATGTCGACGATCGACCAAATTCATCTCAACCGAATGGTCCAGGGCATCGAGGAGCGCGGAGCCTTCTTCTCGATGTTCGATGCGGCGGATGAGGCTCGTCGCCGCGAGCTCTTGCGGACTGCTACTCGAATGGCCGAGCAGGCAGGAGCTAAGGAAGAGGACGTGAGCGCGGCCATAGTCGATGCCGGAGTAAACCCACGAAGGACCAGCGCTGTAGTGGCCGGCCTTCCTCCTCTCCGACAGAACATTTGGCGCCTATCTTCCTTGCCCATGGCCGATCTGAGCGACGGCATTCGACTCATGCTTGCCCTCTTCGCGATCGCCGATGCACGACGCCGTGCGACCGTCTGCGCGAATGGCTGCTCCCATTGGTGGCATGGTGACCTCTCCGATACCGAGGCACTATTGGCCGCCCTCGAAGCGCCCGAATAGAATGAGATCACGGAGTGCGGCTGGATGGGCATTTGCGAAACCTGTTCGGAGAGCCTAATCCTTTTCACCTCATGTGTGCGATCGAGCAAAGTACGGCGCCGCACCGAGCATGACGACCTCTGACCGTGGCAGCGAGTCGATGTTCGGCTGGCGCTCCCATTTGGCGGTATGTAAAGACTCCGCCCATGGCGCTCCGTTTCTCCCATCCGCCGTTCAGCTCGGAAGATGCTCAGAATCCTCGCGTCGCGCCCCTCTTCGAGTCCGAGCATCCGGTTCGCCGCGTTCTCTCGGAAGCCCAAGACATGTCGCTCGCGGCCGCCGAGGAGAGGCTGGCACAGGTTCTCGCCGCCCACGCGGATCTCGAGCTCGACATCGCCGTCGAGGAGAAGGGCACGCCCAATCGCTGGCTATGGGTGTGCGGAGCTGGTCGGCTGGCGGTTCATCGCGTTCTCGACTCGCTGCACCCCGCGAAGTGGGAACCGACGAGCGGCGTTTGGGAGCCGGAGCTTGCGCTCGTCGCAGGCCACAAGCCTACGTTTCCCCTCCGCGCGCGGGACAGCGCTATCGGTCTGCTCGAAAGCGACATCGACGACTACCCCATCGATGCGTGGATCGAGAAGCTTGCCGGAGCATTGCGAGCCACCAAGACGCGGAACATCGTGGCGATCGTCGTCAACGAGCATCACGAACGGTTCGAGGTGCGCGTCGAGGCGGACTCGGTCGCCGCCCGCCCCCTCTTTGCGTACGTCGCGGACCGGGCCGACGGTGGGCGCCGCTTCGCGTTCGTCCAGCGCGGCGGTTGGGAGGACGATCGAAGGGTAACGACCTGCCGCGCGACGATCGCAGCGAGCTTCGAGGCCACGGAGGCCTGGGACGAGACGCGCCCACTGACGACCGGCTCGCCCACCGAGCGACGCCACGCGCTGATCGACCTCTGCGACACAGCCTTCGACGGTGCCAAACGCGCAAGACTCATCGCCGCCGCGCGCTCGCCGGCCAACGCCGGCGAGGCCTACGAAGAGTTTCGGCGCGCGCTCTACCAGCGACTCGCGAAAGAAGTATCGGAGCCCGTCGACGAGCTGTTTCGCCATGGCCTCGAACACGAGAGCGACTTCGTGGCGCGCTTGCTCGCGGAGCTCGCCTATCAGCGGCCAGCGTTGCTCGAGCGCCTGCGCGATGAGCTCGTGCGCGCCGTCGGCGCCGGCCACGAGAGCTACGCCAAGCGAATCAAACGCTGCTTCAGGGAGGCGCTGATCCCGCCGGATCCGAGCTGGCTCGCGACTCTCGCGGACGATGTTCGCGCGAAGGTGGCCTGGCGGATCTGACGCGCCAAGGCCACGTCGCGGAAAACTCGGCCGACCTTGCCAAGGCCCTTCCAACGGCCACTGTGGCGCAACCTTTCTCCCGTCCGCGGAGGAGCAAGCTCCGTATCTTCCCAATGGCCATCCGGTTTGCAAAGCCGACTCGGCCTCGTGCCGACTCGGCCTCGCTGTCGATGCCGTGCCGACGCTGCGCGTGTGTTGATCGATCGGGCACGTCGGCGCTTTTCCTTTCGGTTATCTTCGGCTTCGATGCGTAGTGCGAGCGCGATGGCTCGCGGGGGCACCGATGGGTCACTCACACCACTTCCTTTCACGG
>JAYUKI010000775.1:0-3491 GCA_043764595.1 Myxococcales bacterium | reverse complement strand
CTTCCCTGTTTTGCGTTCCTGATTTTTCTCGAGCGCTTCCTTCGTCGGGTGTCGCCCGATCCGGTGCTTCGTCTTGCGGCCGTTTCCGCGGTGGGCCTCGGCACGAACTACCTCGCGTACGCCCTCATGTTCGCGAGCCACGCGCTCTTTGCCGTGGCCGCGTTCGTTTCGTTCGCCGTCACGCTGCGCGCGCGTGAGGTTCGTGCGGTCGACCGAAAGGCCAAAGACGCCTTCGTTGCGGGCCTCTTTGCGGGCCTCGCCACGCTGCTCGAGTACCACGCGCTGCCGGTGTCGGCGCTTCTGGCGCTTTTTGCGCTCGTCACGTTCTATCGACCCACGCGGCTCGTGGCGCTCGGTTTTGGCGGGCTCTTGAACGCCCTCGGCATGACGCTGTTCCAGTGGCGCGCGTTCGGCGATCCGCTCATGCCCGGGCATCGGATGAGCGAAAATCAGCAGTTTGCGCATCTCTTGAATCAAGGCTTTTTCGGTATCCAGACTCCCGATTTGAGCCACGCCGGGAGTCTTCTTTTTTCGCGCAGCTTCGGCCTCTTCGGAACGAGCCCGTACCTTTGGCTCGGCCTCTTGGCCATTCCGTTCGCTTTGTTTTCCGGCTTCGGCGGCCCCAAAGCGCGCGGACTGCAGCGCACCGGCACGCTCGTTTGGCTCGTCACGAGCGTCGCTCTCGTGCTCACGGTGAGCGCGGCGATCAATTGGCGCGGCGGCTGGACCGTGGGCCCGCGCTACCTCGGCGCCATGCCGCCCTTTTTGGCCTTCGGCGCCGTATGCGCTCTCGAAAAGCTCGCGAGGCGTTCGCGCAGGACGCGCGCGTGGGTACGTGCCTTGGCCGTGGGCGCTTCTGTGGCCAGCGTGGCGCAAACCGGGCTCGTCTCGATTCTATGCAACTCGATTCCGGAGAGCGTGGGGCGCCCCCTTCCGGAGCTCGCGTGGCCTCTGCTTCGTATGGGCTTCGTGCCTCGGCACCTCGGCGACTTGGTGGGCTTTACGTCGACCACGTTCGGATATGTGGTGGTCGCGTGCCTCGGGCTCGCCGCGCTCATGCCGTTCTTGGGAAAGAAGCGTCGGGACACGCGTGGACAGCGGGCCGTGCGGTGGCTCGTCGCGCCGGTCGTGGCGTGCGTGGCGCTGATTCCGGCGCTCATGCCCGCCGCACCGGCCGAGGGCACCGATGGCGGGTTTGCGGCGCGCGGCTATTTCGCGAGCCTTTGGGAGCCACCCGGGCGCGATCGCCTCGCGACGGTTCGTGCCCGCGCCGAGAAGACCCATCGTCCGTGCCTGTACCTCGAGCTTTCGGTGCTGGAAGAACGCATGGCCCTCGAGCAAAAGGCCGCCGAGGATCGCGCCCGTGCTGGCGCCGTCACGGCCGCGTCGTGCAAGAAGTGACGGGAGGGACCTTCGGATGACCATGCAGAAGAGCACGCCAAACACAGCGCTTCGAGCCTTCGGCGTGACCATGCTCGGGCTCCTTCTTTCGGTGTTCGCGTGGTGGCCCATGATTCAGGCCTTTCCGAACACCCAAGGAGGCGACGGCCCGCCGTACCACAAGACCCTCGAGGCGGCCCGCGTCAGCATCGTTCGTTACCACGAGCTCCCGCTTTGGAATCCGTACGAGTGCGGCGGATTGCCCCTTTGGGACAACCCACAAGGGGCTGCTTCGGCGCCGCTCGCGTGGACCATGTTTGCCATTGGCACCACGGCGTCCATGTACCTCTGGTACCTGCTCCACTCGGCCATGGGCTTCGCGAGCATGTGGTTTTTTGCCCGGGACGAGGTGAAGCTCTCCCGTGCCGCGACCCTCGTGGCCAGCACGGCGTGGGCCTTCTCGGGATTCCACCAGCAGCACTATTCGGGCGGACATTTTACGTTCGTTCCGTTCCTGTATTTTCCTCTCGCGTTCTTGCTTTGGCGACGTGCCGAAAAAGATCTGCGCTATGCCCTCGGGCTCGGGTGGCTCGTCGCGTGGATGATGCTCGAAGGGGCCGTTTATCCGCTGCCGCACCTCTTCGTGCTGCTCTTCGTGGAGACACTGACGCGGCTCGACCGGCGATCGTTCGTGCCCATTGCGCGCGCGGGCGTCCTTGTGGTCGTGGTTGGATTCGCGGTGGGCGCGTGCCGGTTCTTGCCGGTCATGGACCAACTGAAGAGCCACACGCGGCCGATTGGCATCGAGAACGATCACATTCAGTGGGAAACCCTGAAGGACATGTTCTTGTCCCGAAACCACGGGCGGCACGTGGCCGGGCAGTCGTACGTTTGGCCCGAATACGGCACCTACGTGGGTCCCTTTTTGCTCGGGCTTGCCGTGGTCGGCGTGCTTGCGGCGGCATTCGACGCCCCTTGGCTCGTGCTCTTGGCCGCCGTGTCGTTCGTGTTGATGATGGGGCATTTTTCGCCCTACGCGCCTTGGGCCGTGCTCAAGGGGCATGTCTTTCCGTTCAAGGAAATGCGCGTGCCTTCGCGGTTCCGGTGCGAAGTGTCGATGTTCATCGCGCTCTTTGCCGGATACGCGATCGACAAGCTCCCGAAGCGCCTTGGCGGGTTTTCCAAGAAGGTGGGCGAAGGCTCGCGCATGCTTCTTTTTGCGCTCGCGCTCGTGGGCGCAGGCGACATGATCGCCACCGGCATTGCCTGGTTCCAGGTCTGCTTCACGAACCCTCCGGAGCAGAAAGTGGCGGCTTCTGCGCGCCTCTACGTGCACGGTCCGGACTTGGCCGGAATGATCGATCAGCCGCGCCAAAACCGCATGCGCCTCGCCTGTTGGGACGAATGGGGCTTTAGCGCCGGCGCGCCCATGTGGGAGGGCGACGTCCCTCAGGCCATGCCGGCTCCCGGAGCCAAGGCCGTCGTCGAAGTGGCCAATCGCACGCAGAACACGTTCACCATCGACGTGGTCGCCGAGGCGCCTTCACGCATTCTGGTGAACAGCGGCTACGACCGCGGCTGGCGTACGACCGTGGGCGAAGCGCACGAGGAAAACAAGCTGCTCGTGGTGGACGTGCCCGCGGGCCGCCACAGGCTCAAGCTCGACTATTGGCCTCATGGGCTCACGGCTGGATTCGTCCTCAGCGGGCTCGGAATCGTCGGCTCGGCGCTTCTCTTCGCGACGCTCTCGAAGCGCCGCGAAGAGAGCAAGAAGGCCTGACCTCGGGGCCTGAATCAGCTCATCGGCAGTACGCGCTCGCTGTGGCGATCGGTTCCTGGGGCGCGCAAGGGGGGCTGTCCGGTGGTCTCGGTGACGGCGAGCCAGAGGTCTCCGTCGGGATCGATGCGCTTTTTCTCGCGCGTCACGATCTCGAGCGGAACGTGCGTGAACACGCGGTGGGTGCGTCCCACGATGATGCCGGTCTTTCCGGCGATTCCGGCGTGGACGGCGTGCCTGGCGAGCGCGTCGCAGAAGATGGCGTCTTGGGCGTTGGCGGGCACGCTGCGGATCATGTAGCTCGGATCGATGTACTTTACAGTGACCTCGGTCT
>JAYUKI010000774.1:0-1029 GCA_043764595.1 Myxococcales bacterium | reverse complement strand
CGGCCGTGCTCCCGCGATTGTTCGATCCGTTCTTCACCACCAAGCCGGTAGGGGCTGGCATGGGCCTTGGCCTTGCCATTTGTCACAGCATCGTGGGCGACGCGGGCGGACAGATCGTGGCAGAGAACGCGCCTCCCTTCGGGGCACTGTTCCGCGTCACACTGCCGCCGACCGGCCCGGCTCCGGAGCGAGAGCCGCCCATCGCGCCGTCGCCCTCGGCGGGTTCTCGGCGCGGCCGGGTGCTGGTGATCGACGACGAGCCGCAGGTGGCGCGCGTCATGGATCGCATTCTGGGCAGGGCGCACGACGTGACGGTCTGCTCCGATGGCCAGCAGGCACTCGCCCATCTCGATCGCGGCGAGCACTTCGACGTCATCCTCTGCGACGTAATGATGCCCAACATGTCGGGAATGGACGTTCACGCAGCACTGCTCGCGCGGCACCCCGCGCAGCTGCCGCGCGTGATCTTCACGACCGGCGGCGCGTTCTCAGACCAGGCCAGGGCCTTCCTCACCTCCCTCCCCAACGCCCAGGTAACCAAGCCATTCTCCGCCGAATTGCTCCGGGCCCTCGTGCAAGAGCACATCGATGGCCCCGTTGTGGCGCAAGAGGGTGTGGGCGTTTTGCCGCACTCTGACCCCTGAACCTTGCGTTTCCCGCGAAGCGCGCCGTGCTTCCAAAAGATCCGAAGGTGCACTTGTCCTACGTGCAAGATGTGTTTGGCGGCGTCGACCTCGTTTGGGAGCTCACCGTCTCGCAGACCTGGGTGTCGGCGTAGGTGGCTTGCAGCCTCGGATGATCGTCCAGTGGGTGGCCATCGATGCACGAAACCTAGCCATTCGTGGATACGACGCGAGCCGCCCCGGTTGGTTTCTAGGCACCCTCCTTTTGCCTCGGGCCTCCACATCGTTGTCGGACTGCGCGATCGAGGGCTGTAGGCATCTCGGCACTACGAGCTTCGGCTTCCTTTCGCGAACCGCGCCACTCTCGAATGCGGTCTCAGGTAGGAAGCTCGGCGCCCGAAGCGGC
>JAYUKI010000773.1:0-3497 GCA_043764595.1 Myxococcales bacterium | reverse complement strand
CGGGCGATACACCTCGCTCGACGCCATGTTCGCCGATCCTGCGCTGAAGATGGGAGACCCTTCTCAGCTCTCGTCCGGCGAGCGCGACAAGCTCCGAGAATTTCTTGAGAGCCTGGATTAGCCGTTCGGACACGTGGGACGGCCTTCGACCGTGGGTCGCTCCGCCGTCGTGCTCGAGAGCCCGTGAGCTTGCCCGCGCCGCGCGGTCCTCACCGATATGGGCAAGTTCTTTCTGAGCGGCTTCGTTCGTTGGAGGGACCTGAGAACAGAAGCAAAGGGCTGACTCGATTTGCCTACGCTCCCGAGGAATGGGCGCAGAGCTGCGCGCGGGCAAAGTATGGATTGAGAAAAATCGTGTCGGCCTCATGTCGAGAGTTGCTCCTCGGCTCCGTCCTCGGGGTAACAGCCGGATGCCCGGCGCGTTCAGGAGACCGACCATGACCACCACGATCACGACCTTCCTCACGTTCAACAACGAAGCCGAAGAGGCCGCGAAGCTCTATACGTCGATCTTCGACGGGACAATCACGCACACGCTACGCCACCCACCCGGAGGTCCAGCGCCAGAGGGCTCGGTCCTCACCGTGACGTTCGAGCTCTTCGGGCAGCCCTACATTGCGTTGAACGGCGGGCCTACGTTCTCCTTCACGCACGCCTTCTCGCTCATGGTCCAGGTCGACTCGCAGGCGGAGATCGATCGCCTCTGGACGAAGCTGACGGAGAACGGCGGCAAAGAAGTCCAGTGCGGCTGGGTCACCGACAGGTTCGGCGTCTCCTGGCAGATCGCTCCTAGGCAGCTCCTTGCGATGCTCGCGGACAAGGACAAAGCGAAGTCAGGCCGCGCGATGCAGGCGATGATGGGAATGACGAAGCTCAATCTCGCGAAGCTACAAGCCGCGTTCGACGGGAGTGCACGATGAAATTCATGTTGATGATGCACGCGCCCCGCGGTGACGGCAGCTACCAGATCAACACGTGGAAGCCCGAGGAGCTCCGGGCCCACATCCAGTTCATGAAGGACCTCAACGAGGGACTCCGTGACGCCGGCGAGCTCGTCGGCGTGGAGGGCCTCGCGCCTCCCAGCCAGGCGCGCATCGTCCGCTCGTACGGCGAAGGCGCACCCGAGGTCACCGACGGCCCGTTCGCCGAGAGCAAGGAGTTTCTCGCAGGCTTCTGGATCGTCGATGTAGAAACTGCGGAACGCGCGTATGCGATCGCGGGCCACGCGTCGACCGCGCCGGGACCGGGCGGGCAGCCGCTGGGCATCAGGATCGAAGTGCGTCAGGTGATGAGCGCGCCGCCCGATTCGCTGTGAAAACGACCGGCGAACACCTGCTCCGTGAGCTTGCACCGCAGGTGCTTGCCGCGGTCGTCCGTCGCTACGGCGACTTCTCGAGCGCGGAGGACGCGGTGCAGGAAGCGCTAACCGCTGCTGCATTTCAGTGGCCACGCAGCGGCGAGCCGGACGATCCTCGCGCGTGGCTCATCCAGGTCGCCGCTCGAAAGCTCACCGATCAGCTGCGGTCGGACTCTGCGCGCCGCCGACGCGAAACGAAGATCGTCCTCGAGACGCCGCCAGAGGACAACGTGGCACCTACGCCCGACGAAACACCCGCGGAAGAGGACGACTCGCTGGTCCTTCTCTTCATGTGCTGCCATCCGGCACTCACGCGTCCGTCGGCCATCGCCCTGACGTTGCGCGCCGTTGGGGGCCTCACGACGACGGAGATCGCGCGCGCGTTTCTCGTTCCCGAGGCGACGATGGCGCAGCGAATTAGCCGCGCGAAGCAAAGCATCAAGAGCTCCGGTGTGGGCTTCGTCGTGCCGGCACCCGAGCAGCGAAACGCGAGCCTCGGCGCCGTTCTCCACGTCCTCTATCTCATCTTCAACGAGGGCTACGCCACGAGCTCGGGGGAAGCGCACCAGCGCCTCGACCTCTCGAGTGAAGCAATCCGCCTCGCCCGTGCGATGCATGCCGTCCTACCGGAGAGCGGCGAGGTGAGCGGTCTTTTGGCGCTCATGCTCCTCACCGACGCGCGCCGCGCCGCGCGATCGGGACCGCACGGCGAGATCATCCCGCTCGACGAGCAGGACCGATCGCTCTGGAACCAGGATGCCATCGCGGAGGGCGTCCGGCTCGTGACAGACGCCATGACACGGGGCGCGGTGGGCTCGTATCTCCTCCAAGCCGCCATCGCGGCGGTGCACGACGAGGCGGCGCGGCCCGAGGACACCGACTGGCAAGAGATCGTGGCGCTCTACGCCGTGTTGATGCGACTGTCCGACAACCCGATGATCGCCTTGAACCACGCGGTGGCCGTCGCGATGGCGCGTGGTCCCGCCGAGGGGCTCGCACTCCTCGATGGGCTGGCTCGCGATCCGCGCATCCAGGACCACTACCGTCTCGCGGCGGTGCGTGCCCATCTTCTCGAACGCTCCGGAAGCATCGCAGCCGCCCTTTCCTACTACGAGCAGGCGGCCAAGAAGACCGCGAGCATCCCCGAGCGCAACTACCTGCTCCTGAAGCTCGCACGTCTCCGCGCGAGCTGAGCGCCGCGCACCGTCGTGGTCGAGATGGGTCCTCTCCGGGCTCGTCGACCCGCGCACCGAAGTTGGGATGACCGACATCGAAAATCGAGAGTCCGCCCTTGCGCGATGAAAGGATCGGCCGCTCCAAGGGGGCTCCGACACGAGACCGACGATCGCGGCCGCCAGTTCAGGGAGGGCCTTTGCGCACGTCGATGGGCGCATCACGGAGCCTTTGTTTCGTCTTGCGAGCGCTCCACAACGGCCACCATCCGTAGAGCAACGCTTCGAGCGGGGGCCACATCGCGACCCAGCCGGTTATCACGAGTCCTTCGCGCACGATTTGGCGAACGTGCGACGTGCCACCCCTCGATACGATCTCGGCAAGAAAAAGCAGCGCCACGAGCGCCACGAGCCCGACGACGAGCGAGCCCTGTCCACGCCGAACGTGCTTGCGGATTTCTCGCGCGAGACGAAGCTCCTCGTAGGAAAAATGCGCGCGAATGGACTCGATCACGGTGTCGGCGGGCAGATCGGGCGGGAGCGGATCTTCGACGAAAACGACGACCTTGAAAGGGGCTCCACGCGGCAAATCTTCGACCGCCCCAACGAGGTAGTCGACCGCGTGATCGTCGAGATCACGCTCGCGGAAAGGGGCTGGGTCGCGCCCGTCGAAGATTTGCCGAATGCGACTGAGCCGCAAATCGATGCAGAAATGGCCGTCTTCGCGGCGGTAGCGGTAGCCGTCCATCGGCTTCGACGTTACGGCACGCCGGGGGATTCGGCTACGGGCGGAGCGTCAGGTGAGGGCGTGGCGTTACCAAGGCGGCCCGTGTACGAGTTCGAGACGTTCCGCATGGTCGATGGATCGCGCTCTCGAAGGGAACCAAGTCTTCGGGCCGGGTCGAGGCCGAGTCTGCGAGGTCGAGACCCCCGCAGACTTCGTAGCGAAGCGTAGAAGGCGAGGACTC
>JAYUKI010000772.1:0-1030 GCA_043764595.1 Myxococcales bacterium | reverse complement strand
AGAATGTCGATGAGCTCTTCGGACTCGAGATCGTTCGAGAGCTCCTCGAAGGTCGGCACGTCGGCGAAGACCAGCGTGAGGTTGCGCTTGCGCGTCTGGAGGAGGGGAGCGTCTCCTGTGAGCACGAGATTGGCAATCTCGGGCGAGAGATAGCGTCGCAGGGAGCTCGTGCGCTCGAGCTGCGCGAGCTGCTCTTGCACCCGCGCCTCCAGGTTGCGGTTCAGATTGGAGAGCTCTTGCTCGCGCTTCTGCAGGGCCTCGATGCTCTTGCCGAGGGCATGCTCGCGCACCTTGAGCTCCGCGTAGACGCGCGCGAGCGTGGTCTGCTGCGCCCAGAGGCGGTCTTCCATTTCGACGAGCTCGGTGCGGTCGCGCAGGGCGACGAGGCGCAGGTCGCCGGAAGTGGCGGCGAACATCTCCACGATTCCCACCGGCACGGGTGCAGCGACCCACTCGGGGTGGTCTTGCGAGAGCCAATCGGGCAGTGCCGCTCCGGGCTCGAGGCAAGCGAGTTGGCGGAAGCGCGCGGAGGCTTCCAAAGTTCCGTCCGCGCCGACGACCGCGATGGGGAGCGGGCTCGTCGCGACGAGCTCGAGGAGGGAATCAAGATGCAAAGATTGCTCCTCTTCGGTACGTGGATTGAATGCTCTGCCAGAGCATGGGCATCATGGGCAGCAGGGGCATGGCTTGGTCGGAGCCCACCACGTGCCGTGAAAACCCAATCCAAATGGAGATGGCCCCGTCGAGTAGCACGGTGCCGCAGCCGAGCACCGACTCCACTCCGTGAGGGACGACGAACTCGTCTTGGGCAGGCACGAAGGCCGAGCCCTTGGCGTGCAGCACGTGGAACAGGCCGAACGACCGGCCCACGCCGTCCACCACGATGCCCGACTCGGTGCGCTGTTCGGCCGAAAGCTCCACGCCCATCTGCTCGAAGAGCCTGGAAAGCATAGGCGCCGAGGCGATGGTCTCGGCGTCGAGAGGGATGGCGGCGTGACCTTGCGATTGGCGAACATCGCACCATGCCGGC
>JAYUKI010000771.1:0-12299 GCA_043764595.1 Myxococcales bacterium | reverse complement strand
AGTCGGAGGTGTCGAAGAGCGTGACGCCCATGTCGAGGGCTCGCGCGATGACGGTTTCGGCGTCTTTCTCGTCGACCGGACCATACGCGTCGCCCGAGAGGCCCCACGTTCCGACCGAAAGCTCCGAGACGACGAGTCCTGTTTTTCCTAGCGGGCGTTGCCTCACCCTTCGAGTCTTACCACGGTCCAAAGCGCTTGACGGGAGGCTCGTCCCTGTCTACCCGAAGCTCCGCCGTGCAAGCCGACGTGAACGTCCAAAAGGAGCCTCTAGCGATGCGAAAGTCCGTTCTCTTCCTCTCTCTCTCGTGCGCGCTCGGGTACTCGGCGGTGGGCTGCGGCGAGCCGCCCCCGCCCCCGAAGGCCCCGGAGCCCACTTCGGCCAAGGTCGACATGCCGCCTCCTCCTCCCCCGAAGGTGGAAGAGCCCGCCCCGCCTCCTCCCGCCCCCACCCTCGCCGAGCTCCAGTCGAAGGGCCTTGCCGCCATGTTCGAGGCGATGAACGCGCACGACGCGAAGAAGGCCGCTGCACTCTACACGGAAGACGGCACCTGGAAGTTCCCCGGCGATCCGGACACGAAAGGCCGCGAGAAGATCGAAGCCGCGCTCACCGGGCTCTTCGCGACCTTTCCGGACATGAAGCTCGGCCCAGCGTACGTCCTCACGAAGGGCGACGTCACCGTGACCCAGTTCGCGCTCACGGGCACGCACAAGGGCGACATGGGCCCCATCAAGGCCACGAACAAGCCGGTTGGCTGGCAGGCGATCGAGATCCAGTGGTGGACGCCCGATGGCCACATCAAGGAGGAGCACGCCTACTGGGACAACGGCACGATGATGTCCCAAATCGGAATCTCGCCGATGAAGGCCCCCGCCATTCCCACGCTCGCCGCGACGGCCCAGAACGTGACGGCCAAAGGTGACGACGCCGAGACGAAGAACGTGGGCCTCGTCAAGACGATGTACGGCGCCATGGAGAAGAAGAGCGCCGCCGACTTCACCGGCATCATGACCGACACGAGCGAGTGGAGCGACAATACGCAGCCGGTTGCCTCCAAAGGCAAAGCCGACGCGCAGAAGTTCTTCGACCGCCACTTGAAGGCCTTCCCCGACGCGAAAATGAACGTCAAAAACTCGTGGGGATTCGGCGACTTCGTGGTCAGCGAAGTGACGATGAACGGGACGAACACGGGTCCGCTCTTCGGCAAGCCGGCCACCAAGAAGTCCGTGGCGATGGATTCGGCCGATCTGGTCCAAATGAAAGACGGAAAGATCGTGAAAGGCTGGAGCTTCGGCAACGGAATGCAGGTCGCCTCGCAGCTAGGCCTCCTCCCGAAGCACGGCGGCGGTCCCGGCGCCGGAGACCACCACGGCAAGGGCGAGCACCACGGCAAGGGCGAGCACCACGGCAAGCCCAAGGGCGCGCCCAAGAAGTAACGACTCAGCCCGTCGCGAACGAACGAATGGCGGTCTCGCGAGAGGCCGCCATTCTTCCCTTCGCGCCGCGCCTATCGAGTCTCTGCCGAAAACCAATAGTGGTACGTGGCAATCGTGCCGCCCTTGACCTCGAGCGACACCGCCGCGCGTGCCGTGGCGAGGTCCGGGGGAATCGTGAAGGTCTCCTCCGTAACGCCACTCGTGCTGGGCAGGACGGTGGCGATTTCTTTGCCGCCGATGCGGACCTTCACCGTCACGTCGCCGTCGCCGTCGCTCGCGGCTTTCAGCCTCACGACGCAGAGGTGTGGTTTGCCCGTTTGGAGTGCTGCGACGAAGCGCTCGGCACGACGGACCGTCCGCGCGCCGTCCAGCATCTCTCGTCCGTCCATTCCTTCGAGCGTGAACGAATCGGCGGACTGCTCGCCTTCCTTCGCGCCCAAGAGCTCGTAGGCGTGGAGGGCTTCGCTTTCGAGATCGGCGACGTCGAGCACGTCGACGATGGAAGCGAGCTTCGTGCGTGGCGCTTCACCCGTGCCAAGACGTGTGTAGTCCGCAACCATCAGCTTCATGGTCTGTCCGCCGAGAATGGTGGCATCCTTCACCGTGGCTTCGAAGAGTGACCGGCCAAGGACGACCTCCGTTCCCATCCACTCCGGATACACCGCAAAATGGGTCGGGAGCTTCTCCGGAGACTCACGAAAGACCCGCTCGTAGTGCTCGAAACGCGAGGCAGGGCCGCCCAGCCAATACCGTGCTTCGGTCGGAGTGGTGAGCCCGACGATGTCGAAGGTTTTTTTGCCACTGAAATAGGCAATCGCGCCGGTGTCGTTCAGGCCGATTCGCGCGTTTTCCGGAAGCGTTCTTGCCGCGAAGACTGCGATCTTTCCGTGCTGGCGATCGATGCCACTCGCCGAGTTGGCGGCATCGTCGATGACCCAGTCGAGCCGCATCGCCAACATGCCGGCGATGCCGAATCCGAAGATGGGCCCGGCGATGGCCCAGCTCCGCTTCATGCGCCCCAGAATCGAGCCGAGGGTCTCGGCGAGGCAGGCGAGCGCGACGAACCATCCCGCCGCGAAAGGCCACAAGTAGCGGAGTCGATTCCAAAGGAACGTGACATAGGCACACGGCACGAACATCGCGAGCGCAAAGGCCAACACGGCGAGGGCGCGCTCCACCTTGCGTGTCTTTACCCCACGAATGGCGACCGCCACGAGCGACACCAGCGCGACCTTTGCACCACCCTTGGGCAAAAACTCCACCGACCATACTTCGCCGTTCAAGATGGTTTGCATCAGGATGCGCGCATTGGCGACGAACGTAGGAACGAGCGGATGGTACGGATTGCCAATCGCGAGCTTGACCTGCGTGGTGCTGGTCGTGGTCTTTCCCGTCATGGCCAAAAGGAGGACGGGCGTGACGACGATTCCGACGAGCGGTAGCAGGGCCTCGAGGCGACGGACGTGCTTCGGTTCTCGGGGATTCGCGAAGATCGCGATCGCAACGAGCACCGACGCGAGGGCGCCCTCCGGTCGCATCAGGGGTGCGGCGATGGCGAGGGCTCCGAGCTCGAGCCAGGTGGCCCGCGTTCGTTCTTCTTTCGTCTCGCACCACTCCACGCCGCGTCGTGCGCTTCGGGCGAGAAGCCACGCGAACGGCACCACTTCCATGCCACTCGCGGCGGACCAAACGTGCCCTCCGAAGGCGAGCACCATCGCGGCCGCCGCCAAGGCCACGGTGTCCGAGACGAGGCCTTTTGCGAGCTTCCACGACTCGTAGGCGAGGCCGCCGAGGGCCGCGAACGAAAGGAACCAGGCGGGCCACATCATGGCTTGTCCGCGGAAGCCGATGGCATAAAACGGCGCCAGCAGGGCAGGCCAGAGCTGACTCGTCGCGCCACTCGAGACGGGCTCCCCGCCTTGGTAGCGCATCGGGTGGCCTTCCACGATGGCCCGTGCGTATTGAAAGTGGATGTAGGCGTCGTCGAGCGTGGCCGCGGGATGCCCTACCTTGGCCAGGATCGCGCGAACGGTGAGCACGCCCAAGACGAGCGTCGGAACGATCACCGGAAGGAGCCGGACGAAGGAGCGAAGCGCGTCCGCCCAGGAGTCGTCGCGAGGCTCTTTTTCGCTCGATTCCGTCATGAAGCGGCCGGAAGGTAGTCGAGTGAGGCGGGAATCCAAAGGGTCACGTCGCCTGGCTCCGTTCGCTGGGGCGTACGGTGCTTCGCGACGATGGGGCGCCTTCGCATGACATTCGCGTCCAGCATCGTGTAGACGGACCCTCGCGGAAGCCCACCGGCTTTGCCCCGAGAGCTCGAAAAAGATGCAGGATGCACCGAACGGCGGAACGACCACCCCGAAAAAGAATCCGTACGCTCATTGTCCGAAGCTCCCCGAGGGCGAGACCGTCGAGCTTCTGTCGCTGGTCGCCGGAAAGCACGTCGAGCTCGAAATCGGCTGTGGGCGTGGAGGCTTCATCTTCGAGCGCGCTCTGGCCGTTCCCGAAGCCGCCATCCTCGGGCTCGAGGTGCGTCGAAAGTGGGCCACCATCGTCGACGAGCGCCTTGGAAAACAGGGGCTCCACACGCGGTGCCGGGTCTTCGCGGAGGACGCGAAGCTTGCCATGCCGCGTCTCGTGCCTTCGGGCGCCATCTTGCGCGTGTTCATGCACTTTCCCGATCCCTGGTGGAAGAAGCGCCACGAAAAGCGCCTCGTCATGGGCGACGTCTTTCTGACCGAGGTCGCGCGCTTGCTCGTTCCGGGCGGAGAGCTCTTCGTCCAAACCGACGTGGAAGATCGGGCGCAGGCCTACGCCGCGCAGATCGCATCCCACGAGGCCTTCACGCCGAACGGAGACGTCGCGGGCAGTCCGTGGCTCGCCGAGAATCCCTACGAAGCGCGAAGCCCCCGCGAGCACCGCGCCATCAAGGACGGGCTCCCGGTGCATCGCATGCGGTTCGCCCGCACGTAGCGCGCTTGGTTCCTTTTGGGTCTCATCCGCTCGCGTCTGGTCAGCGCGGGCACTCGTCCGTCCAGTCGATGCCGCAAGGCTTGTCGAGTGGCACGGAGACCAGTGACCCCATCTTTGCGGGCTTGGCGGAGAACACCATCGTGAACGAGGATGCCTCGCACGGCGCGTCTTTGCCGTCGCTTGCGCTCGATGCAGGTAGATCGAGCGCTGCGCAGATGCGGCGCTTGGCCTCGAGGTAGACGGGCTCGTTGCGGCAAAGGTACGTGTTTGCGAAAGGCGACTTCAGCGTCTGCATCGACGTGAGCACGTCGGTGCTTCGAATGCGTCCGGAGACCATTCCGTCGACGAGCCGCACTTGGCCTCCGTCGCGGACGATGCGGCCCGTGATCACGCTCTCCCGAAACTTTGTGTAGAGTACACCTACGCGAAGGTCGAGGTCGAGGCGGGCGACCAGTGTTCCATCTCTCACGTAGGCGCGCGTGTCGACCCCTCGAGCCTCGTAAGGTGGCGTGGTTTGCTGTCCGAGCACGGAGTCGCGGTCCACCGACCAGGTGTCTTGCCCGTCGAATCGTGGTCCAGCGTCGGGATCTCCACCGTCCGGAACCTCGAGCCCTCCGGAGCCGAGCACGCCGACCTGGACCTCGTCGTCGTCGTTCGTGTTGTTGTACCCGCGCACTTCGAGGAAGAAGTTGTAGCGCCCGGCGCGAATGAGGTCGGTTCCCGAGCCCGGTCGGAATCCGCCCGTGGCCGGAAGAAGCCCAACCACCGCAAGAGTTTCTGGTCCCAGCGCATTGTCGACGCCGCCATCGGTGTCGCAGCGCGCGAGGTTCGTTGCGGTGCTTGCGCAGGCCGACTTTTCCGGGCACGTGCAGAGGTTGTCGACGTCGTAGCCCTCTTCGGCCTTGCCGATCTCGAGCATGTCGGCAGCGAGGACGAGTCGCTCGCGGGTGGTAGTGTCCGACGGTGCAGGGCGCTCCGGAGTGCGTTTTGGTTTGCACGCGCGGACGTCTGGAACGTCCGCGTCGGGGACGTTCGTAGGACCGTCGGCCAAGGGAGGGGTGCTCGCGTCGGGAACGCTTCCGCCTGAGTAGCCGTCGAGTGGATTCAAGAGAGAGCACGCTGCCGCTGCGACGGCGGCAGAAAGCACGAAGAAGGCCCGAAGGCGCACGTGCTTTCGCGTGGCGCTCATCTCACAAGCATTCCGGTTTGATCTTTTTGATGCCGTCCACGATGGTGAAATTCGGACTGCAATTTGCGGCTGGGGGCGCAGGCGCTGCGGTCGGTTTGCTCGTGGGCGGAGTGCCCGACTGAGTTGGCGGTTTTTTCGCCGGGGTTCCGTGCGCCGGCGTCTTCGCGTGCGCTTCCACGAGCGCGCCGGCGTCGGGCGTTGCGGTCACGGCAGCCACCGTGGTGGGTTGGGGCTCGGCCTGGGCGCGCGCATTCGTGGGGAGGCTCGAGGGCGGTTGGGGCGGTGCGCTCGCCGCGGGTGGCGGCTTGCGCGAGACGATCACGGCGGCGGCGACGAGGGCCAGCGATACGAGCGCAGCTCCCGCCAGGATGCTTCCGCGGTTGCGCGAGCCGTCACGTCCACTGGGAGCTTCGTCCCGAGCGAGGCTGAGGCGCGCCGCAGTGGCCGACACGGGATTGTCGAACGTGGGCTGCGAAATCGGCGCGGGCGGGAGACGACCCGATGGGCTCTCGGTGGCAGCCAACAGCTTGCCGATGCTCGGGTTCGGCTCGATCGAGCTCTCGATTTCTTCGATG
This sequence comes from Myxococcales bacterium, assembly GCA_043764595.1. Classification (GTDB taxonomy): domain Bacteria; phylum Myxococcota_A; class Polyangia; order Polyangiales; family Polyangiaceae; genus JAAFHV01. The sequence continues at coordinate 6,128 of JAYUKI010000771.1, read as the reverse complement.
CGGGTGGCGCGAGACGACAGGGCCTCGCCCGCGAGCTCCGCGACCCACTCGCCTACGGCGCGCGCCGTCGCGGGGGGCGACACACGCTCGAGCGCGATGGCCATGTCTCGAGCCGTTGCGAAGCGCTCCCCGACGTCTCGCGACAGACCGCGCAGCACCACTTCGTCGAGCTCTTTGGAGATCTCTGGTCGGTATTTGCTGGGCGGGGGAATCTCGTCGTTCAGGACTTTGACGACCACCGTGGCCTGAACCTCGGCACGGAACAGGCGCATTCCCGCGAGCGACTCCCAGAGGCACACCGCGGCGGACCAGACGTCGGCGCGCCGGTCGACGCCTTCGCCCATGATCTGCTGGGGCGACATGTAGGCAAGCTTGCCTTTGAGCTCGTCGTTTTGGGTGGACTGGAGGCGTCCGCTGGCTTTCGCGACGCCAAAATCGAGGACACGAGTGACGCCGTCGACGCCCACCATGGCGTTCTGGGGGGAGACGTCCCGGTGAACGATTCCGAGCGGCTCGCCGCGCTCGTTGCGCGCTTCGTGTGCGGCGTGGAGACCGTTCAACGTGTCGATGGCGATGGCGCTGGTGATGGGGATGGGCACCATCTGCGACCGCTTGAGGCTGCCGGCAATGAGGCGGCTCCACGATTCGCCGTGGACGTATTCCATGACGAGGAAGAGCTCGTTTGGCTCACGGACGACATCGAGCATCGGGACGACGTTCGGGTGCCGGATGCGTGCGACGAGCCGTGCTTCGTCGAGGAGCATCGCGACGAACTCCTGCTCTTGAGCAAAGTTCGGGTGCAGTCGTTTCACCGCTACGGTGCGCGAGAAGCCTGCTTCGCCGAGCAGCCGAGCCAAGTGCACCGTGGCCATGCCGCCGGCCGCGAGCATGCCGTGCAGCGCATAGCGCCCGATGCGGATGGACCCACTCGCGTCGGCGCTGGGATTCGAGGGAGCAGCCGCCGTGAGAATGACCCCACGCCCGCTCTTGCTGAGTCTTCCGCTTCCGTCAGAGCTCAACGCGCACCCCGCTTCCAAGCCAACGGACGCTTGGCCCGCTGGTGCGCCCGATCGTGCGGAGACGCTCGTTCGATCGGGCTTCGGACGACTTGGGGATCTCGATCTCGGGGCGCGTCAGGAACAAGACCGTGGCGGCGCCGAGCGCAACCAGCCCGATCGCGAACGACACGTCCGCCACGACGAAGCGCGTGCGCACCGAGGCGACATCGTCTTCGGCGCACGCGGGCTTGCAGAGCTCGAGGTCCGCTTTTCCGCGGGTGCCCGCGATACCGAAACCCGCAAAACCGCCGATTCCGACGAGGCCAATCCCTCCGAGCGCGATGACCGACCAGGGGACCGGACGGACGGTCTGCGTTGCGGGCGGGAGGGGCCGAAGGGTTCCAGGGGTGTCCTTGGGAGGAGCCACGAAGAGCTTCGAGGTCGCTTCGACGCGTTGCGATTTTTCGCCCTCACGAACGACGACGCGAACCTCGACGGAGGGCTCGCCCGCCGGAGAAAAGACGAACGTGTGCTCACCCGGATCGACGTTGACGGCTCGGCCGTCGGTCTTGCCCAAGAAGGGTTTTCCATCGAGCGTGGCCGGGATGCTCGTCGCGGCCGCGCCGTCTTTTCCCTTGAACGAAAGCACGACCGAGGGCTGACGGCGTTCGACCTCTTTGAGCCAGTCGGCGCAGTCCGCGTGAAGGGCGCTGGGGCAGCTCTCCGCGAGGCAAAGGGTGAGCTTCTCGCGCGCGCTTGCGAGCGCACTCTGCTTCATGTCGAGTTGGGCGCCTTGGTAGGCGTTCACGCACTGCTCTTTCGACGGAGCCGCAGCAGCGACGATCGAAGGAAAGAGCAGCGTAGTCGCCGCAGCGAGACCGATACGAATCGCCTTCCCTCGCATCTTTGCAGAATACCACGTGGCTTAGGTCGGTGTGAAAAGAGAGGGCTTTTTGTCCATTCGGGGGCCCCACGCGCTCGCCTACAAGGTGGGAGCACTCGCGTACTCGAAGCGGCAGACTCCCCCGGATCCACTCATGGTGGCTCGAGAGGGCTCTCGGACGGGTCGTCTCAGAGCGCGAACTTGTAGCGAGCGACGCCGTCGGGCGGCACGCTTACGACCGCAGATTGGGCCTTTCCATCGGCGGTCGTGCACGTCACCTTGTGCGAGCCCGCCGCGAGCTCGAGCCCTGCGATCGGGGTTGCTCCGCGGCCTTGCCCATCGACGGTGACGTTGCACCAGCCGTTGCTCGCACCGACGTTCAGCTTGCCCGTCCCTGCGGCGGCGGCTGGCACGGCCGGAGCCTTCGCCGAGGGGCCCGGTGGCGTGCGGCCCTTCGCCGAGACGTCGTGCGTAGGCGCCTTCTCGAGCGTGACGTCGAGTTTTTTGCGCTCGGACGCGTCCCCCGTGAACGTGATCGATTTCTCCAAGTAGCCTGGCGCGCTGACGACGAGCGTGTGCTCGACACTGGAGGTGAGCCCGGCGAGCTCGGGCCCCTGCACGGGCCTCCCGTCGATCGACAGCGACGCACCCGCATTCGCTGGGAGGACGTTGACGTCGAGGATCACGGAGCCGCGCCGGAGCTCCGCGCGAACCTCGTGGTCCGGAGCCATCTCCGTGAGCGTGAGCTTGTGGCGAGACTGCTCGTGGTCGGGCATCGAGACCTTGAGGTCGATCTCGACGCCTTTCGGGAGCTCGAGGGTGGCCGGCGTGACCTCCGAACGAAGATCGCCGTTGACCCAAATGGACGCGCCGGGGGGCTCGCTCGTGACCTTGAGTGTGCCCTTCGTGCTCTTCGCGAGCTCGACGGCGGCGGCCCGCGCGGTCTCGTCGGCGTTTTTGCGGGCACGAAGCCCGGCGAACACGCCGATCCCGACGGCCAGCATGACCGCGACCGAAATTCCCCCGATGGCGAGCCTGTGGTTTCGCGGACGATGCACGTTCGCGTCGGTCACCGTGTGGGCTGCTGCGGCGATGCTCGGCGTGAGCGCGCGGCCCCCGCTGCTCGTGGCGAGCGCGTCGATCTCGTGGGTCGATTCGGAGCCTCGGCCTGCGAGCTGGGAGTGCTGCGAATCGATGATGTCGGCGAGCTGCTTTCCCTGCGAGAGCGCTTCTTTTTGCGCCGCGAGCTTGTCGTGGAAGAGGTCCTGCATGAACCCGTGGAGCGCCGAGTTGCTCACCGGAACGCGGTGGCGTCGAACGAACTCTTCGAGGTCGCGCTGCATGGCGCGCGCGGTGGGATACCGCTCGTCTTTGTTCTTCGCGAGCGCACGCATCACGATGGACTCGAGGTCCTTCGGGTAGTCGGGGCGGACCTGCGAGGGCAGGGGATACTCTTCGTCGCAGATGAGCTTGAGCGTCTCGAACTCGCTCTTCCCTTTGAAGAGGCGCTTGCCCGTCGTGAGCTCGAAGAGCATGACGCCCGTCGCGAAGATGTCGGTGCGACCGTCCACCATGTCGCCGCGCGCTTGCTCGGGCGACATGTACGGGACTTTGCCTTTCAGCTTGCCGCTCTTCGTGTTCTCGGAGAATTTCTTGTCGCTCTTCGCGATGCCAAAATCGACGATTTTGACGTCCCCGGCGAACGTGACGACGACGTTCTGAGGCGAGATGTCACGGTGCACGATGTGAAGCGGCTGTCCGTTCATGTCGTGGTGCTCGTGCGCGTACGCGAGGCCGGCGCACATTCCGAGCACGATGGCGATGGCGTGCTCCACCGGGAACTCGGCCACGTCCCGGATTTTCATCTGACGCACGATCGAGCGAAGGTCCTCGCCGTGTACGTGCTCCATCGCGATGAAGTAGCTGCCGTCGACGTGACCGACGTCGAAGGTCTGGCAAACGTTGGGATGCGAGAGCGTCGCGGCGATTCGGGCTTCGTGGAGAAGCATCTCGATGAACGCCGTGTCCTGGCTCACCGCGGGCAAGATGCGCTTGATGACGATGAGCTTCTCGAACCCGGCGACGCTTCGCTGGATGGCGAGAAAGAGCTCCGCCATACCGCCTTGCGCGAGCTTGCGGAGGAGCGTGTACTTTCCGTAGCGCTTGGGCATGCCGCTTTGCCCGTCGTCTTCGACCTCGGGAACGGCCGACGCCGGCACGTGGGACATCGGAGGTGCGGTCAGGCTCTGTCCAGACGGCGCGCTCGGCATCGACTCACGACGCGGCAAACCCTCGGGCGGAGCCGACGGTGCACGTGCGACGGGAATTGCGGGGACGGAAGAGCGAGACATGTCTCCTCGAGAAGGCGAGACGCTACACGCGAAGGCCCACGGAAAACAGGCCCTCAATGAAAGGTAGTCTGCAGTTTTAGGGTGGTCAATTCGACTACCCCTCGCACCCCGCGAATCGCGCACGAAAAGTTCGTGTCTCGATGTGGTGGATCGTGAAAGCCCACCCCCCCGCCATCGGTTCGTCAGGGCCCGGCCGCCCTCTGGGCGCAAAGGAAGGGACCGGTAGCTTGTCCTCCAGAGCTTCTCGCGACGTCGTACGTTCCTGGTGGTTCGTAAGCGCTCGCCTCGAAACCTCGAGCGCTCGGAATGTCTCTCTCCGTCGGCATTGGAGCTTCATGACGATTCCCGTCTCCGTTCGTCTCGCCGTCGCCGTCGCATTCGGCTCCCTCTTGGCAGGCTGCGCCGAGCCGCCGGCGATGCCGGCCAAGTCCCCCGCGATTCCGCACGAAGCGGTGCAGAATCAAATCATCGCGGGTCGGATCGACGGGACGCCGAAGGAGCTCGCGGACCGCGGCGAACGCGCGCTCCTCCAGCAGAAGTGGCGTGAAGCTGCCGACGCGTTCGAGGCTCTCTACGGCGCCGATCCCAGCGCAAAAGAGGCCTCTTCGTGGCTCATGTCCCTCGGCACGGCGTACGAAGGTCTGAGCGAGCTACCTCGCGCGCGCGAAAAGTACAGACTCCTCGGCTCCCGATTCCCAGCCGATCCGCTCGTGCGAGGCGCCCACGTGCGCGAAGCTTCGATCGACGCGTACCTGGAAGACTGGAAATCGCTCGGAGAGCTCGGTGAAGTGCTCCTTGCCCTCAAAGACGGCGACGACGTCGATCGTATGCTCGGCTACGGCGCCCGCGCCCTTCGCAAGATCCAGGACAAGGACGACGTGGGCGCGCTTCGCGACACGAACGCCGGTCTCGAGATCATGGACACGAAGCACTACGGAGCCACCGGGCGGTTGCCGGTCCCTGCGGCGCAGCTCCGGTTCGCCCTCGCCGAAGTGAGGCGCACACGTTCGGAAAAGATCCTCCTCCAGCCCGTGACCGACGACTTCCTCGTGAAGATGGAGCTCCGCTGTCAGGGGCTTTTGGATGCCCAAAGCTCCTACGCGGACGCCATCCGCAGCACCGACCCCGTGTGGGCGAAGATGAGCGGAGTGCGCGTCGGCGAAATGTACCGAACGCTCCACCAGGAGCTCATGGCCATCCCACCCGACCGGGCGAAGAGCGAGAGCGACCGGAACCTCTTCTACGCCATCATGCACGTCCGCTACCGGGTGCTCGTCGAGAAGGGGATGGAGATGATGACGCGCACGATCGACTTCGCGAAGAAGAGCGACGACGAGTCGGTGTGGGTCACGCGCGCCCGCGACGCGAAGCAGCAGATGCAGAAGTCGTTGGACGAAGAAAAAGCGATATTGGCATCGCTCCCGTACACCGAGGCCGAGGTCGAACGGTCCCTGGAGATGATGAAAGAACGTGCCTTGGCGAAGGCCCTCGGGAAGCCCGTTCCGCCGCTGAAGCTCCCCAAAAAATAGGACGTTCGCACCTCGCCACCGACTCGCCGCGCGAACTGCAGGTCCTCGGGTGCGGCTGCATTCTCGGCCGTCGGGCTAGCGCCCCGAAATCATCTGGCCAACCCTGCTTGACACCGGACCCGACGCTGGGCTATCTCGCGCATCCCCTCCACGGCGATCGTGTGTCTGCTCGACGCGGAAAATCCTCGAACCTCGCGGGTTTCCCGTATCCACCGACCCTCGAAAGCCATGCAAAGGGCAGAACAAGGTTCATCCCTTGCGCTGGTACGGAAGGTGCGGTAGCTACGGCGCGATCTCGAATCGCTGGCGTAGCTCAATTGGTAGAGCACCGGTTTTGTAAACCGGCGGTTAGGGGTTCAATTCCCCT
>JAYUKI010000770.1:0-3505 GCA_043764595.1 Myxococcales bacterium | reverse complement strand
TCCGATGCCGTATTCCAAGCATTGCCAAGCTCGGGGTTGTAGCGGCTCGTCGTATTGCCTCCCCACCTGTGCTGGGTGGCACCGAGCTCTTTCGGGGCGTCGGCGAACGCGATTCCGTAGATGCGCGGACTGATGGGCTTTCCCGGTTCGGTGCAGAGCACACGCATTTTTGCGGTGGTCTGAGGGGACACACCGGGCGGACGCGGCCCGCCTTCGGCCACGGGTGTGGGGGGCACCTTCGGACGGGTGAGAAACCACCCGGCTCCGCCGACGACGAGCAACCCGACGAATCCGATGCCGAAAACCTTGGCTTTTTTCATGGTTTGTCGCTGCCCACTACCGTACCAAAGTTGCGCGCCTCACCGCGAAGTTCTGTCATGCTCGCGCGCCATGAAGGATGCCATCCTCACGTATTTCCAGGGCGAAAAGCACGGTGGCCTCGCGGCGGCATCGGTCGGATTCGTGTCGCTCGTCGCGGCGGGGCTCCTTTCCACACCCCGCGCCGGGGCCGAGCTTCGTCCGTTTGCGATGGCTCTTGCCGTGCTCGGCCTGCTCGAGCTCGCGATCGGCATCGGCCTCTACGCGAAGACCGGTCCTCAGCTGGCCGAGCTTCTCGCCCGCCTCGAGAGCGAGCCCGCCGCGTTCTACGCTGCCGAAGGCGCGCGCATGGCCAAGGTGCAGAAGAATTTCGTCACTCTCGAGGTCTTCTGGTGCGTGCTCCTCGCCGGCGGATCCATTACGGCCGTCCTCGCGAAACGAAGCCCTACTCCGTCGGGCATTGCCGCCGCCCTCGTGCTCACCGCCGGATTCTTCCTCACGTTCGACCTCGTCGCCGAGCGACGAGGGGCCATCTACTACGCGGCCCTCCGCGAGCCTTCCACGAAGGCCCCCGTCATCAAACGAAACCCGCACGACCCCTGACGCCCTCGAGAGTCCGAGGCTCGTTACCCGAGCAGGAACGGCTTTGCTTCGGCCAAAAAGTCGTCCGGCGCGTCCACGTGCGCAAAATGCGAGCCTCGCGATAGCCAACGAACGGACGTCCCTGGAACGAGCGCCGCAAGCTTCTCGCCCACCGAAGGCGGAACCATTGGGTCCTTCTTGGCGTAGACGAAGAGAAGGGGAACCGGAAACGCGCGGCCCCGAAGCTGCGCCTCGAAGGCGCGCATTCCGCGCACCGAGAGCGTCTCTCCGAGGTAGCGCGCAAAGGCACGCCGCCCGGCCTGCGTGAGGAGCGGCCGCGCATACTCCTCGACCTCTTCGCGCGATTTGAGCGACTCGTCGTAGTAGTGCACGTTCGCGAAGACCCAGCGTCGCGGATCACGCGCCACGAGAACGTCGACCAGCGCCGCTGCGACCGGCAACTTGAACGCGGCAGAAAGCGCCACCATGCGGGGTGTGACGATCCCAGGCGAATGCAGGTTCAGCACGCGTCCAATGGCGTTGGGATGCCGAATGGCGAGCCACATCGACAGGTAACCTCCCATCGAGTTTCCGAGCACGGGAACGCCCTCGATCCCGAGCTCTTCTACGAGCGCCGCGAGCAGGTCGGCGAGGGCCTCCGGCGTGAACGTCACATCCGGTGTTTCGCTCCGACCGGCCCCGGGAAGATCGGGCACGACGAGCTCGACGTCGGGACCGAGCCGCTCGAAGAGATACCGAAACGAGTAGCTCGAGGTCATCAAGCCATGGATGCACAAGACCTTCTTGGGGCCGCGTCCGTAGCGCCGCACGGCCATCACCGTCCGCCCGAAGTGTGCAGTATGCACCGGCACGCGCTCGTCTTTGGCTTCCGCCGAAAAGAACGCATGCGGGAGGCGCGGCAAGGCCGGAATGGCCTCGTACTTCATGGGCTCGAACGGTCGAAGGCGCATGCGGCAAAAGCTCGAGGGCTCACGGCGCGCGGGGAATTCCGCTCGACTGGAAGGACAGAATACGAACCTTCCAGGGACGCCGGTGCACTTTCGGACGTCAGCGATCGAAGGGGCGTACGTCCCGCCCGAGCGCGTGCTCGAGTCGGACCCGCGCCGTCCGCGCTTCGATGCGCGCGTTGAGCTGCTCGAGTCGTGCGCGGGTGAGCTCGGTCTCGGCGTCGGTGAGCATGCTGGACGTCGCGCGACCGTTGATGAAGAGCTCGCGCGCGACGCGGTAGGCCTCTTCGGCACTGGCGAGCTGGCGTTTGCTCGAGTCCATCGCGAAATCGGCTTCTTTTACGCCCTGGAAGGCCTGCGTGACCTCGAGCTCGACGCCGTCCCGGACCACGTTCTTCTGCTGCTCGGCGTTGGCGACTCGGGCCTCGACGTCGCGGGCTCCGGCGAGGGCGTTCAGCGTGTCGTTCGGGGTCCAGGTGATTTGTGCGCCGAGCGCCCACGTACCGAACCACTCGGTCTTTCCGTTCTGGTCCACTTGAGGAAAGCGCCTCTGGTTCGGGTCCGCGTACACCGCCGACGCGAAGGCCGAGAGACTCGGATAAGCGCCTCCTCGAACGGCAGCGGCTTGTTTTTTTGCGGCCTCGGCGTTCACGTCGATGCTGCGGATCTCGTACCGACCGGCTTTGGCTTCGGCCACGAGCTGGGGCAAGCTTCCGACGAACGGGGCTGGCTCGCCCTCGATGCCTTCGCCAGGCAAGATCTCTTCGCCTTCTTTGGAGTGGACGGCGAGCGAGACCTGCTTTTGCGTGAGCTCGGCCAGGTTCTTGGAGCGCTCGACGGCGAGCTCGGCACCGGCCACGGCGGTTTCCGCGCGGAGCACGTCCACCTTGGAAGCGTTGCCGACGGCGAGCTGGTTTTTGGCGTCTTCGCGGTGGGTCTTCGCGGCTTCGAGGGCCTGCTTCGCCACGATGGTGGAGCCACGCGCGCGAAGCCAGTTGTAAAAAGCGAGCTTGCCGTCCGTCGCCGATTTGGCCCGAGCGGTCACGACGTCGAGACGCGAGGCTTCTTGGCTCTTCGTGGCGGCCGAATACGCCTGATTGATGCGCAAGAAGTAGTCCGAGATCGGGACGACGAGCTGCGCTTCGAGCGACCATTGGTCCAGCACGAGTGGGATCGTGAACCCGCCGAAATTCGGAGGAGTGAAGCTCGAGAGGCGCGTATACGAAGCCTTGCCGGTGAGGCGCGGAAGGAACGACGCCCAGGCCTGGTCCACCTTCGCCGCAGCAGACCGCACGGACTCCTCGGCGGCCTTCGCGCTGTAGCTCGTTTCGGCGGCACGGCGACCGACGAGGTCAGCGGTGAGCGCGCCTTGCGGGGCCGCCGAAAGCTCCGTGGACGCGGCCGATGGGCCAGGCACGGTCGGGGCACCCGCGGGGGCGGCGGACGATCCTGCACCTGCCGAGGCCGGCGGTGCGGGTGCCGGAGGGGCTGGCACAGTCGCCGCTGGCTGAGCCCAGGCCGACGCAGTGTGAAGGGATGCGGCCACGACGAGGGCGGCCAGCCCGGACGCGCGAGCCAAACGTGCACGCGACGAAAAGGCGGGACGAATCATGGAAAATCTCATGGGCATAGGGGTC
>JAYUKI010000769.1:0-1033 GCA_043764595.1 Myxococcales bacterium | reverse complement strand
GGACGCATCCGATACGTAAAGGTGTAGTCGAACTCGACATCCAGCGTACGCCGCACGACCCCGTCGGCGAAGCGCCCGAAGAAGAGTCGGTTGTTCGTACACGGCGCGATCTCCTTGAAAAAGTTCTTCCCCATGCTCCTGTCGATGCTCACGCCCGCCATCTCGGACTCCCAAGCGTTGTAGAGCTGGACTACGCCCTTGTCGTCGAGCCGGACGACACCGAACGGGACGCGGTCCGCTTGCTCCTGGGTCAGGTCGTCAAGACCCTCCAGAAACCTCGTCGACACGAAAGACTCCCGCGAAATCGGTTCGACTTCGGCGCACGCCGCTCGCTCGGTTTCCCCCAGCGCTTGTTCGCCAAGGGCCTCCCGCTCGCCGTAGAGCGCGTGAAGTTGGTCGACTAGGCTCTGATCGTTTGGGCTCACCCGGGAAACTCGCTGGGTCATGGTTCGGTCCTTCTCGTATTTAGAGTCACGGAGGAAAAAGCAATGAAGCCGGGCTCAATCATCAAGCCACACGTTCCATTACGGCCATCCACGCGAAACCTGAAGGGCACCGCAAAAGACGAACGCGCAAGGCTGGCCGTTGGCCACCGGCGAGCGGGTCGGCCGACCTCGAACCGACCCGGAGGGTGGAAGCTCGCGCCGGGCCACGCACGAATATCGACTCGATGGCATTGAGCTTGCGGACGAACGGCCGTTCGATTCCATGTGCAAAGCGACAAACGCGTCCTCATCATCGATCCAACGGATTCCACCCGCGAGGTAATCGCCCGACGCTTGCGCGCGCAGGGCTACAGCGTGGAGGAGGCCGCTGACGCCGCGGCCGGGGCCAACATGGCGCTCTGCACCCCTCCCGCTGCAGTGGTCGCCGACCTCTGGATGCCTGGAATCTCGGGTCTCCAGCTCTGCAGGCTACTTCGCTCCGAGCCTGCCACCGCGGAGGTGGCCGTCGTCCTTTGTGGCGAGACCAGCGAAGCCCGCAACCGCTACTGGGCCGAGCGCGCGGGCGCCAACGCCTACGTCCAAAAGCG
>JAYUKI010000768.1:0-12341 GCA_043764595.1 Myxococcales bacterium | reverse complement strand
AGGCTCGCTTCAAAAAGAGCCGCGAAGGAATCCATTCCTCCGCCGGACTCGGTGATGGTTTCAGTGGACATGTTGTGAGGGTTACCCGTGCTATCAGCTCCCCGCAGAATTGCGGGAAGCGCCTTTCTCCCCACCGTGGGCGCATCATCGAGGCGCCCCTCTCGGGGGGGCATGGCAACTAGCCCAATGTCAAGGGAACGTCAAAGGAGAACCCCGGAAAAGCGCGAGGCCCCGACGCTTTCCGCTTTGGATTGGCGGGTAGCCTCGAGGCCTCGGCGAATCCACTCGGCCGACTCGGGCCTACTTTGCGTTCTGAACGAAGGTCACGGGCACCACCAAAGTCGACCCCGTGCCTCCGGGAGCCGTGAACTGAGCCCCACGTAGCGCCCGCGCGAGGCAGGAGCCCACGTCGGCGGAAAGCCCGGTGTTCGAGGTCACCTCGACCGAACCGACCTCTCCATTCGGAGAGACACGTGCCGTAAGCACCACCCGGCCCGCTTGCGAAGCGTCGTGAGTGAGGCCGTTTTGGTAGCAACGACGAAACGCTGGCCTGAGGCCGGCAACGACCCGATCGACGTCCGGAACCGGAGTGGACGGAGCCGCACGCTCGATGCGTGTGTCGAACGAGGGACCTTGCGAATCGCGCTGTTTTCCTGCCGTATCGCTCGTTCGCGATGCCGTCGTGTTGCCGATCTCGCCGAGGGATCCGGGCTTTCCTGTCGCAACCGGTCCCGTGGCGCGCGTCGAAATCTCGCTGCCTGGCGCGACGCCCGTGTTCTTCGCTGCGGCCTCGCCAACGTCCATCGGAGGAATGTCCCCGCGGGTCATCGCTCGCTCGGTCGAAGGAGCGCCCGTCATCGAGCCAAGAATGTCCACTTTCATGTGCTCGGCAGCCGCCACCATCGCCGCCTCTTTGGCAGCGCTCACGGACGAAGGGGAGCTCGGACCGGAAGCGCCCTTCGGGCTCGGTCCGGCCGAGCGCGAAGTCGCTGCTGCCTCGGGAGCCTTCGCGGCAGGAGACGGGACCGAGGACACTTCGGTTCGTGCCTCGACGGGCACGTCGCGGGGAGCGAGCTTCACCAGATCGACGAGCCCGACCGTCGCGGCGTCCCTGACCACCGGGTCCACCCAGTCCGAGTACATGGCGCCAACGAAGCCAAAGTGCAGCAAAAAGCTCAGTGCCGCGATCATCGTGAGGTTCCAGTCGATTCCCTGACCGTTTCGCACGGCGAGTGGCAGCTGCGGCTTTGCGGCAGGCACCGGGGCAACGACCATTTGGAAGAGGATCGTGGCCCCCGCAGCCAACACCTTCCCTCGCGCATCGGCCTCGAGAACGAGCTTCGCTCCGGAGCCGATCTCCCGGAAGCCGCTCTCCAGCGCGACCCGCGCGTACATGCCTTCGCCGAGCGTGAGGACCGTGCGCCCGTCGCGAAGCGAGAACAGCGTGTGAGGGGCGCAGGAAGCGATCACGGAGCACGAAGCCTCGCTCCCGACCAGGACGTCCGTCCCGGGCCGCACGAGACGTTCTTCGACGACCCTTCCTTCGCGCACGACCGCGAGGCGCAACACGCGAGGCCCGTTGGGCCGCACAATCGCGCGCATCACCGCCGTCATGCGACCAGCGCTCGGCTCCTGGGTGCGAGTTTGCGTCGACGTCTCGATGGACATGCGGCTTCCCCTTCGGGCAGTGCAAACGCCTGCCCTGGCCCTTCCGGAGGTCGGAGAGCATTTGTGTGCAGGCGCCAGCCGAATGCCGGGGCGCCAATGTGCGACGCCACGACATGGCGAACGCAGGCGCATAAGACTCGCGGAACGCGCAAAAGTTCCGGAGGGAGTGATTTTCTTACCAGGCGGCTGGGAGAGGCTTCCCAACGACCTCGAGTAAGCCGAAGATCGCGGCCGACCCCGTAGAACTTCGGAAGTGCTCGTGCGTAGGCGCACGACCCACCTTCACCTCACAAGCCTTGGAGATTTGCCGAATGCGTCGTTCGATCCGGTTCGCACCACAGACCCTCGCCTCGTTCGCCCTCCTCGCCGGGTCCACGCTCACCTTCGGAGTCGGCTGTGGAGCGTCGACCACGAGCTTCGTGAAATCCGATGCTGCTCTCGGGCGCATCATCGTCTACCGCAACGGAGTCGCGTACTACGAGCGCGAGGCTACGGTCGAAAACGACTCGCTTCGCCTCGTCGCGCCGAACGACAAAGTGGACGACTTTTTGAAGTCGCTCACGGTCGTGGACTCGGCCACGGGCAAGCCCGCGCCAGTCAGCTATCCGCACGGCGGCGGCTCGACCATCGACCTCAAAGTGCACTTGCCGGGCCACGGCCCTCACAAGGTAAAGCTCTCCTACGTCACCGAAGCGCCCGCGTGGAAGCCCACGTACCGCATTCTCGTTGGCAGCGACGGAAAGCTGGAGCTCCAAGCGTGGGCGGTCGTGGACAACACCTCGGGAGAAGACTGGGAGCAAGTGAAGCTCGGCGTCGGGTCGAGCTCCGCGATGGCGTTCCGCTTCGATCTGCGCGGCTTCCGTTTCGTCCAGCGCCAGCAGCTCCAAGGCGAGCAGCTCTTCGCGGTGGCGCCTCCGTCCGGAGGCTCGGTCTACGGCGGAGCAGACGAACGCAACATGGGTATGGTCGCCGAGCTATCGGATGACGCACTCGTGGCTACGACCGCATCGCGCCCCCGAGATCTCGAACGAGCGGAGGCCAAGATGGCTCCGAGGGAGGCGCCGCGTTCTCCATCTCCGAAGAGCGCAGCGGACTCGGCCCCCTCGAAGCCACGCGCGACCACCGGAGCGGGCCGTGGTGCTGGAATGGCCTCTGGCGGCTACTCGGGAGGCGCGGCGTATGGGGCAGCGGCCGCCCCGGCCATGCCACCACCCCCTCCGGCACAGGCCGCCGCGCAAGGCCAGATCGCCGGACTCGCGAATCAGCTTCGTCAGAACCAAAACGTCCTCGTCATCGAAGGATTTGCGAAAGAGGGCGATGGAGACAAGCAGTCGGCTTCCCTCGATCGAGCAAACAAAGTCCGCGAAGAAATCGTCCGGCAGGGAATCGATCCGAACCGTGTCGTCGCGGTTGGAAAGGGCGACATGCCCGGCAAGAGCGGTGGGGTCCGCTTCGTGCAGCAAGGTCCCGTTGCGGCCAACGGCGTCAAGGGAAAGAACCAACAGCAGGCCACGGGAGGGGAAGCCGCCCAGCCTGGTCAAGCCGCGAACAGCGGTCCTGGCGAGCCCGTAGGCACGGCCCATTTCGAGAGCGAAACGTCGATGAGCGTCGCGAAAGGAAGCTCGGCGATGGTCTCGATGTACCAAGGGAAAACCGAAGGCAGCGTGGTCTACCTCTACGATCCGGAGAGCGAACGCGGAAACGGTGACTTCGCGTTCAAGGCCGTGCGCTTCAAGAACCCGACCGACTCGCAGCTCGAGTCGGGTCCCGTCACTGTGTACGGAAGTGGCCGGTTCATCGGCGAAGGCATCGGAGAGTCGATCCCGGCTCGGTCGATTGCGTTCGTTCCATTCGCCCTCGATCGGCAGGTGTTGGTCGAAAAGAAGATCGACCACAAAGACACCATTTCCAAGATTCTCACGGCCCAGCGCGGCGTGTTCAGCACCGAGACGAAGCACACCCGCAAGACCGCGCTCGTTCTGCACAATCGGGCGGAGGAAAAAGCGCTGGTCTACGTGCGGCACACCGTCCCGCAAGGCTACGTGCTCGACGAGAAGCTCGCGAAGGCCGAGCGCGTGGGTCAAGGGTACGTGTTCCCCGTCGAAGTTCCCGCGCATGCGAAGATCGAGCTCGTCATCGAGGAGACCACTCCGGTCACCCAAGCGACGGACATCCGCACCCGCGAAGGACTCGAGATGATCAAGGCGTTCATCTCCGCCGACCTTGCACAAGGTCCTCTGAAAGAGGCCGTTCAGACCATCGTGCGTGAGCACCTCGAGCTCGCGAATATCGAACAGCGCAAGACCACGGCTCGCGAGCAACTTGCAGAATACAGGAATCGCATGGATGAGCTCCACGCTCAGATCGTGACGCTGAAGGTCGTCAAAAGCGCTGGCCCGATGATGCAGAGCCTCGAGAAGAAGCTCACCGAAGTGAGCGACAAGGTCTCGAAAATGACCGTTCAGATCGTCGACCTCGAGGAACAGGCGATGGTTGCACGCATCAAGCTCCAAGACTCGATCTCGGAGCTGTCTATGGACGACGGTAAGAAGAAGGACGAGAAGAAGAAGGACGAAAAGGCCGCGCCAGGAAAGAAGGCGTAGCTTCAGCGGGCGTCACTGCCTGCATCGCCAGGTAGGGGCGCGGGCGCGGCAGGGTCGATGTCGCGCCCTTCAAGAAGAGCCTTTGCGTCGATTCGTTGAAGCGCTTCGACGACTCTCGGTGGGACCTCGGAGCGAAGCCGCACGAGGTTCCCTTCGCGCACGACAGTCGTGCCACCGAGCCAAGCCATGGGCCCTTCGAGCTTCCGCGAAAACGCCGCCACGACACGCACGAGCGTATTTTCCGCCCACGCTGCGGCGTCCACGTCGGTGTACGTGAGCAGCAGGATGACGCCTCCGCGCCCGGGCTTGAGCAGGAGCCGGGCATCGGAGAGACGACGACCGAGGGCGAGGTCGCCGCGTTCGAGCTTCGGCACGTGGTCGACGAGGCTCTGCCCGTCGATGCGAAGCTCGAGGAGAGCCTCCGGATCGAAGGCCGGAGGGGCTTTCGGACGGCCATCGAAGAGGCCGACGCGGGCACGTGAGGCGGCGGCGCCGAAGGCCACCACCCACGTGCGGCGTGGCAACACGAAGAGGGCCAGAGGATCGTCGCCGTAGCCTTCGTGCTCCACCACTGCGCCACGCGGTCGACCGCTCTTGAAAAGGAGCCGACCGTCGCCGTCGAGCAGCTTCTCGGGGACGAAATCGGCACGGACTCCACGGACGACGACCACTCCGGAAGTTGCGGAAAGAACGTCGCTTTTGGCGACCTTTTTCCCTTCCGCATCCACGGCCAAGAGGAGCTCTTCCGCCGATTCGAAGGCTTCGAGCTCGCGGGTGCCCGCAACGCCACGCGAAGCCGCCAACCGTGACAAAGTGCTCACGAGTGGGCCAAAGACGTCGTCACGTCGAAGGGCGGTTGGACGAACGAAAAGCTGGATCGGTGCGTGAGGGTCGAGAGCGCTCGCGTAGTCTGCGGTTGCGGGGCCTCCAGCGACTTTCGTGGGCTTCGGATCCGAACAACCGGGCAGTGGCCCGCCCAGGAGTGGGACGGAAAGCAGGGTCGCAAGAAGCGCGCGGCGTCCTAGCCGGACCATTTGGTGCGCACGGTGGCTAGCATCTTCTCGACGACGCCATCGAAGTCGAGGTCGGAGGAATCGACCAATACGGCATCGGCCGCGCGCTTGAGGGGCGCGATGGCTCGGGTTTCGTCTTGGTGATCGCGACGCTTCACGGCGAGGAGGGTTTCCTCGTAGCTGGGGGCGTCGTCTTTCAACGACAGCTCGGCGTGTCGCCGTTTGGCCCGAACCTCCGGGCTTGCCGTCAGGAAGAACTTGAGCTCGGCATCGGGGAAAACGACCGTTCCGATGTCCCGTCCCTCGAGGACCACTCCACCACTCGAACCGGCGAGGCGCTGGAGGCCGAGCAACGCGGCGCGAACTTTCGGATGGACCGAGACTTCGCTTGCTCCAATTCCGATGTCCGGAGTCCGAATGGCCTCGGAGACGTCGGAGCCTTCGAGCATGACCCGCATGCCAACGTCGGCGTCCCGATGGAACGAGAGCGCCTCCCGGCGAAGGAGGTCTTCGGCGAGAGCGGCGACCGTGTTTTCGTCGGAGCTGTCGATGTTCGCGCGGGCCACGGCGAGCGCGACGGCGCGGTAGATGGCGCCCGTGTCGACGAGCACGAAGCCCAGTGCTTTCGCAAGGTTACGAGCTACCGTGCTCTTCCCTGCCCCGGCGGGACCATCGATGGCAATGACCGGCTTCGGGCGTTTCACGCGCGAACCTTTAGCCGACCTCGCCTCGCATGAGAAGCCCGATGGGCCCTCCTACGTGGACGTTTGTGGGCTCACTCCTCGGTGCTCACGTCGAACGTAGCGCCGAGCGCCCGCATCGTTCCGACGAACCGCGGAAAGCTCGTCCCGATGCAGGCCGCGTCGTCGATTTGAACCGGACCGTCCGCCAAGAGGCCGAGAATGGCTGCGGTCATGGCGATTCGGTGGTCGCCACGGCTGTCGATTCGGCACGCGCGGAGGGGCGCTTCCGTGCCGCGAATCTCGAGGCCATCCGGGAGCTCTTCGCACTCGACGCCGAACGCGCGCAGTACCTCCACCATCGTGTGGATGCGGTCGCTCTCTTTCACTCGGAGCTCTTCGGCGTCGACGATTCGAGTGGTCCCGGAAGCGCGCACGGCGAGCGCGCACAAAATGGGGATTTCGTCGATCGCGCGTGGAACGAGCTCTCCCCCCACCGTTCGTCCTCGCAGCGGCTCGTGCCACGCGTAGACGTCGCTCACCGGCTCTCCGCTCCGGTCGCCGAGCGGCCTCACTTCGATGCCAGCCCCCATGTCGCGTGCGATTTCGAAGAGCCCCGTACGCGTCGGATTCGTGCATACCGCACGGATCGTGACCTGCGAACCAGGAATGAGATTGGCGGCCACTTGAAGGAATGCCGCGGCGGATGGATCGCCAGGCAGGTCCACCTCGAACGCGGGCATCTGGCCACTCCAGCCGGAGGGATCGAGAGACACGATGGAGCCGAGGGTTTGAATGGGAACACCGAGCGAAGAGAGCAGGCGCTCGGTATGGTCACGCGAGACGAGCGGCTCCTTGAGGACCGTCTCGCCGTGCGCAAAAAGACCGGAGAGCAAGATCGCGCTCTTCACTTGCGCGCTCGCGACCTTCGACTCGTGGTGGAGCGCACGGAGAGGTTTGTCTTCGTCGCAAGGGCCAACACGAAGGGGCGCGGTAAGGTCCCCGGCCCGCGTTGCGTGGGGTTTGCCCTCGAGGATGGCGCCGCGCTCGCGGAGGGGGGCCACGACACGAAGCATCGGCCGTTTCGACAGCGACGCATCTCCGATCATGACCGACTCGAAGGGCTGCGACGCGAGGAGGCCGCAGAAAAGCCGCATGGTGGTTCCCGAGTTGCCGCAATCGAGCGGATTCTTCGGGGCGCGGAGCCCGAACAGACCGACGCCACGCACACGCACGGCCCGCGCCGACGGGTCGTCGAGCCCTTCGAAGACCACCCCCATCTCGGACAGCGCACGGGCCGTAGAAACGTTGTCTTCCCCGTGGGAAAAACCTCGAATTTCGCAGGTGCCGTTGGTGAGGGCTCCAATGAGCAACGCCCGGTGGCCGATGCTCTTGTCCGAAGGAACCGGAACGCTTCCGGAGAGAGGCTTGGTCTGCGGGTGAACGACGAGTCGAACGGAGGGCATCACCGTCGAAGGTACCCGAAAATGGGCCCGAGGTTCATAAACCGTTGGAAACGAAGGCGAGAACGCGGGCTCCAAACCCGCGTTGCCGAGCTCAGCTGCCGAGAATCGACGCGAGCACGAGAAGCAGCGCGGCGTCGGCGGTGGAGGCGGCGATGCACCACATGCCGTACTTCTTCGCGAGGGCCTTGCCGCCATGCTTGATGAGCATGAAGCCTACGAAGTTCGCACCCATGCCGAAGAGAGCAAGAGCGGCGAGCAGCACGTAGAGCCAGCTCGTCCCGAAGACGCGGTAGATGAACAACATGAAGAACGCCGCGTGGGCGACGGCTCCTGCCGTGGCGAGGGCTTGGGCGGCTTTCTCGAGTCCTGTGGAACGTCCGAACATGGCTAGCGTCTCCTGACTCCCTGAACCATGCGGCACGTTGGGCGTTTTGCAAAGGGCTGCGCGCTACGCACCCGTTCCGAGCTCACTGGCCGAGCCACTGCGGAAGGCTCTGAGCGAGGGTTCGCAGGCTCTGATCGTCGACCGAGATCTTCACTTGGACGTCCGTCTTTTCGGCGTTCACTTTGAACTCGCGGAACTGGAGACCGATGAAGGCGAGGAGGCGCGCCGTTGTCGCGGTGTTGTTGAGAGCCTGGCCTGCGCTCGCGGCTTGCGCGTCCTCGGCGTACGTGAGAGTGGCTCCCACATTGGACCCTGGCGCGTTGAAGTCCATGAGAACACGAGCCTTTTGGGCACCGACCATCCAAGGCACGGGAAGCTGACGCAGCGACTCTGCGGCTCCTGGCTGGGCCTGGGCGTCCCCGGCGACGGCGAGAACGGCCCCGGCGGTGGTGAGCGTGGTCTCGACCCATGGTGGCGCATCCCGTTTCACGCGTCGATCGTGGATACGATCGAGCACGCGCCGGATGCCGGTCTCGGTGCCGGCGATCGCTGTCTTGGCGGTGAGCACCGTGAAGCCGAAGTTGTTGATGGTGTAGATGTCACGTCCTGCATACTGCGACGTGACGATGGCGCTTCCGCCGTGGGTGGGGGCGTGGGTGGCGGCCAGGTTCTTGATTTTCTCGAGATCGAAGCGGCCGGTAAGGACCGCGGCCACGTCGGCGCCTTGGGTCGAGTAGACGCCCACATGAACGACGTCGAGGTCCCGGGAAGGTAGAAATCCTGCCTCTGCGCCGAGGGGAGAGCCCTTCTCGGCGGCCTTGGCGAGGTCGGGTCCGAACGATTGGCTCGCGAAGAACGCTCGGGCGTCGAGACGTGCGTAGACAATCGCCGCCGACGGAAGGAGCGCCATCGGCTCTGCGTCGAGATCGATCTGCGAAGCCGGCGCTACTGCGGGTGGATCGCCGCAGGCGGGAAGGCCGGAGGCGGCCAGGAAAAATACGGGGAAGACGGCAAGCGCGGCGCGGCGAAAGCCGTGGGACACGAAGGAAGTTCTCATGCGTGGTTGGAAGGCTACCAGTCGCGGCGGGTGGGCTGTCAAACCGAACGCTCGAGGACGACCTCAGCCCGCCGCGTAGGAACCAAGGAGCTTGAAGAAGCGCGCCTGGCGCTTCACGTCTTCGAGGGCAGAAACCACCGTGCGGTCGGTGGCGTGACCGACGAGCTCGACGAAAAAGAGGTACCCCCAAGCTTCGCCAGCGGTGGGCCGCGACTGAATCTTGGTGAGGTTTACCCCGCGCTCGGCGAACTGCTTCAGGACTTCGAGCAACGCCCCAGGAGAGTCCGAGACATTGAAGACGACGGATGTGGCGTCCGTGCCGGTTCGACCGGAAGGCCGTGCGCCGAGCACGGCGTAGCGAACGCGGTCGTCCGTGGCTGCACGGAGCTCGCTCGCCGCGCTCCCGAGGCACGGGACCAGATCCATTGAGGCCGCGAACAATTCGCTGGCGAGAGCGGCGGCCGCGGCGTCGTCGCGAGCGTTTTGGCAAGCCACCTCCGAAGAGGCCACCTCGATGATCTGCGCGCGCGGAAGCGTCGCAAGAAGGGCCTTGCTCGCCGCGCCGTCGAAGGGAGTCGAGTAGATCCGCGCGACGTCCGATAGGTTTCCAGAGCGGCTCACGAGGGTCTGTTCGGCCGATGCTTCGAACGTCGCCACGATTTTCAGCTCCGACGCGACGAGCGCGGTGAGGGTGGTTTGCACCAGCCCATCGGCCTTGGTCTCGAATGGGACCACGGCGAAGCTTGCCTGCTGCGCTTGAACCTTTCGTGCGGCTTCGTCGGCGGAATCGCACGCTACGAGGCGTGTGGGCCCGCCGAAACGCTTTCGGGCCGCGGCGTGGCCCGCGCTGCCGACCGACCCCACGAACGCGATGGTGAGCCCGAGCTCGAGGGCGAGGCACGAGGTGTGGATTTCGCGGAAAATGTCCCGAACCGAGTCGGGTGGCAGGTCTCCGCTCGCACGAGCGACGAGGGCCGCGATTGCGGTCCGCCCTTCGGCCGGGAGCTGGACGGCCGCATCCCCGCGCAGCTTGCCTACCTCGCGTGCGAGCTTGGCTCGACGTTCGATGAGCCCAAGGAGCTGGCCATCGAGCTTGGTGATTTCGAGTCGGAGCTCTTCCGCGGCGCGTTTTTCGTCGCTCATGCTTGGTCAGGCTAACATGATGCCGCCCGCGTCGTTCGGGTAGGCCCAACGTGGATGTCGCAGAGCTCCGAGTGAAATACGCCGAGATCGTGCGCCTTCGCGTCACGAGGCGCGAGGATCCGACCGGCGTTCCCCCCCTCGTCGAGATTCGCGAGCTCGCACGACGGTTTCCTGGGGCCCTTCGCGACCTGGAGCGGCTCCCGCTCGCCACGGCGCTCGCTCGACGAGACGAGCTCGATCACGTGCTCTCCAGCGGCGCCGCCGAACCGCTTTGGTCGAGGGCGCAGCGTGACTACCATGGCCGGCTTCGCGACGCGCTTGCGGAGAAACGGACCGCGGTCGGCGGCCCGACCGACCGGAATTCGGCAAAGTCCGAGAATACCCTCGTCGTGCGCGCGACCGTCCCTGCTGCCAAGCTCTCGACCTCGGTGGTCGCAGAGGTCGCTCGGGGCATGGGGATCGACGTGTCGACGTGCCGGGGGCTGCTCTTTCCCTGGGAGCAAAACGCAGGTCCCCTCGCCGCCCGTTGATTTGCTCCCGCCACTCAGCAGGCCGCTAGTCGAGCGGTAGTGAGCGCTTGCGACGGGACGAGCTAGCTCGTCTTCGCCGGGGTGGCAGGCGTCGCGGGCGCTGCGGCGGGCTTGGCTTCGGTCTTCGAGCTCGAGTCGGTCGACGGGGCGCTCTCGGTCTTGGTCTCGGATTTGGTCTCGCTCTTCGACGCTTCGCCGGCGGGCTTCTTTCCCCCGGAGGACGAATAGAGGTCGGCGTACCAGCCACCGCCCTTCAAGATGAAGTTTCCACCACTGATTTGACGTTTGGCGGAAGCGTTCTGGCACTTCGGGCAATCGGTCAAGGCGGACTCGGAGATCTTTTGGATCTCTTCCCACTGGTTGCCACAGGAGGTGCACACGTACTCATAGGTCGGCATGTCGCACGCGACTTAAAACGTTCCCACTCGAAGTCAAGATCCGCCTTCGACGGTCGGTGCGCGGTGGCGACGTCGGGTTGCGGGCGAGCCGACCCCAAACAAGCCACCCAGCTCCACCAAGCTGTTGCTTACCGAACCGCTTCAGGAACGCCTCGCGGGCCACTTTTCCACAGGCTTTCCAGGGAAAATACACCGAAATGGCGCTTGCGGGGGACCCCGCCGCGGCGTAACCCTCACTTGGGTCGTGACAGTATGTGAAGTGACATGACGTCCCGCCTATCGTCACGGCGGACGGCCTGTTTCGAGTGAACGTGTTCGTTTCGGAGTCGACATGAAGATCAAGCGCCTCGAGCTCTCTGGGTTCAAGTCATTCGTCGATCGCACCGTGGTGCATTTCGACCGCGCGGTCATGGGCATCGTCGGGCCGAACGGCTGCGGCAAGTCGAATATCGTCGACGCCATTCGCTGGGCGATGGGCGAGCAGAGCGCAAAGAATTTGCGCGGCCGCAGCATGGACGACGTCATCTTCAACGGATCGGAGACCCGTCCGGGAGCCGACGTCGCGGAGGTCACGCTCAGCTTCGAGAACGACAACGAAGGCATCGATCTCCCCATCGAATACAAGGACTATCCCGAGATCGCGGTCACGCGGCGCCTGTTCCGTACGGGCGAGAGCGAGTACCTGATCAACAAGACCCAGGTGCGCCTCAAAGACGTGACCGATCTGTTCCTCGGAACGGGTGTGGGCACGAAGGCCTACAGCATCGTCGAGCAGGGAAAAATCGGCCTCATCGTGAGCGCGAAGCCCGAAGATCGGCGCCTCCTCATCGAGGAAGCCGCGGGCATCACGAAGTTCAAATCGAAAAAGAAACAAGCCGAAAAGAAGATGGAGATGACGCAGCAGAACCTTCTGCGCGTCGGAGACATCATCGCCGAAATCGAGCGCAACTTGGGCTCGCTGAAGCGTCAAGCCGCGAAGGCCGAGCGTTTCGTGGCCTACCGCAGCGAGGTCGAGGACCTGCAGCTCTACGAAGCCTCGCACCGCTACCTGGAGCTCACCGGCTGGGTGAAGCTCGAGACCGGGGCGGTCGAAGCCCACACGCTCGAGCACGAAGAGGCCCGTGCGGCCCTCGTGGCGCGCGAAGCCGAGCTCGAGAGCGGGCGCCTCGGGGCACACGAAGCCGAGGCGAGGCTCGAAGCCTGCACGACGGCGAACTTTGCCGCCGAGAACGCCGTGCGTGCCGAAGAAGCCGCGATTTCGCGCGCACGGGATCGCATTCAAGCCCTCGTGCGCCGCGAGGGCGAGGCCGAAGCCGAGCTCAAGTCGGTTTCGTCCCAGCAGGGCTCGCTTGGAGAAGAACTGGCCATCGTGTCGGCCGAGGTCGACTCGCTCTCGAT
>JAYUKI010000767.1:0-1035 GCA_043764595.1 Myxococcales bacterium | reverse complement strand
GGGTCGTACGCCCTCTGCATGGACGTGCCATTTCCAAGCTGCGTCTCGACGATACGCCCTTCGGCGTCGAACACGATCCCGGACACCAACGTTCGACCATCGCTGGTCAGGGTTCGGGTGCGTCCGGCTTCGTCGCGCGTGTAACGAACTTGAATCGGCTTCCGAAGGCCGGTGAGGCTGAACGACTTGAGCCCGCCCACTGCGCTGTACGAAAGGGTCGTGGTGTATGCTTGGGCCACGTTTGGAAGCCCCGCACCCAGCTCTGCGCTCGGTTCGAAGCTCACCTCCGCGGGCCGAGTGAGCGCGTCGTAGCCGAATCGGGTGGTGCCCGTAGCGTCATGGGTTCGCGCGATACGCCCAAGCCCGTTGTTGGTCGGACGGTCGTAGTCCGTGGTCCTGCGAACGGTCGCGCCAGATGCGTCGGTTCCCGTAAGAGCAACCAGTCGGCCTGCTTCGTCCCGCTTGGTCGTGACCGTGCGTCCAGCTGGCGTATGCACTTCGGTGGGTTGGCCCGCCGCGTCGTGGCAAACCAACGTGCTTGGCGAGGAAACGCCTGGTGTGTGTGGGAGGTCATACCGCGTGAGCCGACCCGCCGAGTCGCGTTCAAGGTGGCGCTCGTGGCCGTCTCCGTCCACGACACGAACCACGGTGCCGAGTGAGTCGCGGAAGACTCGGTGCTCCGAGACGGTGGCGCCCGCCGCGTCTTGGCGTGCCACACGCACGATTTGACCCTGGTCGTTTTGCTCGCGCACCGTGCGCATGCCACGGGGATTCGTTTCGGTCGTGACGTACGGTGTGTACGCGAAGGTCGTTCGCGCACCATCCGGGCGCGTGACCGCTGTCACCCGGTCGAACCCATCCAGCTCCGTGACCGTTTTGGGCTGACCCGGAGCGTACGTTTCGAGAGCCGTCGATCCGACGAACATCGGCGAAAATGTCTCGAATCGGCGTCCAAAACCATCGTACCTCGACAGGTCCTTGCGCACCCAAGGCACCGCGACGGTTCCGCGCCCCTCGATGGTTGCGAGCGACTGA
>JAYUKI010000766.1:0-1035 GCA_043764595.1 Myxococcales bacterium | reverse complement strand
GAGGATTCATGTTCGCCTTGCAAGGACGACGCGGCCGCCCGGGCGTGAGATGAAGCCCACCCACCTTGGGTGTCAAGCGCTCGTAACCGACCGGAGCCCGTCGAACACTGAACCACGCCAAAACGTGCCGACAGAGCAACTCTGAAACCCACGAACGGCTCAGTTTGAACGGCTTTTGAGGGCTTTGAGGAAAAGCTTCTCGGTGACCGAAGCGTCTATTTCAAGGCGCTGCGCGACCGGTGAAACGTGAAACGCGAGGTGCTTCGTGGTCACGGCTTGCCGGGATACCGGTCGCCGCGTTCCTCGAGGAGCACCATCTTCACGATTTCGAGGGAAGCGTCCTCGACATCGACCGTGTGGCGACGCGCTTCGACTTGGAAGGCGAAGCGGTGGCAGAGGCGCGCGCGGTTGCCGGCCGAGACGACCACGACCGAGTGCTCGGGCTCGCCGTCGATTCGAGGATCCAGAGCGACGAGCTGACGTGCCGCAGCGTCGGCGGCCTCGCCTCGTGTGTATTTCACATCAGGAGGGAGCTTCTCGGCGCCGTCGAGGGACTCGAAGGTCACGGAGCTCGAGTCTTTCCCTCTC
The DNA here is from genome assembly GCA_043764595.1 of Myxococcales bacterium. Taxonomy (GTDB): domain Bacteria; phylum Myxococcota_A; class Polyangia; order Polyangiales; family Polyangiaceae; genus JAAFHV01. Next base: position 447 of record JAYUKI010000766.1, on the reverse strand, counting down.
GTCCCGACCGCGCAGTCGCAAGGATAGGACGGGTGGGCTTTTCGTGGGAACCACGTCCTCCCGTTGGACGTGTGCTCGGGGGCGCCGAGACCTCGCGTCGGATTCGTTCCGACGAGGACCGGGCTCACGGCGGACAGCGCAATGGCCAGGGCGTGCGTGCGGACATCCCCGAGCGAAGAACGCAGCGAGACCCCCACAATGGAGCAGAGCGGCTCGCACCGAACATCCGCGACACGCAGTCCGGAGCGGGAGTCGTAAGGGATATGGAGCGCCTTGGAGAGACGCGCCTCTTCGGCTTCCTCTCGGTCGCCCTGGTAGGTGGCCCGCGCCCAGGACCGTGTTCGGAGGTGGGTGGGCACGGCGAGAGGGAATGGGGCGTCGTCTGGTTCGACGGGGTGGTCGGTGTACCCCCAACAGTCGGTAGCATTGCTCGCGCGCGGGCGCGCC
>JAYUKI010000765.1:0-12349 GCA_043764595.1 Myxococcales bacterium | reverse complement strand
CCGGGTTCTTGGGCGTGTTCGGATCGACCCGCTTCATGTCCTCGAGCACGGCGCGCTCGCGGACGTTCAACATGTCGAACATGTCGCGGGGGTTGTCGATGTGCTTTCCGACTTGGTTCGGCGCGAGCGCGGCGAATGGGCTGCCCGGACGGTCGATGAGGTTCCCAAAGAAGCGGTACGAGGGCTCGCCCGTGGGGCCGTAGTAGGTCGGGATACCGCCGTAGCCCATGATGAAGGTGAGATTGAACTTCTCGTATTCCTCCTTCGCGGGCTGGTGGATGGTCATGATGATGGTCTTGCCGGTCTTCTTCGTGAGCTCCGACAAGAGCGTGATGAGCGCCGTGGTGTCGTCGGCGGCAAGGCCCGACGTGGGCTCGTCCAGGAAGAGGATGACCGGATCGGTCACGAGCTCGAGCGCGATGTTGACGCGCTTTCGCTGGCCGCCCGACAGGACCTTCTTTTCGGGCTTTCCGATCTCGAGGTTCTTCAGCGAATCGAGACCGAGGTCTTTGAGGGTTTGCTCGACGCGCTGGTTGATTTCGGCGTCCGAGTAGTCCGGCGGGAGGCGGAAGCGCGCCGAGTATTTCACGGCCTCGAACACCGTGAGCTCGGGGTGCACGATGTCGTCCTGCGGGACGTAGCCAATCGAGCCACGAAGGGCGTCGTAGATGGCGTAGAGGTCCTCGCCGTTGACGCGCACTTGACCGCTCGTGGGCGGCAAATAGCCGTTCAGCGTCATCAGCAAGGTGGTCTTGCCGGCGCCCGAAGGACCCATGAGCGCGATCATGTCGCCGGGCATGGCTTTGAACGACACGCGGTCGAGGAGGACCTTCATCTTCGACTTGTCGTCGCGATCGGGCACCTCCAGCGTGAGGTCCCACGCCTCGATGTCGTAAAGGGGCTTGCCGGCCCACGAGGCCTGCTGGTCTTCGACCACGAGGCCGAGCTGTTGCCCGGTGAGGTGGAGCAGCACCGGCATGGGGCCGATGAAGATCTTCTCGTTGTTCTGGACGGGGACCCGCTGCCCCGGGGCGAGGCGCTGGCCGCGCACGAACGTGCCGTTGGCCGAGCCTTTGTCCTCGAGGAAAAAGTCGTTTCCTTGCTTCGAGAGCACCGCGTGGTGCGAGCTGACTTGCGGATGCGGAACGACGATTTTGTTGTCCGGAGTACGGCCGATCGTGACCACGCTCTGCGCGAGATCGGCGATGTTGAGCTCGCCGATGACGGTGCGGTGCTTGCGCGGTCCTTCGGCAGGAGCCCCCGGAGGTGGACCCTGCGGAGCGGGCGGTCCGCCCATGCCCATGCCCATGCCCATTCCAGGCGCGGGGACGGGAGCCGCCATTGCCGGTGGTGCGGGCGCGGGCGCGCCGCCTTGGGCTTGGCCGAGCTGGAGCAGAACGGCGACGGGAACGGGGACCGGACCGAACGTGAGAATGCCGTTCGGATCGAGAGGAACGGGCGTCTGCGCGGGGAGGCGCTGGCCGTTTTGGTAGGTGCCGCTCGTGGAGCCGTTGTCGACGATGTGCATGCGGTCGAGCATGACCGTGGCGTGGTTGCCGCTGACGGCCGAGTTGGCGAGCACGAGGCTGGCCATGCTGGCCTCGCGGCCCACGATGAAATGGCCGCGCTGGACCTGCGCTTGCCCTTGGGACATGGCCATGAGCGCGAGCGCCGGATGCGCCAGCGGCAGGGGCGTCTGCCCGAGCACGAAGGCCGTGCGGAAATCGAAGGGAATGGGCTGGTTCGGCGCGACCGGAGCGCCGTTCGCGAACGTGGGCGCGACCCCGTTGTCGAGGAAGACGAGCTGTCCGCCTTGGCGAACGATGCGGGCGTGCTTTGGAGCGACGCCAGGACCTTGAACCACCACGTCGTTGTCGGGAGTGGAACCGATCGAAACCTGCTCTTTGCCGAAACCGGGGATCATTGCGCGCGATGCTACACCGAGCGCGGGCCCTTCTCCGAGAAACGTGCGCGAGCGGAAAGGCCTGGAACGTCCGGCTATTTCGGAACGACTCCGCTGCCTGTGGGTGTGCTGGCCGGGGAACCGCCGTCTTTGTGACGGGGATGGTGCGTTCCGGGCGGTGGAGCCAGCGGCGGCGTCTCGACGGGCACTTCAGGGGCCGCGGGCTCGGTGGTGGCCGACGGTGCTCCAGAGCCTTCGCCGAGGAACGGGAGCGCCGAGAGCGGGACGACGATTTGGGGCTCTTGGTGCTTGGGCTTCTCGAGCGCCTTGTAGAGGCCAATCGCCGCCGCCACGAGGAGCCCGATCACGACGAACGCGACCAGGCCAACGACCACGGGCGACGTGCCTCGCGTTCGGGGAATCGAAGGGGGCGCAGGGGGAACGAACGGCAGCTGCGGGGACGACGCGGGGACCGCCGGGGCATGCGCGCCCGGAAGCGGCAGCGGCGCGGCCATCGCCGTGGCAGGAGACGCATGCAGCGCGGGCATGGGCAGCGGCGCGGCGAGCACGGTCGCGGGACTCGAGCGACCCGCGAGCTCTGCCGCGCCGAGCGGCGGGTCCATCGCCGTGACCGGAACCGTGTGTGAGGCTCCCGAGGGCGGCGAGTGGGCGTGCGAGGCCTCCCGCGGGCGCGCGAGCAGCACGGTGATGTTGTCGTGACCACCGCGCGCATTGGCGAGATCGACGAGCTGACCGACGGCCTGTTCGCCCGGCATGGTGCTCGCCATTTGGAGGATCTCGGCTTCCGTGACGAGGTCCGTGAGGCCGTCGCTCGAGAGCACGAACACGTCCCCTTGGGCGAACGGGATAGGCTCGGGCCGGAGATCGACCTCCACCGTCGTCGCGATGCCTAGCGCGCGCATGATCTTGTTCGCGTCGGGATGCGTGGCGGCTTCCTCCGGCTTGATCATGCCGGCCTCCACCATGAGCTGCACCATCGAGTGATCGCGCGTGACCTGCGTGATGCGACCGCGCGAGATGAGGTGAACGCGGCTGTCTCCGACGTGGGCGATCTCTGCGCCGTGGGGAGTGAGGAGCACGGCGACGACGGTGGAGCCCGAGCGAGCCTCGCCCGACGCGAGCGGGAGCCCACGAATGCGCTCGTGTCCGAGCACGATGCCGGTGCGCAAGAGGTCCCGTCCCACGCTGCCGTCGGGAGCTTTTCCGAACGTCTCTTGGATGGCTGCGACGGCCGCTTGGGACGCATCTTGGCCGTTCGCGTGGCCCCCCATTCCGTCGCACACGACGCACAAGGTTCCGAAGCGGGTCACCATGTGGAAGGCCGAGTCTTCGTTGACCTGTTTTTCGGGATCGCGACCCGGATCGGTGCGAAACGCGAGGTCGACTTGGACCTCCGGTTCGACCACGGTGTCGTGGGAGTCCTTCGTCTTCATGCCTTCCTCCGTGCGGTCGGTCGGCGTAGGCGAGCCGGTCGGCGCGCACCAGCCCGTCGGCTCCTTTGCATGCTCATGCCATCACCTTGAAGGCCACGGGACCAAAGCGTAGCTCTAGCCCGACCCGTACGGGAACCCAGATATGCGGGGCGATGCGCGCACCGTCCACGAACGTTCCGTTGTTCGAGCCCTCGTCCTTCACGTGAACGAGGCCATCCTCGACCTTGACGTACGCATGCACGCCACTCACGCGGGCTTCGCTGAGCAGAATCCTGCAGCGCGTGGGATCACGGCCCACCGCCGACTCTTGGGCCGTGACGGGGAAGTCCCCTCCCTCGCCGCAAATGCGGAACCCACCGGCAGAGTACGGATTTGCCGGCGGAGCGAGCATCGACGAGATGGCCCCCGTGAGTGGAAAGGCGTTCTTTTGCCCTTCGGCAGGGCGGGCGGCGTCGAGCGGCTGTCCGCACGAAAAACAGACCGAAGCCGTTCCGGAAGTGGCCATCGTGGGCATATGGCACGAAGGGCACACGACCTCGCCCACGACGGCGACGGCCTCGGTCCTTCCTTTGCTCGCGACCGGAGCGGGCGGAGCGTAGGCGGGCGGAGGCGGCGTGTAAGCGGGCGTGTACGGAGGGGAATACGGGGCGGGCGCGCCTGCGGACGGCAAGGACGACACGGGGTGACCTGGGCTGCCGTAGGCCGCGATGGGCGCTGCGAAGGGAGTGGCCGCCATCGGATCTGGAGCACGCCCAGCGCGCTCGTTCACCGCTGGGGACCATGGCATTGCCGGCCCGGGCGGCGGCGCATGGGGCGCCGGCGCCGGGCTCACACTAAAGGGTTTTGCGGAGGCGAAGCGCCGTAGCCCCCTCCGCCGTAGCCACCACCGCCTGGGGGACCGCCGTAGCCACCCGGAGGTGCCGCTCCGCCGTAGCCGCCACCGCCGCCAGGACTGCCGTACGGAGGTGCACCCCCCGCCACGATGGGCGCGGGAGGCGGAGCCGCGGAACGGCCCTTCTTTCCACCACCGCCACCGCCACGAGCGATGACGACGACGAGGAGCACGATGACCACGACGCCACCGCCGATGCCGGCGATGAGCAGCACGTTGAACGGCTTTTTCTGGGCTTTCAGCGTCAGCACGGTCTTTTCGTCGTACCCGGACGCGCGCTTGGCGATGTTGTCGTAGAGGACGAGGCGGGTGACGGTTTGCTCACCGTTGCCTTCGAGAATTTTTTCGTCGTCGGGGACTTGCAGCGAGACGAACGTGTCGGACGATTCGATCGCCCCGCCGCGCATGTTCTGGGCGATGAGGGTCTGCATCGCTTGCTGCGCGACCTTGATGTCGTTTTTGTTCACGTTCGGATCGGGGCGCGTGCCCGCGGGAACGAAGTACGCCTCGGCGCGGGACTTGTTTCCGCCCCAGCAGAAGTTGCCGTACACGCGGAACGTGCCGCCCGGGTAGAGCGGGTTCGCGTCAGCTTCGGCCTTCGTTTGGGCCATGTTGAGGTCGAGCGGCCACTGCGTGGGGTTCACGCCGATGGGCACTTCCTTGAAGCTCGCGTCGGGCTTGATGGCCGGCTTCGTGTTGTCGAAGGCGAGCGTGAAGGACTGCTCGATCGTGGGAGCCAGGCACGAGAGCTTCCACTTCACGACCCAGAATTTGTCGAAGCGGTCGTTCACGAGCTTCACGATGGTGCGCGCTTTGTCGACCGACTGTCCGGTCTGCACGATGTCGAAGAACCCGCCGATCTCGGGGTTCGCGATGTCTTGCATGTACTGGAAATCGTTGAGCGCCAGGCGATCGCTGAGAAAGCCGCGGGCGTTCGGGAAGTAGATCGAGATGACCGGAAGCGGGGTCTTCGGAGACGCGCTGTTGTCCTCCGGGAAGCGGCCCTTGTTGAAGAACTGCTTCATGACCTCGGCCGCGGCCGCCACGCTTCCGCCGTCTTCTCGGCCGGCGCCGTTCGACAAGAGGACCATGGCCTGCATCATCGGGATGGTCTGGACGCTGCCCGAGTTGCCGAGGTCCCCGAAGGCCTTGGCGATGTTCTTCACCTGGCCACCGAACGGACGACCGCTGCCGCTGGAGGGGGACGTGGTGCCGTTCGCGCCGAGGATGGCGATGAGCTTCGCTTTTTCCTTCGAGGTGACCCACTCGGTGTTCGCGCGGTACGCGTTGAGCTTGTCGTCGAAGATGATGAGCTTCGCGATGTCGTTGGGGCCGAGCGATCCGATGAACTGGTTCGCGACCTCGCGGGCGTCTTGGTAGCGCGGGCCCATGAGGCTGGACGCGTCGAGCGCGATGAGCCAAGCCGTCCCGACGAGCGGGTCTTTCTTGGACTGGCCCCACGCGGTCTTGCCGACGAACGTGGCGGGGCTCTCGGCGCCATCGACCCGAACGAAGAGGCGGGCTTGCGCATCCGGGAACGGAAACGGCTTGGCGATGGCGCCGGGCTTTTCGACCGCGTTGCTGATGCAGCTGAGCAGCGGATCGCCCTTCAAGACGGAGCACCCGTTGTTGCTCACGACCTCGCTCAGCGAGGAGAACTGGACCAGCTCGACGACGGAGGTGAGCACCGGAGCGCCGTCGTTCACACCCGCCCGCGGATCGATGCGGAGGAGGTGGGTCTCGACCGCAGCGCTCGACGTGCGAGCTAGGGACACGAGAGCGAGGAAAACACCGAGGACGAGCGCCGCGGAGCTTCGAGCAAAACCGGGGCGAACCTGTGACCTTCGATCCTGAGCCATCGCGTTGACGAAATAGCAAGGTTTGGGGACAAAGGGGAGAAACGAGGGCGGCGTCTCGCGCAACCCGATGTTCGCGGCAACAGCGCGGGGCAAATTGCCGGACGAACCCGGGCTCTCTGGCGCAGGTCTCCGACCCCTGCCCCTCCGTTTGGGCCTCGTTGCCGTTGCGCCAACCGTCGCGTGCGCGATGCTACCCAAGGAGTGGACGGGAGAGCTCGGTCCGCCATGCGGCTGGATCCGAGCCCGAGGCTGGGCCTTCCACGTAACACTCGAAGAGGTCCTCCCTTGGCGAGTGACCGTGCTCCTGAATCCAAGCATCGAGCTTCGGCCACGCCCCGGCGAGTCCCTCGTAGCCGCCGTGGTAAACGGTGCGAGCGACCCTCGTAACGGGGAGCTCGCCCGCTTGAACGCGACCCGTCGGAAGGACGGGCGCCGTGACGGGCACGCAATTCCAGTCTGCGGTGTAGCTTCTCCCCGTTCCCGTTCCCGTTCCCGTTCCCGTTCCCGCTCCCGTTCCCGTTCCCGAACGTCTCGATGGGAGAAGAAGCCACCCGATCGGTCGATATCCATTGAGCTCGCGAAGACCGTGCCGCTCAAGGAGTGCCGGGAACGGGAACGGGAACGGGAACGGGAACGGGGGGACTCCGGTGCAAATCCGGATTTGCCGCGCTCAGCGTGGGGCGACGACGGCGGCAGCGGTACCCGCAGGACTGCCGTCGCTGCCCGGGCCCGCTTGGCCTGCCGTGAGAGTGGGATTCTGCTCGGTCGTCAAGACGGCGTCCGGACCGCCTATGTACACGGCGTGGCTCGAGCCGCCCGCGCCGCCGCTGCCGGGACCACCGTTGCCGCCCTTGCCGCCGAGAGCGCCCGTGGCGAGCGTTTGGTTGCCGACCGTGGCGCACCCAGTGCCGGCGCAGCTGACGCAGAGGAGCTGCTCGGCCGTGGTGGGGCCGCCCGCGCCACCTTCGCCGCCATCACCGCCCGCGCCACCTTTTCCGCCGCTTCCAGCCGTGAAGGCGCCGCCCTTCAACACGATCTTGGCACTCCAGCCATAAACCGCAATGCTGCTTCCTCCGCCCATTCCGCCTTCGCCGGGGGTGCCCGGTTTGCCGCCGCAGCCCGAGAGGGGCTTGTTGCAGCCCGCAGTGCAGACGGAGGCGGGAGCGCCGGCCGTGCACGTGGTGGTGCAATTGCTATTCGTGGCGCAGGGACCGTTCGCCCCCGGGGTCGCGCCCTTACCGCTCGCGCCGTTTGACGCGACATATCCGGTCTCGCCGAAGCTGCCGGCGACCGGTACGTCTCCGCGCGGACCTGCGGCACCCGGGCTCGCGTTCCCGGCGGCACAACGCACGTCGCCGATGGCGCCGACGGTGCCTTTGGTCCCCGCGCTTCCGTCCCCGCCTGCGCCCATCGCCACGACGACGGACTCGAGCACGAGCTTGGCCTTCGTGGCGAATACGCCATACACGGTTTCACCCGGTTTGGCGGGGCGCTTCGACTCTATCGTGAGCTGGCGGAGAGTGGCGTCGCCGGTGAAGTCGGCGCTCACCACGCGAGACTCGGCCGCAGCGAGCGCGAAGCGTGTCGCGGACAGACTGTCGGTGCCGCAAACGGGCTTCCAATCCGAATTGACCGGGTCCCAGCCGCCGTCCAACGTGACCCCCGCGAGGAGCTGAATGGCCTCGGTGTACGTTCCGCGCGCGATGAACACGTTGGGCTTCTTGAGGAGCGCTGCGCGCTTGATCGCGGTGTTCACGAGCTGGCAAGGTTGGAGCCTCGTGCCGCACGTCTCCGAGTCGGCGCCGTTGATCGAGACGAACACGCCAGTGGCCTCGTCCGCGCGACGCTTCTCGCAGTCGGAGATCGAGGGAGCGGTGTCGGCTCCGGTGCTCGTGTCCGTTCCGCCTCCGGAGTCGGGCACGACGCTCGCGTCCTCGCCGGGCTGCGTGGTGGGTTCGTCGCCCACGCACATGACCGACGCCAAGCTCAGGAGGACGGCGGCGGAGGTGACCAGAAGGCGGGGCGCGGAAGACGAAGAACGCATGGGCTCGAGGGTACCACCGAAGGTCGAGGCCGCCAGTGCGAACGCGCGCCCTGGCGCCGGGCGTCGGGGGCGCCCCGAATGCGCGGCGGGTGCTCCAGTTCGCCGAGTGAGGTCCTCCGCTAGCGCCAACGGAAGAGCACTATCGACTCGTTTGGTCTCGAAAGTCGTCCGGAATTCCCTCGATCATCGGGCGGGTACCCAGCGGACCTCGATGGTGGCGCGGGACGCTCGGGCGAGGGGTTGTCCCGCAAAGGCAGCCGCCGCAAACGAGAGCTTGGCTGCCAAGATCATCCCTTCGAGACCGAACGGCCCAGGCTCGGCGGGCTCATCGCCGAGTCGCGCGCGCACCACCGTCATCCGCGTGCGGCGTGCCTCTGCGCGAAGGAGACGTTGGTGCTCGTCGTCCGCGCCCATTCGCTCAGGATACCACCCCCGCGCCAGGCCAAGACGCGAGACCGGTCGTGTTCCGCCGCGCGGGCTGCTCGCTCGGGCCTCGCCCATTCAGGTGGCGCTCCTCGACTTCAGCAGGAGATCTGCGCGATGCTCGATTCGCTCGTCGCGGACTAACGGGGGCAAGGTCACGAAAGGCTCGCGCCACATCGCGAGCCAAAAAAGGCCGGCGTTCGTACTCCGAACGCCGGCCTCCCATTCCCCAGCTCCGTGCCTATTCCTCGGAGCTCTGCTGGGGCTTCTTCGCCGCCGCCTTCTTGGCTTTGGTCTGTTTGGCGCGGTAGACCGCCTTGCGCACGCGCGTGTACGTGCTCGTGTAGAGTCGTGCCTTGTTTGGCTCGTCGCGGAAGGCGTACTTGCCCGCGCTGCGTAGCTTGGCCATTGCGGCCGAAAGGGCCGTGGCCGCGCGGTCGCGCTCGGTGGTGAGGGCCGTCTCATCGCTTCGCGTACGGCGCTCGTCCACCAACGCACCAAGCTTCGCTTCGAGAGCGGTGCCCTCTTGTACGAGCTTCTGCGGGTTCTGCCCAATGCGCTTGAGCTGGTCGGGAATTTCGCGAATGAAGGCCACGATGACGCCGAGGTCGGCGATCAAGTCGTCGACCCCTTCGCCCTCCCGGATTGCGGCAATACGCAGGGCGGCATCCGCGTCGCCGTCCGTGGCGAACGCGAGGTCTTCGAGAGTGCGCTGACGGAAGGCACGTGCCAAAACGTCCGTCGCGATCTCGGCCTTCGTGCGCCCCACTTTTCGTGCCGCCAGAATCTGGGACTGCACCTTGGACACGATGGCCGAAAGCGACGCGACGATGGCAATGAGCGAGCGCTTGACGCCCACCTTCGCGAGGGCCTCCGCATCGCGCTTTGCAGCGACCACCAGGGTTCGCGCTTCCCCCGTGAGCTTGTCGACCGGGATGTCTGGCGCGCGGACCGTTGCGACCTCCGCGAGGGCCTCCGCAATTTCCTTTGCACTGGCCTCTGGCGCCTTCGGTTTGGCCTTCGCCGCGGCCGGTTTCACGGTCTTCTTCGCCGTGGTCTTCTTCGCCGCAGCGCGCTTTACGATCTTCTTCGAGGTCTTCTTAACTGCCTTCTTCTTTCCAGCCATATACCCTCCGCTTAGGGATAGAGGCTAACCAAAGGAGATGGAGCCTGGCGAGCGCAAAATGCTCTCCCCGCTCGGCGCACCGGTCGTGAGAGGAATGCCTCTTCATAGGCGCGAAGGTCGGCCGTTCGGTCCCACCCGGGAGAGTCTGGATGCGGCGATGGGGCCCACTGCCGCGCCATAGCTTCCGCTCGCGGCCCGCCCACTCCGCGAAGGCCGACCCAAGCGAGGCGGACCCCACTCCCTACCGCGGTGACGACCCCACTGTACCGGACCCAAGTCGGCCCCAGACCGCTTCGACGCGGGCCAGGGACATGGGGAGGCTCGGTCGGGTCCGCCTCCATGCCGGGCCTGTACCGTGGGGATGGCGGTCAAGGGACATGGGATCGGGGTCCACGGGACGGAACAGACGACGGCTCCCCTTGTCCCCGGCGCAGCCCAGGCCGTCCCGGGCGCGCCTCGAGCTGTCCCGGGAGGCTCAAGGCGTTCTTCGGGGGCTTCCAACACAGGGTGGGATTGGGTCCGTTGCGGTCCGACCCGCACCGGCTTGGTGAAAAGCGAAGGGCCTGGACACGACCACCGCGCCGAACGCATGAACTGGCTGGTTTCGCGCAGGGGGAATGGCACCCTGAGCCCTCACGGGTACACTCATGCTGGCGCCAATCGGCGGGAGATCACGCCCGAGAGATCACGTCAACCGGTCTCGGTGTTCGCTAGAGGACCCTGGCGAGGCTCTCCCGCGCGAGCCGTCTCAACTTGATGTACTTTCCACGGTCCCAAGTTCCCATTTGTGCCGTCGACAGCAGCGCCGCGCCCCGCGCTCCGAACGTCACGCCGAACGAGCTTGGCCACTCGGAGGACCACGCGCGAAGCCAGGCGAGCAGGCTCGTACGTTCGCGTTCGGACCCAGGAGAGGCAAGCGCCTGTTCCACCGCTGCGCGGAGCACTGCGGGCTCGCCGAGCACGGGAGGGCCCTGCCGAGTCCCAAGCGGTACCCCTGCTCGCTGGAGGATCTCCCAAGCGGTCGCCATGCGGTAGAGTCTAGCCCATGGAACCGCTCGTGCTCGATCGGGAGCGCCTCGATGTCCTTCTTGATGCGGCATGCGCCGTTCTCGCGGGGGATTGGGTGCTGCTCGGCGGGGCCGTCGCGGCGCTCTGTTTCAGCCCGCAGCGCGTTACCGAAGACATCGACTTGGTACCCCTCGGCGGAGCGGACACCCGCCGCTACGAGCTCATGGACTTCGCGCTCGCCCAAGGGCTACCTCTCGAGGCGGTCAACTCGGCGGCGGACTTTTTCTTGCGGCGCGAGGAAGGCTTCGTCAAGGATCTCGAGCTCCTTCGAGAGGGGGCGTGTGGGCGGATCTTTCGTCCGAGCCCAACGCTGTTTCTGCTTCTCAAGTCCACACGCATGAGCGAGTCCGATCTCGCCGATTGTCTTGCTCAGGTTCGCTCGGCACGGGCCCATCGCCAGACGCTCGACACCGAGCGCGTGCTCGCTCGGCTCGCGCGCGCAGACGAGAATGACGAAGTGAGGTCGCGCGAGCTGGGAGAAAGCGCCCGCGGCAGGCGTGAGTGCTTGCGCACGGAGCTTTTGGACGGACACGCCTGACACAACCCGTGGGTGGCCGACGCCATACACTCCGCGGTTTGCGCGACGTCGCCAGCTGTGTGTGGCCGTCAATCGCACCCCCACGTGCGTGCAGCGCGCGCGATGGAGACAACCGTCGAAGCCGTGTAACCGCGACGAGATGGAGGTCCTGTTTACCTTCCTCGCCGAGCGCTACGAGCGGGAGAGCGTGATCATCACCTCGAACCTTCTCTTCCGCGACTGGGGCCGCATTTTCAAGGACCCCATGACGACCGCGGCCGCCATTGACCGCCTCGTCCATCACGCCGTCATCGTCGAGATCAACGGCCCAAGCATCCGCGAGACCGCAGCCAAGGCGAAAGGAACAGCGAGCGAATCGGCTCCTACGAACACGACGAAAAGGGACCACTCGGATTCGAAAACCGATGGGGAGATCGAATGGTCGTCACCGGGGAGATGTAGTTGACGTCAAGCAGGGACCGCCGTTCTTCGCGGCGGATCGGGGGCATGAAGAGATCGCTCGACATCAAACGATCCTGGCTTCAACGAGGCCGCCGTTCTTCACGGCGGATCGGCTGGTACTTGCGCCGCGTGAGGTCGCCGGACTGCTCGCTTCAACGAGGCCGCCGTTCATCACGGCGGATCGGACGGGGCGCCCTTCGCGATTTTTCGTCGATTCACGCCACTAGTGGCGCGATGGATCCGCTTTCTGCCCCTATTTCGAACGCCGAGCCGTGGCGTCGCGCGCGCCACCGAACCATCCGTGGCAGCTGCAGGCGAGGGCGAGGGCGAAGATTCCTGAGCGGCCCGCTCGGGGAGCTCACGACGTCACGCCCTCGCAGCACCGCTTGAACTTCTTCCCGCTCCCGCACGGACAGGGCCCTTGCCTCACCGGTCCCTCAGGCGCGCGCGCGCGCGTCCGCGCCGCCGCCACAGTCGGCTCACGATGGACGTTCACGAGTCGGCACGTGTCGTCCGGCGTCCAGGGCTTGGAGACCGCGCGGAGGAAGTCTCGGGGCAGATAGAGCGCTTCGGGCGCCGAGCGCGCGACCCATGGCATCGA
>JAYUKI010000764.1:0-45699 GCA_043764595.1 Myxococcales bacterium | reverse complement strand
GGAAAAAGTCCAAGTCGGCGCGCATCGAGCAAGCCTCCACGTCGCACGTTCGACGACGGACGGAGTCTAGCAGCTCGTCGAGTTCTCCTGCGTTCCTCCAACGCGGCGCAAACGTCAGCCAACGTCCACTCCACCGCCGACCAAGCGAGGCGCAAACGCCGCGTCTGCCTTCGTTTTGCGGCGAAAGGAGGCGCAGGGCTTTCGTGTTGTGGCGAAAAGCGCCAGGAAATTCCAGCTGTTTCAGGGCCGTTTTGCCGCCCAAGCGATATCGGATGACCACCTGCACGCCAATGGATAGACTCGTCATGGGGAGCTTCGTCCACACACCCCTTCTCACCTCGTCATGCCCCCTCGCAAACCCACCCAGCCTCCGCCACCCAACGACTTGTTCACCGCCCTCGGGCAGGTGCGTCAGCCCCTCTGGGTGTTCGACATCGATCGGTCGAGGGTGCACTGGGCAAACCCGGGGGCCCTCGCGCTATGGGATGCGACGACGCTCGAGGAGCTCTGCTCACGCGACATGGCCATCGACATGTCCCCGGCGGTGGCCAAGAGGCTCCTCCAATACCAATCCGATTTCGAGCGAACGGCCGGCATTTCGTTCTCCGAGGCGTGGACCATCTATCCGGGCGGGAAAGCCCGTCCACTGGAGGTGGTCTTCAGTGGATTCCGGCTCCCGGACGGCCGAATGGCCATGCTCTGCGAGAGCTTGGTGGCGAGCGTCGCCGACCCCGACAATCTGCGAAGCGCCGAAGCGCTCACGCACACGTCGGTCATGATCACGCTCTATCACTTGGGCGGATATGCCCTGTATCGGAATCCCGCTTCCCGCGCCGCAGCACCCGACAGTGGCCTCGTGTACAGTGAACGGTTCGTTTGCGAAAAGGTCTACGAAGACCTCATGGGCCAGCTCGAGCGAACGGGTGAGGGTCGAACGGTCGCACACATCCGCACGAACCAGGGCGACCGTTGGCACGAAGTCACGGCTCGAAAGTGCCGCGATGCGGTGACCGGAGACGTTGCGTGGCTCGTGAGCGAGGTCGACGTCGACGAGCTGAAGACCTCGGAAGCTCGGGCCCTCTACCTCACCCATCACGACGTGCTCACGGGCCTTCCGAACCGCAATTTCGTGGCGCGCCGCTTTCAAGAACGCCTCGACGAAATCCGGGCGGGGGGCGAACAAGCTGCGCTCGTGCACATGGACCTCGACAACTTCAAGAACGTCAACGACGCCCTCGGGCATGCCGTCGGCGACGAGCTCTTGGTCCACGTGGCCTTACGCCTCCGGCAAGTGCTGCGCGCCGAGGACCTCGTCGCGCGCCTTGGTGGGGACGAGTTCTTGATCCTCGCGGCGTCGTCCGAAGTGCTCGACCACGTCGCGATCCTGGCCGACCGCCTCTTGCGATCGGTCGCGCGCGTGGTCGAAGTGGGGAATACCCAAGTTCGCGTGACGCCGACCATGGGAGTGAGCGTCTTTCCGCGCGACGGAAGCGACATCGACACCCTGATGCGGCACGCCGACATGGCCATGTTTCGCGCCAAAGCGAACGGCCGGAATGGCGTAGCATTTTTCACCGAGGACCTCGACAAAACCGTTCGCACGCGCGTCAGCCTGGAAAACGACCTTCGCGTCGCGGTGGAAGAGCGCCAGTTCGAGGTGTACTACCAGCCGCGCGTCGACTCGCGCACCAACCTGGTTTGCGGCGCTGAATCGCTCGTCCGCTGGAACCACCCGAAGCGCGGCATGGTGATGCCAGGTGAGTTCATCGCCGTGTGCGAGGAAAACGGCCTCATTGGCCCCCTTGGCGCGTTCGTTCTCGAGCAGGCAGCGTTGCAACAGGCAGCCTGGCGGGATCTCGGACACGATCTCCAAATTTCGGTGAACCTCTCGTCCAGGCAGCTCGCCGATCCGCGTCTGCTCGAGTCGGTTCGCCTCATCGTCGCGTCGTCGAAGTGCGATCCTCGGAAGCTCGAGCTCGAAGTCACGGAGTCGGTGCTCCTCGGAAACGACGACCGCACCATGGGCGTCCTCGAAGCCCTTCGTGCCATGGGCTTTCGCATCGCCATCGACGACTTCGGAACGGGGTATTCCAATCTCGCTTACCTCGAGCGCTATCCCATCGACTGCCTCAAGATCGATCGCGCCTTCGTGAGCGCTCTCGATCGCGCGTCGCCCATCGCCGAGCTCATCGTCACGATGTGTCAGATGCTCAAGCTAAAAACCGTGGCCGAAGGCGTAGAAACCGAGACGCAGCTCTCGTGGCTGCGCGACAAGGGCTGTTTCGAGTACCAGGGCTACCTCTTCAGCCCGGCGGTCCAAGTGGCCAAATTCGAGACCTTTTTGAAGCCCCGAATCGGCTGACGCGGGTCGTTCTTTGGACGGGCGCGGTTCGGGGACGGTGGAGTGCTATCGTCCCGTTCATGCTTCGCCGTACGTTCCTCGCCGCCTCGCTCGCCTGCCTCGCGCTCTCGTGCTCCCCTCCGGAGCCGCCCACCATCACGGTGAAAGAGGCCAAGATCACCCACATCGATCTCGCAGGAATGAAGCTCTCGGTGCGCGTCTTGGCCACCAACAAGAACCGCTTCGAGCTTACGTTCTCGTCGTTCGAGGGAAAGCTGTTCCTGAACGGGAAGGACGCTGGCGTGGTGTCGCTCGTCCAGCCCGTGACGCTCGGCACGGGGGAAAAGACGCCCATCGACGTGCCACTCTCCCTCACGTGGAACGATCTGGGGACCATCGCGGTCGCCGCCACGTCGGGACGGGACGTTCCCTTCGTGGTGGACGGAACTGTCGGAGTCGGTGGGGGCAAGCTCTCCGTCCGAATCCCCATGAAGACCGAAGGCACGATCTCGAAACGGGACATCGCGGAAGCCATGCAAAGGTCCGTTCCGAAGTTGCCCTTTGCGCTGCCCAACTAAATCAGCGGTCATGATCTTCGATCAAGTCCCGCTGATTTGGACTCACTTGTCATCGGAGGACTCCGTCCTCCGCCGCAACTGGTGCGCGCAAAGCCCGAGGGGGCCCCACCTCCTGGTTTTGGGTCCCGAGCCCAAAACGACCGCGTCACCTGATTGAGAATCGTGAACGGTCGTTTAGTGCCGACCATTCGGCCAAAATGAGCAAAAGGCACGCCAGTATGGCGTGCCTTTTTGCTTCAGAATGAGCTCGTCGCTGTGGCTTACTTCTCGGCGGCGATGCGGCACCAGTTCATGTTGCGGCTTACCTTGCGACCCGCAGCGCCCGTAACGGTGTAGCCACGACCACCGGTAAACTCGACGGTCAACGTGAGGTCTTTTTCCGCGTCGCCTACGCCCTTCTTGCGATTGATCGTGAGCACTCCGCTCTGCGGACAGCCGAGCGTGCCAATGCCGCAGCGCTTGTAGCCCGTCACCGTGCGGGTGAGCTCGCGGCCTTCGTGGGCCGCCGTCGAGCTTCCGTCGCGGGTGAGGCAGCGCGTGGACGAATCGAACGAGACATTCCAGTTCGCCGTACGCGAGACGTTCTTTCCCGTGCTGGTCGTGCCGGTCATTTGCACGCTGCGAACCTTCGAGTACACGGTACCCGCCTTCGCGAAATTCACGGTCACCGTGCGGTCCACGGTCAGGATGACACCGTCGTCGATGCGCTCGATCTTGAAGCCCTTCGCTTCACGCACGACTTGAAGCTTGCCCGCGGCCGGAGCGGTCCACGTGGCCACCACGGTACCGGTGTACTTGCGCTTGCCCTCGGGGCCGACACACCCTTGAAAAACGTGCGTGGCGATGCGCGAGGTCGCGGTCTTCTCGATGGTGGTCGTGATGCAGCCCGCGGGCGTGAAGAGCTTGCCCGGGTTGTCACGCACCTTCACCATCTGCGCGTCGAGGTCCGCGCCGGCGGAGGGGTCGGGGCCCTGCTCGGCCTCGGCTTCGGTGCTCGCGCCCGTGGTCGAGTCTTCTGCGCTCTCTTCGCTCTGCTCTTGTTCGTCGTCCCCTTCGGAGTCGGTCACGAGGAGATCCTCGGAGGTTCCAAGGCTCTCGCCTTCGGACGTATCGAGCTTCTTGCAGCCCGGAAACGCGACGAGAGCAGCCACGAGAACCGAAGAGACGATGGCAATGCGGGAAAGCGACATGGTAATTCCTCCCTGAGGGCGAGACCCTTCGTCCGCCGTTGGTGAAGACTCCTTCAGCACGTAGAATGCCAACGTGTTTTGCCCGAAAAACAGGCCTTTTCGAAGCCGAGGGGTGGACGTAGGCACGAGTGCCTGAACTTCGAGACGTTCATCCCCGACGCCTGAAAGAACGAAAAAGCGCCGTGTCCGGCGGTTCACAAAGTGGTTCAACCACTTGGCGCCCTGCGTTCTCGGTGGGGGCAAATGCCCAGCAATCCAGCCCCAAACCACCGGCATCGTTCGTGCGAAGGGTGATGCGATGACCGCATTCGTTCGAGCCACCGTTGCGCTGGGAGCCACCATGGCTGCTCTTCTTGTCGGTTCGTCCGCGCGGGCCGAACCTTCTGCCAGTGGGACCACCGACTTGCCAGTCGAGCCCAGCACGGCGAAAAGCCATTCTTCGTCGTGGTACGGCGGACAAATCTTGGCCGTCGACGCCGCGACGTTGGCGCTGGGCGGTGGTGGCGTAGCCGTGCTCGCGAGCGACCTACCGAAAGGTGTTGGGATCGGCATTGGACTTCCGATGCTGAGCATCGCAGCCTTTTCTTACGTGTTCGCGAGCCCCATCGTGCACGCGATGCACGGACACGTGGTGGATCCGGAGAAGGATCCGACGATGCGCAACGCCGCATCCGCACGAATCGCTGGGCTCTTGGGTGGGCTTGGAGTCGGCGCGTTCACTGTTCTTGGCTACGCGGCCAGCGGGGCTCGACCTTCGTCCGAAGGTGCACCGGCCGCCACGATCGTCTCGCTCACGGCCCTCGGGCTCGGGCTCACGATTCCCATCGTGCTCGACGTTGCGCTGTTCGCCTACGAGCCTCGAAAGCAAGCGCTTGGCGTCAATGTCGGTCCCACTGGGGCCTCGTTGAGTGGCACCTTCGATTGACGACTTGCGCCAAAAGCCAATCTCCGGCAGACGTGAGAAGGCGAGCTCTCCTATGTTCCGACTCACCCTAGCGGGCCCCGACACCCACGTTTTGTCGTCGCTCTGCGCGACCTGCCCCTACGCCTCCGCGGGCTGCTGCGTCGCGCCTCCCAGGTATTCGTGGTCGGATATCGCAAGGGTCGTCGCCCACGGCGAAACCGAGTGGCTCGTTGCTCAAGTGGTGCTCGGCCATCTCGTGCCTTTCGAGCACGGGCTTTCGCTCCTACGAAGGGTCGAACCTGGCAGCTCGGAGGGCAAGAAGTGCGTGTTCCACGAAGACGGAAAAGGCTGTTCGATACGGCCCGAGCAACGACCCGCGACCTGCAACTACTACGTGTGCGATCGCGCGCTCGAGGACGGAGAGAAGCTCGGATACGAACGTGAGGTTGCCAAGACCAAAGAGGCCTTGGAACATCTGGTCGCCACCTTCGTCGCCTGGGACGAAACGCTCGCTGCACGCGTGCAGGCCGAGGGTTCGGACGGCGCGTGGCTCTCGGCCAATCTCGAAAACGCGCACCTCGAGAGCTTGCGGCAGCGATTGGCCGACCTCGCCCGCGAATTCGCGCAACTCGACGCTCCGGGTCCCGACTGCTGAAGCTCCTCCAGCGCACGCTTTGCGCGGGCACAAATGGAACGAGGTGCTTGACGTCGTCGCACACGTGCCCACGTTTCTCAGCGCCATGATCATTGCCTGTCCGTCCTGTGCACGAGCCAATCGGCTTCCCGCCGCGCGTCTTCACGACAAGGCCAAATGCGCGGCGTGCAAAGGCCGCCTCCTGCCGGTCGATCGGCCCCTCGCACTGACGAGCACGGCCGACTTCGACGAGCTCGTTCGGGACGCTCCGTCCACGGTCGTCGTCGACTTCTGGGCCGCGTGGTGTGGCCCCTGCAAGACCGTCGCGCCCGAGCTCGAGAAGGTCGCCGCAGCGCGCGCGGGTCGCGTGATCGTCGCCAAGGTCGACACGGAGGCCCTCCCGGACGTCGCCCAGCGCTTCCAAATACGAAGCATTCCCACGCTCGTCTCGTTCGAGCACGGACGCGAAAAGGAGCGCATCTCGGGCGCCATGCCCGCGAGCGCCATCGTCGAACGACTCGGGCTCTGACCTCCCATAAACGCCACAGGCGACGCGAGCGCCCGCGAATGACGCGAGGGTCGGGATTCCGTCGGGACGATACCGACCGAGATACAGGACCGAACCGTCCAGCCGGCGAATGACGCGAGAGATTGCGGAATTCCTTCGTGACGCGCCGTGGCGGAATCTTTCGTGTCCGGTGCGTACGGAAAAACGCAGGTGACGGCTTCTTGCTTCCCAAACGAGGAGAAACTAGAGCTTGACCCTTCGATGACAGTCGCCATTACCGGAACGGGGCTCTTCACCCCGCCCTATTCCATCTCGAACGAAGACCTCGTCACGTCCTTCAACACTTGGGTCGACGCCGAGAACGCGAAAAACGCGGACGCTATCGCGCGGGGCGAGGCGCGCGCGCTCGATCGCTCGAGTGCCGAGTTCGTGCAAAAGGCGTCCGGAATCCAAAGGCGCTACGTCGTCGACCGCGAGGGAATCCTCGACCCGAAGATCATGGCGCCACGCATCGCCGAACGCTCGCAAGACGAGCCATCCCTTCAGTGCGACATGGCCGTTTCGGCTGCCAAAAAGGCTTTGGAGCAAGCGGGGCTCACGGCAAACGACATCGACGTCGTCATCGTCGCGTGCTCGAACATGCAGCGCGCCTATCCGGCCATCTCGGTGGAAGTGCAAGCCGCCCTCGGAACGCGTGGGTTCGCGTTCGACATGAACGTGGCTTGCTCGTCGGCGACGTTCGGCATCTCCACCGCGCGCGACATGATTTTGGCGGGCAGCGTGAGGCGCGCCCTGGTGGTAAGCCCCGAGATTTGCACCGGCCACCTGAACTTCCGTGACCGGGAGAGCCACTTCATTTTTGGTGACGCCTGCACGGCCGTCGTCGTGGAGCGAGCCGAATGCAGCGTCGCGCCCGAGCACTTCGAGATCCTGGGCACTCGGCTCATCACTCGTTTCTCGAATGCGATCCGCAACGACTTCGGATTCTTGAACCGCGCCGCGCCCGAGCACCGGGACGAGCCGAACAAGCTCTTCGTCCAGCAGGGGCGGAAGGTGTTCAAAGAAGTCTCGCCCATGGTGGCCGACCTCATCTCCGGACACCTCGACAGCCTGGCCGTCGGACCCACGTCGATCAAGCGTCTTTGGCTGCATCAGGCCAACGGGACGATGAACGACTGGATTGCCAAGAAAGTATTGGGGCGCGACGTACTCCCCGAAGAGGCGCCTTCGCTCCTCCACGAGTTCGGAAACACGAGCTCGTGCGGCTCGATCATCACGTTCCACGCGAACCGTGGCGGCCTCGAAAAAGGCGACACGGGCGTCATTTGCTCGTTCGGTGCCGGCTACTCGGCCGGAAGCGTCGTCGTCCGCAAAGCCTAGTCCAAGAGCACCGAACCGCTATTTCGCGTTGGTGCTCAGGCGTCGCGGGCGCGCAGCGCGAGGCCCGTGGCGACGGAGATCATCTCTCCACCTGTCCTGATTTTGTCCGCTCCGAAGCGTTCGTCGAAGATCCGACGCACGGCCGGGACGAACGACGTTCCTCCGGTGAGGAAGACCTTGTCGATGCCGCTTGCCGAGAGGCCGGCCTGGGAGAGCACACGATCCACGCACTCGGCCATGGCGGTGGTCTCTTCGGAGATCCATCCCTCGAAGTCCTCGCGCGAGACCGCCGCTTCGATTCCGAGCGGGGGATCGCTGAACGAAAAGGTGGTCTGGTCGCTCGCCGAGAGTGCCACTTTCGTGCGCTCGACCGCACGATAGAGGTGATACCCCAAATCGTTTTCCAGAATGTGCATCAGGGCGCGAATGCGCTTCGGCTCGTCGGCTTGATCGGCAATCTCCTCGATGAGCGCCATGTTCTTCTGGGTCTTCAAGAACGAGAGATGGTGCCACCGGCGGAGCTTCGCGTAGATCCACACCGGGACCGGTAGCTCGCGGCCGAACATGGCGCGGTAGCTCGTTCCGAGGCCCAAGATCGGCGCCACCACGTTGTGAAGCATTTTGGCATCCAGCGCGTCCCCGGCGAGCCCGACACCATCGTTCGCGAGGATGCGACGCGACGTTTTCCTCCGCGACGGGCCGACTTCGACGATCGAAAAGTCGCTGGTTCCGCCGCCGAAGTCGGCGACCAAAACGCGTTCGTCGTGGGCAAGAGTGCTCTCGTAATAGTAGGCCGCGGCCACCGGCTCGTACTCGAAGGTCACCTCCGAGAATCCCGCGTTCGCGAGAGCCAAAGTGAGCCGCTCCACGGCGAGGGCCTCGTCCTCCGGAGCGTCGGCGTGGGCAAAACGCACGGGACGTCCCACCACGATGCGACTTCCGAGCGGACCGAGCTTCTCCTCCGCACGGGCGCGCAGATCGAGGAGCAAGAGACTGAGGAGCTCGACCACGGTGTGCGTCTTTTGGAAGATGCTCGTCGCCTGGAATGCGCGGTCGGCCAAATAGGACTTGAGCGACTGGATGAGGCGTCCCGTGCCATCCGCCTCGAGGTACTGGTCGATGGCCCGCGGTCCGGCGACGGGGGCAAGCCTGCCGCGCGCGTCCCGCACCTCCGGGTGGAAATAAAGGATCGAGCGAAACGTGCGGGTGAGCCCTCCCGCGTGCTCGAAGCTCGCGAGGGTGACGTCGTCACCGCCGTCTTCGATCACTCCGATCGCGCTGTTCGTCGTTCCGAAATCGAGGCCCACGCTGCGCATGGGGCGCGTACTACCAAAGTGCGACCGAAGTCCCACATGCATTCGCCTCCACCCGAACGAACGCGCACGTGCCCCTTTCGCCGAAAATGAAGTCGTTCCGGCATCTTACCAACTCCTCGAAGAAATCGCTGCGTCGGGTTCGTACGTGGAGGTCGGCGTGTCGTGGGGGGCCTTGGGTGGTACGTTCGGTACTCCGTGGACGCCTCGAGCACCCTCAGCACGACCACGAGCCTCGAGGTCGGACACTACCGCATCGTGCGGCTCTTGGGCCGCGGCGGAATGGGAAACGTGTATCTTGCACGCGACACCCGCCTTGGGCGGCTCGTGGCGCTCAAGTTCCTGTCGACCGAGCTCTTGGACTCGGCGGACGTGAGACGGCAGTTCGATCTCGAGGCGAAGACCACGGCGAGCCTCTCGCACCCGAACGTCGTCACGCTTTTCGACCTCGGCGAGCAAGACGGCCGACCGTGGGTGGCGCTCGAGTACATCGAGGGGTGCACGCTCGGCCAACGAATGAACGAAGACTGGCCCTCTCCGGCAGAAACCTTGCGCATCGGACTCGCCGTGGCGCATGCCGTCGCAGCCGCACACGCGGCGGGCATCGTGCATCGCGACTTGAAGCCGGCCAACGTGCTGCTCGGAGTGGACGGTAGGCCACGTGTCCTGGATTTTGGCATTGCCCGATTCACGAACCGGAGGTCCGAGCCCCCTCCGTCGGAAGGTGTGATTCCCGAGGTCGAGTTTCTCGGGACTCCTTCGTACATGGCGCCGGAGCAGTGGCACGGCGAGGACTCGCCGGCGACCGACATTTGGGCACTCGGGCTGATTCTCTATCAGCTCCTTTCGCACGCTCACCCGTTTCGCGGGCTCGACACCGTGCAAATCGTGGCGCGCGTGGGCTTGCCCGAGCCCCTCGACTTGGCACCGGAGCTCCACGCCGCTTCGTCCGACCTCGCGCCGATCGTGATGCGCTGCTTGAGCAAGCGACCCTCCGAGAGGCCTACGGCGGCCGAACTTTGCGCGGAGCTCCAAGCCCTCGAAGCTCGCCAACGGATCGGGAAGCCTTCGGAGAGCCCGTTTCGCGGGCTCCTCGCGTTCTCGGAGCGTCACGCCCACAACTTTTTCGGGCGTGATCGCGAGGTCTCTTCGTTGGTAGAGCGTCTGCGCGCTCAATCCGCGCTCGTCGTCGTGGGGGCTTCGGGCGCAGGGAAGAGCTCACTCGTCCTTGCCGGAGTGGTGCCCAGGCTCAAGGAGACAGCCCACTACCACGTCATCGTCGTAAGGCCTCAAGGAGCACCCCTTCTGGCGTTGGCCGAGGCGTTGTTGCTTCCCGTCGCAGCGAGCGGAAAAAGCAACAATATTTCCAAAGAAGCCGACACGGTGGTGGACGCTTTCCGCGCGCGCCCCGGACAGCCTGAGCTCCGAGCGTCCACGCCAAAAGAGCTCGCGGCCGAGCTCGCCGTGTCTCCCGGCCGATTGGCCGTACTTCTGGGTGAGCTTTCCACGAAGACCGAGTCGCGCGTTCTCTTGATTGTCGATCAGCTCGAAGAAGTATGCACCGTGGCTCAGGACGAAGCCGAACGGCGCGCCTTCATGTCGGCCGTTTGCACCGCGAGCGGGCATCCGGACGAGCCCGTCCGTGTAGTCATGACCGTGCGTGACGACTTCCTCGGGCGGATTCCTTGGGGTCCAGAAGGCAGAGCGGCACTCGCCGGCATCGTGCTCGTGTCCGCGCCCGAGCCGGACGCCATACGCGAAATACTGAAGATGCCACTCCTTCAGACAGGTTACGAGTTCGACGATCCCGCGCTGCTCGACGAGATCGTCGCCTCCGTGCGGGGCGAGGCTGCCTGTTTGCCACTCTTGCAATTCGCGATGAGCCTCCTTTGGACTCGGCGTGACGAAACCAAGCACCTCCTCCTGAAGGAGGTCTATTCCTCGATGGGAGGGGTCGGCGGGGCGCTCGCCACGCACGCGGAGGATGTCGTGGCCGCGCTCGATCCCGCGCGCATCGAGCTCTGTCGCCAAGTCGTCCTTCGCCTCGTCACGGGAGAAGGCACGCGCAGGGCCGTGGAACGCGCGGCGCTCGTGGAGGGATTGCCGGCGGAAGCCGATGGGCTCGTGTCCGTGCTCCTCGACGCGAGGCTACTGTCGCAGCAGCGCGGGGACGATGGCCGCGTCGAGCTTGCCCACGAATCGCTCACACGAGTTTGGCGAAGGCTCGCGCGCTGGCTCGAAGAGAGCCACGAAGACCTTGCCCTCGCGGGCGACTTGGTGGCTTCGAGTGAACGCTGGTCACGTCGCGGAAAGCGCTCGGACGAGCTGTGGCAAGGGGATGCGCTCCGAGACGCGGCGAGGCTCGTCGCTCGAGGAAAAGCGGCTCTTCCGCCATTGGCCATTTCCTTGGTCGACGCTTCGCTGAGGCGCGAGCGGCGCGGGATACGCAGAAGGAGAGTCCTCTTTTCGGCCCTTGCGATAGCCGCGCTCGTGGCCGTCACCGCGTCGTCGATGGCGGCGTGGGCGTGGAGGGGTCGGCAAAAGGATGCCACGGTGGCCAAGCGCCGGGCGGAACAGGCAAGCTCCTTGCTGCTCGAAGAGCGCGCCATCGCAAGCTACGAGAGCGGCGATCCCCATGCCGCACGCGCACAGCTTCGCGCTGCCCTCGAAGTGCGAGACTCGGTGTCGTTACGGAATCTGGCACGGAAGCTCGAGAAGGAGCCGCTCCTCGCCCTTTTGCCGGACGAAGGGGTCGTCTACGACGCCCGGCTCCTTCCCGACGGTCGCACGATCGCGACGGCGAACCAGTCCGGCATCGTCGAGCTCTACGATCTCCATACGCTCGAACGGCGCGCCCTTCGTGGGCATACGGACCAAGTCCTCGGACTTGCCGTCCTGGACGACGGTCGCTTCGTCTCGGCGAGTTGGAACGGCGAGATCCGACTGTGGAATCCGACCACCGGAACGGGCGAGGCACTTCTCAAGCGCACGAATGTGACCTCGCTCGCCGTCCGCGGATCGATGCTCGCTGCCTCTCGGGACGGAGAGCTCGTGCTCGTGGAGACCGGACGTCCACTCCGGACGATTCCCATCGACGTAATCCAGGCTCGAGGGCTCGCGTTCGACTCGGCGAACAACGGCATTTTCGTGGGCGGAGACGACGGCCGTGTGCGGCTCGTGGACATTCCCGCGGGCACCGAGGTTCGCACGAGCGCGACGGGCCCTGCCATCGGACGAATTGCCATCGACGCATCGAGGAAGCTCGTCGTGGTCGTTCGTCGAAATGGAAAAATGACCTTTTTCGATCGGGATTCGCTCAAGGCCAAGCTCGAATTCTCGGCGCACACGGGAGACGCTCGCGGACTTGCCGTTTCGCGCAGTGGGCGCATTTGGTCCGGCGGAATGGACCGCCGCTTGGTCGAGTGGGATGCCGCGACAGGTTTGGCACTCCAAGAGCTCCCGACACGACTCGTGGGCATCACGCACCTTGCGCTCTCGTCGGACGAACGGTCGCTCGTCGCGAGCGGCCCCGGCGGTACCGAGGTGTGGAAGGTCTCCGCCAAACCGACACCGCCTTCGTTTTTCCCTCACGCCGATGCCGTCGTGGACCTCGCGTTCGGTCCGGACGGCTCACGCCTCGCGAGCGGTTCCGCGAGACGAATCCTCGTATGGGACGTTGCCTCGGGCCATCCGACCTTGGAGCTTGCTCGCGAAGGGACCCACGGCCGTGACATTGCCTATGATCCGAACAATGGACGAATGGCCGCCACCGACGAGCGTGGCCAGATTGCCCTTTGGGAGATTCCTTCCGGGCGCTCGTTGGGAACGATGGGCACGCGTTCGACCTCGCCTTTCGGGCTCGTCTACTCCGCGCAATACGACCTCGCTGCGGTCAGCACGAACGAGGAGACGCTGCTCGTCTATCGCCTGGGCCGACGGGAGCTCTTGCACGAGCTCCGCGGACACGAAGCCGACGTGGTCGGTGTCGCTCTCGCCGCGGACGGCAAGACCCTTTATTCGGCGTCCTTCGACGGAACCGTACGGGCGTGGAATCTTGCCAATGGCGCCGGCAAGATCGTCTATCGCAGGATTGGGCGCAACTTTGGCCTGACCATGTCCAAGGACGGCAAGACACTCGTCGTCACGGGCCTCGAGGGCGTTGCCATCGCCATCGACGTCGCGTCCAACCTTGCGAAGCCACTTGGCACGTTCCCCGGTCGACTCTACCGACCCGTCATCTCGCCGGATGGGCGGACGGTCGCCCTACCCTCGTCGGACGGAAACACCTATTTGGTCGACCTCGCTTCGGGGGCAAGGCGCACGTTCTCCGGCCACAATGGAGAGGTCAACACGGCCGCGTTCAGCCCGGACGGGCACCTGCTCGCCACGGGTGGCGACGACCATACCGTTCGCATGTTCGACACGGCGACGGGCAAGGCACTCTGGGGTGGAGGAGCCGACCATGTGGCCCCCTCTGCCGAGCTTCCCAAAGAACCGGGCACCACCTATGCGCTTCGACTTGGTGGGCACTTGGTGGTCGGCTTCGACAACGGCATGGTCGAGGTTCGCCCCTTGGTCCAGACGGAAGCACGGGAGGCCGTTCCACTTCGAGGGACCCCGGCCAAGGCCGTGACGGTGCTGGCTCCTGGACCATCGTCCACTCTTGCGGCCGGGTTTGCGGACGGCACCTTCGGCGTCTGGGATCCCGAAACCGGCCACCTGCTCGAGCGTGTGCTTCTTCATGGACGGGTGGTCGCGCTCACGCAAGCCAACGGCATCGTCACCGCCACGAGTGAGCTCGGAGACCACACGGCCGTTGACCTCGGAATCTTGGCGCGCGACTACTGCTCCCTTATGTCCGACCTATATCAAGGCCTCCCGTTCGTTTGGCGGGAGGGTGCCGTGCGGGTCGAGGCCCCAAAAACGCGGTGCACCCCGCCCTGATCTCTCCCAGATCGGCGCGCCAATTCGTGCCTGAAACAAAAGGCTCGTCCAATGGGTCCGCATGCGTCGGCCCTATTTCCATTTGTTTCCGAGGAATGTGCCCTGGTTTGACACCGAAGGCGCCCGAAAAGGGGGCCGCTTTTCGGGCTTTTTTGCCCTGAGTGGCAAGGGATCGCCCCCGATTGTTCGTACGTTTCTTTGGTGAGGCTCGTTTTGACGCGATCGTGCCGCAGTGAGCCACGAGCCCTTTCTGTCACACCGACCCCGTTCGGGCGATAGACCGGTATGCGCCCCAGTTCACCGGCCGTTGCGTGCGTCGCCCTCGTCGTACTGTTCGGATGCGATCCAGCAAGGCCCGTCGCACCGTCCATCCCAGCGAGCTCGGCCGTGGTCGAGCCTCCGAAGCTTGCTCCGCTAGGTGGCGTGTGGATCGAGGCCATCGGCGATGACGGACTCGGTCTCGTGGCCTTGCCGCTCGGGGCCACGGAACGACGGCCTGTGGTGGTCTCGCTCCATGGGGCGGGCGGCTTGGCCGAGTGGGCGTGCGGCGACTGGATGTACCCGACCAAGGGCTACCCGTTCATCGTCTGCCCACGTACCCGAACGGAAAAGAAGGGGGTGCTGGCCTCGTGGGGGTCCGCCGCGGAGGCGAGCCAGAGGTCGCGTGAGGCGCTCGCCCTCGTGCGCGCGAAATACGGCGCGTGGATGGCGGAGGGGGATCCCATCTACGTAGGGTTCTCCCAAGGAGCCGAGATGGCCGTGGTGGCGGCCGACAGCCACACGGTGGAGTGGTCGGGGCTCTTCGTGCACGAAGGCGGATGGCGGCAGGCCAAGACGTCCCTTGCGCATCTCTTGGCCGGACCGAACGCGGTGATGGCGACCTGCTCGACGTGGGGATGCGGCGAGTCGCTCCCTCGAAGAAAAGGTCCACACGCCCGGACCGCGGACTATGGGCCTCATGGTCACTCGGTCGGTGCCGTGGCCGCGCGCATTCGGGACGACTGGTCCGACTTCGTGCGCGACCGCGACGATTGGTCGGGATACTCCGCGTTTCGAGAGCCTGCTCAGCCCGCTCAGAAGTGAACGAGCAAGTGCACGCGATGCGGGAAAAACGATAGTTGGGTATCCAGGACCTCGGCACGGAGGCCGAGGCGCTTGATGATCCCGTGGAGCTCGCGCTCGGGCAGCTCGAGCGTGCGGAACGCATTTCGGTATTTCATGTACCGAATCTTCGCGAGCTGGAGAAAGCCAGCGACCAAGAGTCCGAGGTAGCGCTCGCGCCTCGCGGCACGCAGGCTGTCCCGGAAGTAGCGAACGGCCACGCCCGAATCGGTGAGAATTTCACCGATGAGAAGCCGAGCGCCAGGAGCGGCCACGCGCTTCACGGCGAGAATGAGCTTCTCTACCTCTTCGACGCTTCGGTAATACTGGACGACGTTGTTGCAGAGGACGAGCGAGAACTGCTTCGGCTCCAGGAACGACAGGTCCGTGTAGTCTGCACCAAGCTCGTGGTAGACGACGTTGGGAGTGTGGGCGAAGCGCTTCTTCGCGGCCTCGACGAACGTTCGGGAGACCTCGGCGCAGTGCACTTCGGCCACGCGGCTTCGCAAGGCTTCCGCCGTGGCGCCGGGACCCGCGCCCACATCGAGCACCACGTCGTCCGGGCGATAGCCGAGGATGCCGTGGGAGCGCTCGACGAAGAGGCTCGCGTTCATCTGCCAGCTCTCTTCGGTCTGGAAGTCGTGCGCCAGCGGGGCGCTCCAGAAGTCTCGCCAGTTGCCGATGTTTTCTACGTTGTTGCCTTGCACTGCGTGGCCCTTCTCCAACCCCGAAGCGCGAGATGGTACAACGACTTCTCTTCTCCGTCTCGCCTCTTTGTTTGCGGCGATCGGCCCAGCTAGGTCGCGTCTGCGCCCTTTCGCGGTTCCTGAGGCCTTCTCCTGCGAGAACGCCCGTTCCCACGTGAATGGCTGCGCTTGGTGACTTGCTACGAGGGGTGCACGCAGTCGCGACGCGGTCAGGGCACTTGGAAGCAGTAAAAACGCCTTCGAACGTCGCACGTGCGGCCACCGAGCGCGGTCCAGTCGGTCGGAGTGAAGCTCGGGATTCGACGGGCGTTTCCGGCAATGCCACTTTGTGTGGCGAGGCCGTTCGTCCAGCCGTTGCAGTCCTGCGTCGAGGCCGTGCCGTCGCCGTTCGAGCCGGTCCACACCCACGCGACGGCGGAGTTTTCGTCGAAGCCGACTTGGACACCGCTCGCGAGGCGATCCACCGGAGCGGCCGCTCCCTTGGTGATGAGCTCGACGCGATTTTGGGCAATGAGCACGGGCGCCGAACCATCGAGTCCGCCAGGAAGGTAATAAGGCCAATCGGCGATGCGCCCGGACGCGTTGAACTTCGTGCCGACACCGTCGGTGAAGGAGAGCCACGCCACGTAGCGCCCCGGCAGACTTGCCGCGATGGCTTCGCGCGCGCAGCGGTCGTCGGCGAACGTCCAAGGCGTTTGCGGGGCAGGAAGGCCTGCGGCAAACCCCCCAGCGACCGTGCCGGACGTGACGAACACATAGTGCAACGCGCCCGCGTCCGGCGGAGTGGCCGTGTCCGCGGAGGAATCGACGGGAATCGACGTGTCGGGCAAGGCCGCATCGGGGGTTGGTGTGGTCGAGGTGCCGGTCGGAGTCGTCGTGGGAACGGTCGAGGCGTCCGTGGCCGTCACCACGGGATCGTCGCCGACACAGCCAACGAAGGCGCACAAGACAGCCAACGCCAACGGCACCGAAGCGAGAACAAGAGGAAGAGCAAGAGAGCGGGCCATTGATTCAGAGTATCGCTTTCTCGGCCGAATTGCGCGCGAATCCGCCGAATCTCCCGCCTGAGAGTCTTCGACTTCTCCGCTTCGCTACGAAGTCTGCAGCGCGTGGTTCGCGGGTGATCCATTGCAGGGTGCACCTTTGCCGTTCACCCTGACGGCATGAACGAGACGAAGCGCGCGCGTCTTTTCCTTTGTGCGTTGGCTACCGCCGGAGCGTTCGTCCCCAGCGCGGGTTGCGGCGACTCGGAGGGGCTTGCCCCGTTGCCCGGCACCACCTCGACGGCGAATCCAGTACCCACTCCGAGCACCACGACGAGCACGCGCCCGAACGAAAACGACGCGGCCACGCCCTCCGACTCCGGAGGTCCGACCAAGCCGGACGCCGCCGTGGACAACGGCACCGGTGGCACGGGCGGTCCTACGGGCTTTCGTGAGGTCGTCGGTGCCGCGGGGCTAAAGTTCCAAATGGACGCTCCGGCGACCTCGTCGACCGGAAAGCCGTTCGGCTTGCTGGTGCTCCTGCACGGAAGCACGGCGAGCAACTATGGCAACTTCGTCACGATGATGAAGGACGTGGCGGCGCGCTACGACCTCATTCGCGTCTCGGTGCTGGCGCCGAATGGCCAAGGCTGGAACGAAGGAGGAAATGCGGCCCAAGTGCAAGCCGCGGACAAGCTCCACCAGATGGTCCAACAGGACCTCTTTCCGAAATACAACATCGACAAAACGAAGGTGCTCTTCTCCGGGCAATCGAGCGGCGGAGGGTTCTTGTCGACCCACTTCGTACCGCTCCACGCCAAAGACTACCGAGGCGGGGCTTTTTTGCAGTGCGGGGCAGCTCCACCCGCAAGCACGTTCACGCCGGACGCCGCCACGAAGCAGGGATTCCGAATGCACTTCGAGATCACGACGGGCGACACGATTTGGCCGCAGTTCTACCAGCAGGCCGTCACGGCGTACACGAATGCCGGAATGATGCTCACCAAAGATGGCACGAAGCCTGGCGGACATTGTGCGTTCGACCAACAGAAGGTGATCTCGGACCACATCGCGTTCGTCCTCGCGCTTCCCTGAGAGGAGCGTTAGAGCGCTTTCGTGCTCGAAGGGTGCAGTGTAGGGTGCGCCCATGCCCGGCAAGCCCCCCGCAAAACCCTCAGGTTCTCTCGCGCTCGAAAGGCACACGTTGGATGAGCTCGAGATCGAGGACGAACGCTCGTTTCGTCATGTTGGAATCTACACGGATCTTAAAGATGCGCTCCTGAAGAGCGGGTACCGGTTCTTCGTCTTGCCGCCCGCGATGTCCGGAAGGTGGGACCGCGCGCTGTTGCTCAATCTGACGTTTTGGGGAGCCGGAACCGTTGGCCAAGCGGCTGCGGCATCCGGAACGGACCGCGGCGGGGACGTGCTGGTCGATCGCCACATTCCCGCGGACGTCGTCGCGCACGTGGCGTGGCACCACCTTGCCGCAAAGGCGCTTCACCCGAACGGAAGCCCGTCGGCCGATGCACTCTTCATGGGAGAAGCCATTGCAAGCGCGTTCGACGTCTACCTCGTGGGCCGGCTCCTCGGGCACGCCAAAGACTCCTCTTTTCTCGAGACTCAAGTGCCAGCCATGTCGGACGCTGCGGACGCCGCAGGACTGTCCGAGGACGAGTTCGAGGCGCTCGTGAGCGACATTGCTTCCGACCCCGAAGCGGCCTTCGAGGATCTTCGTCAGCTCCTCTTCGATGCCACGCGTGCGCTCGTGCGATGCGCGGACGCGAACGAAGCCGTCGAAGCCCTCGCGCGCTTCGATGAGCACAGGTTCGCTCCGCTCCTTCATCGCTACGAGCTGTCGAACTGGGTGCTTTACGCGCGCGCGTACGTGAAGGACCCTGTCGCGAGCGACCCTGCCGTGATGGCGCTCGATACGGCTCTCCGCGGCGCAAAGGTGTCCATCGACCACCTCGCGGGCGAGTGGCTCACCCGGGCACGTTGACCGACTACTCAGTAGTAGTAGGGAGTCGACTTGGCCCACGAGGAGCCGGGGTAAAGCCGGTGGAGCGTCTGGAACGCCCGCTTGGATGCCGCGGACGTTTTGGCGTCTTTGCAGCCGAACCGCGTGGCGCGAACGGCCATGTGGAGGGTCTCGGCGGAACGCGGATCGCGGGGCAGGGCTTCGGCCACGCGAGCGGCTTCGTTGGCGAGCCACGTGGCTCCTGCACCTAGCTTTTCGAGTGCAATCCGCTCCTTTTTCGCCGCATCGCGGTCTTGGCTGGTCACGAACGCCGGCATGCTCGGCAATGGACTGGGCGGCGGAGATGGGCACCAAAAATAGCCCGCCGAAGAGGACGACAGGGCCGTAGCAATGGCCGGTCCGGAGTCCCAACCGTCCACCGCCGGGCCCAACGTCGGAAAGGTGAGAATGGCATTCACGAGGCCGAGACGCCTCTCGTCGTCGCCGTGGGCACGCTCCACTTTGTCGATGTACGTGCGGAGAGATGGATTGAGTTGGCCCGTCACCGTCGCGACCGCCGTCGCCGTGGCCCGGTCGCCGAGCAGATGCGCACGCGTCCACGTGGTCGCGGCAAAGTGGGCCCTCACGCCTTGGGGAAGCACCGTGGATAGCGTCGCGTCCTTGAGCACCGAGAGCGGCACACCGAGGGCGAGGGCTTCGGCGAGCTCGGGTGGAATCGCGCGCGGCAGTGCCGGATCGAAGACGACGGCCGCCGAGTCCTCGCTCGAGCCGGCGGGCACGATGGGGGCTTCACGGAGGAACGTGACGAGGTCTGGCCCGACGGACGCCGCAAGGGCCGCAAACGTGTTTCGAGTCGACATGCCCTGATTTCCACCGAGGCCCGTTCGCGTCTTTTGGAGCATATCGGAGATGGCACTCCGAGCTGCCCCTCGCGCGGCCGACAGCCGAATGGCGTGAAAGCGCGCCGTGGCATAACCAGGCGACGACGGCTGTAGGGCCAGCGCCTCGGTGAGGAGTGGCGCGAGTCGGGGGTCCGAGGGACGCGTAGCGGTCATCAAGGATGCGACGAGCCACGCCTCCGAGCCCGGCATGGCGGCATGCTTCGATAGGGCGAATTCGAACGAGCGTTTGCCTTGCATGGTGCCCAAAAAGCTCGTGAGGTCGTCGCTCGCAGGGGCCTTCGCGAGCACGTCCTCGTCGAGGTCGAGGAGCATCGTGTAGTCCTCCACCAGCGGCCCCGTGTCGGCCCCCAGCCCGAACGCTGCGAGCTTGGCGGACACTTCCGGGAGGAGCTTCGCCGAATCGACCCGTAAGCGGACGAATTGTCGGTATTTGCGTACGCTCGGGTGCATGGTCACGAGGTCCGGATCACGAAGCTGGGCGTCGAGGTCCGCCGCGGCCCGTACGAGCTCGGGCTTGTCGACCGTATCGTGCGCGAGAGTGGCGCGACGCACCATCACCCGTGCGACGACGTATCGCGCGAGCTTGGACCAGGGCGAGGTTTTGTCGGCGGCGATGGCGCGAAAACGCTTCTCGGCCTCGTCCCATCGATTGGAATAGAAGTACGCCGAAGCCACTTGGTACGCGTGGTCCGCGCGCGCCTGCGCCGAGGCCGTTCTTGCCAGAGGGGCCGGCAGGGCTTTCTTTTCGGGGTCGGCACAATTGGCAAATACCGCATCTTGGGCGTGCACCCAGGCGAGCAATTCGGCCGCTCCGGCGCCAAGCTTCGTTTCGCGATCCTTCAGCGTGTCGGTGGCGACCCGAAAGGCGTCCACGAGGCAATTGTCGACGGCAGCGAACGTCAATGACGTGTACCCCGCGGCTGGAACCGCGGGTGTGGGAGATGCGGCTTTTGCCAGGACCCGGGCTCGCTCGGCATTCCAGAGGGCCACGGGATCGGGAGCCACTGCCGGAGCCAGACCAGGAGCAATCTTGGCCGCATCGACGGGCGCCAGTCGCTTTTGGGCGAGCTCGAGCAACGACCTCTGCGCCGCTGGATCGAGACCTTTTCCAGTGAGCCACGCATAGGCGATCACGAGGTGCGACCGCGCATAGGTCGGGGCAAGCACGCCAAGATGACCCGCCACGAACGGCGAGAGTGGCAAGTCCGGATGCTTCGTCGAAATGCCCACGACCTCGACCGACGACGAGCACGCGTCGGCCGGGGTGTCGCCGAGGCCCGAGACGAGGAGGGCAACGAGCCCGCAGGAGGCGAAAAAGGCGCTTTTCATGGTCGATTCCAAAAGGGCAGTCGCGATACGATATCGGGAGTAAAGGCAGTCGGCGAAAAGGCGTAAACGACGCGCGTTCCGTCCGGAATCGAATAGGGTTCCGCGGTCGACACTCCGTAGTTCCCCTGGCAGGCTTCGAGGGAAAACCCACCGCGCACGGCGAGCCACGCTCTCACCATGCGCGCGTCGTTTCCCATCGAGAACACCATCGGAACGACGGCGTCCACGGGGGGCGGGCTCGAGAGCCACGAGTGCTCGCCTCCGCACCACGCGGCGAGGGCCGTGATCCCGAGCCACGTCCCGGCAGGAAGCGCGCCGCGCAGCTTCGAGAGGAACGCGCGATAGTAGGGAATCTCGGAGGCGCGAGCGTCGTAATCGATTTGGATTCGAGTCACTCTTTTACCGTCGGTGGGTTCTTTTGCCACGCGAACGAGCTCGTCCAGCGTGTCGTCTGACGGTGGCACTCCGCGCGGCACCTCGATCCGCACCACCGCAGTGAGGGGCGTCGAGGCCGAGGCACGAAGCGGTTGCTTTCGCGGGCGAACGGTCACGACTCGGTCCGCCACCAAGACCGTGCGCGCCAAGTAGGCCACGCCCACGTCGCGACGATCCCCGAGGAAGCGCAGATCTTCCGGCCGCTCCCATGCCCATAGCCATAGCTGCGTTTCGGGCAGAACCGTCGGCTCCGGCGCGCGGGCTCCCAAGAGGACCCCCGACACGAGCCACATGAAGACGAGCGCGAGAGGACGGGCTCCGGGTTTCAACTCGCGCATCGTACGCGTGGGGACTCGTCGCGATTCCCGAATCGGAGCAGCGTTCCGCAAGGGAATCCTGGACGACAGGACGACGTCTGCTATAGTGGACACAGTGACGCAATAGCGCCTGCCACCGCACCGAGCCCTGCAAAAAGACGGAGATTCGCACATGCAAAGGAGCCAACCGCGACGGTTTTGCCTAGAGCGCCGAGTAGGGTGGCCGAGCGAGGGGAGTGCACGATGACCATCAACGGTCCTTCGATCCTGCTCGTGGGCGGTCTCGAGCGCCTGGACGGACACTACCGCGCGACGCCCGAGCCCCTCGACATTCGTGCGGTTTACATTGATTCTGGCGCGCTCGCGCGAAAGGCCGAGCACGCCGACGCCATCGTCCTCGTCACGGGCCACATTTCGCACGCGGCGGCGGACAAGGCTCGCGCCATTGCGCGGCGCAGAGGAATACCTCTCGTCTCCGCGCTCACGCCGAGCATCTCGGCCGTGCGGCAAGCCATGGCCACGGCGGTCGCGTGGCTTCGCGAGCTCGACGTCCAGCCGGCCTGATTTGCCATTTGTGCACGAAACTCGGCCCTCGCGCGAGGACGCCGTAAGGTTCTCGCGTGAAGACGCAACGGACTTTTTGGCTACCGCCTTGTTTGGCCCGAAAAGCCGAACGCAGGTCGGTCAACTATCTCTCAGTCCTCCTTTTTGTCGTACTCGGGGCCTGCAAGAATGAGCCGCCGCTTCCCCGGGCGGCCGTGGTCCAAGCCATTCCACCAAGTGCGATCGCGATCGCGCCGAATGCCCCTGCCCCTACCACGCAGGAGGCGACGAAGGTGGCGGAGAGCGCACCGAGCCTCCCGACAGGCCTGACCGGGACCGTCACGAGCCCGCCGCCCGCGGGTACGACCACGAAGCCCGCGGTTCCCGTCGACGTGGTGAACATTGGCCTCCATATTGGAGGAGGCCCGAACGACGACGTCACCAAAGCGCCTATCTTGCGCTCGGTCGAGCCCCACTTCTCCGCATTGCGAGAATGCTTCGCCAAAGCGGAAGCGCCGTCCAAGACGGGCGACTTCGGGATCGATCTCTTGATCGAACGCGAAGGTGGCATTGCGAAAGTAACCCACCCTCGAACCGGAATTGCCGGAGATGCGTTCCGCACGTGCGTGGTCGACGTGTTCGAAAAGGTCGAATTCCAAAGGCCAAGGGGCGGCAAGACGATGGCGAGCTACTCGCTACGCTTTTCGCCTCGAAGCTGACTCCGTGCTTGGCGCGAATGAATCCGAGCCGAAGGATTTCGAGCCAACCCATGGAAAATGTTGAACTTTCTGACCTCGAGGCCGAGCTCGATGCGGGCCAGCTTGCGGTTCTCAGGTCGGTTCTGGCGTGAGTCAGGGCACGAGGCGCGTTAGGGTCCTGCGCATGAACCGACGCGAAGCCCTCCTTGGCAGCACCGCACTCACCGCAGCCTTCGCCCTCAGCACTCTCTCGTGCGCGAAGAATGCAGTGGCCCACACAGCCGAGCCCGCACGCACCGGGGACCCCGCCCTCGCCGACGCGGTCCTCGCGTGCCTCAAGGCCGGTAACGCCTGCCTCGCGCACTGCATTGCCATGGTCTCGACGGGAGACACGTCGATGGCCGGTTGCCTCTCCACCGTCACCGAGATGCTGGCCGCCATGGAGGCACTCTCGAAGCTTGCTCCGCGCGGTGGAAAACGCCTCGGCGAAACGGCAAAAGCGCTCGTGGGTTACTGCGAGGACTGCGCAGTCGAGTGCCAGAAACACGCCGACCACCATGCCGTGTGCAAAGAGTGCCTCGACGCCTGTCAGCGCACGATCGCTGCCGTTCGCAAGGCCTGATCGCCCGATCCGAGCGTTCCGGCCCTACTGGAGAGCCGGACGCAGGACCATTCATCGGACGCTAGACTTCATCACTCGAGGCGGGCGGGGCGCTGCCGTTTTCGTCGAGCCATTTCAAGATGGCCTTCACGCTTCCGGTGGCGAGCGCCACGGTGCTGTCGGCAGCACCGTAATAGAGATTCAGGGTATCGCCGTCGGCTCCCATCGTGTAGCCGCACGGAAACGCCACCATGCCCACATCCCCTTCCCGCTCGTAGGACGTCTCGGGACCGAAGATCCAAGAGTCGCCACGCGCAAGGAGGACGGACGGCTGATCGAGCGCGAAGAGCGCGACTCCGAGGCGGTAGAGAGAGCCCGAGCAGGTCTGGCGAACCCCGTGGTAGAGCATGAGCCATCCGCGGGCCGTCTCGATCATCGGAGGCGAGAGCCCCACTTTGTTTGCATCCCACCATGCGCCCTTGCGCGCGGTGAGCATGAGGGTGTGGCTGCCCCAGTTGCGCAAGTCCGGGGAGAGCGACATCCACACGTGCGCACCGGTGTCGTGCATGGGCCTGTGGACGAGCGCGAACTGACCGTCCACACGCCGCGGAAGGAGGGCTGCGTCCTTGTCGTCGGGTTGCATGACAAGGCCGCAACGCTCGAACGTGCGAAAATCCTCGGTCAATGCGAGCGCCACGCCGGGTCCGCTCCGGCCGAAGGCCGTGTACGCGATGGCGTATTTTCCAAGCTCGTCAACGTACGTAATGCGAGGATCTTCGATGCCCCACAGCTCTTCGGGATGATTCTCCGGATCGGCTCGCAACGTGGGCTCCGGGTCGATGACCCAACCGTCGACTCCGTTCGCCGAGCGAGCGGCACAAAGATGCGAGTGGCCCCTTCGGTCCTCGACCCGACACAAAAGGAGCGTCGTTCCGTCGCGGAGCAACGTGGCTCCGGGATTGAAGACCGTGTGGGCCGGATACGGCCAGTCGGCCGCCGTGAGAATTGGATTCTTCGGATGCCGATGAAGAAGGGTTTCGTACTGGCGTTTCGTCGTCATGGTGCGCGCGCTCCCACGGCCGCTGGGGGCCGTTCAGTATTCGTTCGTGCGAGCTCGACGCGATCGGCCGAGCGCATCTCGGTGAGGGCGAGGAGAAAAGAAAGGGTGGATTCGGCGCCCTGGTTTTCGTTCAAGCGGTCGGAATGTATGCCGTCCCGACAACCGCCCGTGGTCGGATCGTAGAGCGACTCGCGGAGGCGATTCTGTCCGAAAAACCAGCTCAAGGCGCGAGAGGCATGGGCGCCCCAGTGTGGGTCCCCGGTGATGCGACGCGCCTCGAGACACGCCGAAATCATGGACGCGGCTTCGACCGGTTGTTGGTCGAACGCGGCCATCGTTCCACCCTTGGTGTAGAAGCCATTCGAGCCGATGGGCGCAAAATACCCCTCTTCCGACCGCTGAACCCGGGCGAGCCACCCGAGCGACGTGGAGCCGGCCGCTTGCATCTCGGGGTGGTTCATTCGCGCACCGGAGACGAGCAGTGCTTGTGAAAGGCGTGCGTTGCAATACGTGGCGGTCTCCTCGAACCAAGGCCACTCCACCGTGCTCGTCCTTTGGTAGAGGTCGTACAGGCGCAGGGAGAGCTCGTCGCGAAACGACTGGACGCTCCGATCCCCTTGGAACGCGCGCAGGTACTCGTCGATGCCAAGAAGCGCGTACGCCCAGGCGCGCGGACTCGAAAATTTCCCCACTACCGCCAAGGCTGCGTGGAAGATGTCTCCAGCAAGGTTGCGCCGTCCTGCGTCTCCCGAGCGACCTACCACCGTTCCGAGCGACCAGATTCCACGACCGTGACTGTCCTCCGACCCGGTCTCTTCGACCCAACACCGATTGAAGGTGAGAAAGTTCCGAAAGCGCCCACGGTCGTTGTCGAAGGCATAGCGAACGAATGCCAAATACCGCGAAGAGAGCAATCGAACGGTCTTGGCGTCCTCGGTCCCTGCCTCTTCGAGGTGGGCCATGAGAAGCATGGCTCGCGCATTGTCGTCGAGGCAGTAGCCATCCTCGTATCTGGGCACGGAGAACGCGGCATGCTGCAAGAGACCAGTATCGTCGGTCAAATGCCGCAAATGGGACAGGTCGGCTTCGGGAAGCTCGGCCGGCCTTCGGGCGAGGGTCTTCGCCTGGAACGACGCCTGTAGGCGGCTCGTATGCTCGAGGCCAGCGCGCTCGAAGGACGTGACGTACGACCGAGCGACCGCGGGCCAGAGCATGCTCTTTCCATAAGCAGCAGCCCGAGCGCGCATGCTCATGCGCTTTTCGTCGTCGCCGAGCAGCCCAATGACCTCTTTCGCGATCGCAGCCGGATCTCGCCAAGGAACGAGGATGCCGCGTCCGTCGGCGAGAATTTCTTTTGCGTAGAAGTATGGAGTCGAGATCACGGCTCGGCCGGAGCCGACGGCGTAGGCAAGAGTTCCCGAGGTAATCTGCTCGGGCTTGAGGTACGGAGTGATGTAGATGTCGGCGGCCGACAAGAACTCGGTAAGCTCGCTCTGGCTGACGAAACGATCGTGGAAGATCATGTTCGAGTCGACACCCAAAGACTTGGCGCGGCTCTCGAGCATGAGGCGATAGGTCTCACCGTGCCGTGCCTTGACGTGCGGATGCGTCGCGCCGAGCACGATGTACACGGTGTTCGGAAAGCGCTCGACGATGGCGGGTAAGGCGTCGATGACGTTCTCGATCCCTTTGTCCGGCGACAGCAGTCCGAAGGTCAATATGACCGATTTGCCCACGACTCCGAGTCGGTCCTTGCTTCGTGCTTCGGGTGGAACGTGGGGAATGCCGTGGGGAATGAGGTCTATCTTGTCCGTCGACAAGCCATGGACCTCTTGCAGCAAAGTCCTGCCAAGCTCGCTCATGACGACGACACGGGCCGAAAGGCGCAGTATCTCGTCGAGCACCGTTTTGTGAACCGGGCTCGGCTCGGCAAGGATGGTGTGCAGGGTGGTGACGATCGGCATTCGCAGCTCACGGAGGAGTGCGAGGACGTGAGCGCCGGCCTTTCCGCCGAAGATGCCGTATTCGTGTTGTAAGGACAATACGTCGACGGGATTCACGTTCAAGAAGTCCGCGGCGCGGCGATAGGACGCGACGTCGCTTTCCGCAATCTCGAAGCGAACGCGAGGCGGGTACGCATGGTGTCGCCCCGGATCGTTCATCGCTACGACGAAACAGTCGAGCTCGGGACACTCGGTGGCAATCGCGTTCGAGAGGTCGCTCGTGAACGTGGCAATTCCGCATTGCCGGGGCACGTGAGTGCCCAACATTGCTATTTTTCGGAGATGTTCGGTCGCAGGGGATATGGACAAGGGATTCAGAACGCCTCCAGCCGCGCCACTCGGCACTCGGCGCAAAAGGCGACGACCGACGAACGAACAAGGGAATTAACTATGGGCGCTTCATGCCCAAAATGCAACGTCAGCGGAAGACGACGGACGTCAAGCTCGCACGCGTATCCCCCACACCGCCGGAATTGGATTCTGACCCGGGAGTAATTTGGAGTCGTACGTGAGTGACGCTTCGAATGTCCACGGAGCGCGTTTCTTCACCGAACGTCGCGCCGTAAGGACTGAATCGAAAGTCGCGAACCAAAAGCTCGTCGTAGGTTTTCCCGGCATCGCGGGACGTGGCAACGTTCACGTGTTGGGTGCCCGTATTCGCGCGCTCCTCGACTTCGATGCTCACCGAATGCAGGTCCTGCGGAGCGTCGAAGGCGACGAGCACGGTTTGCGGGCCCGCCTCCGAAGCCACCCAGCAGCTTCCCCCGGGTCCACGCTGCGCATCGAATACGTTGTCGATCGGAAAGAGCTGCTTTTCCGACGATACGTCCACACTTGCGACGGCCACGAGGTCGATTTCGCCTTCCGACGACACCGACGGCCACGAGGAACGTCGAACGATTCGTCGCTTCATGCCTCCACACTAGCACCCGCCGTGCCAAGCACCGGCATGCCTGCGCGTCACGAGGGTGTCATGGGACTCCGACTCGTTTCGATTGGGCCTCGTTTTGCCGATCTTGCTCCATTTCGTTCGCAAAAAGGGCGCAATTCGCCCTTCGACGATTCGAGCTCTTCGACGCTCGGAGCTTGGTCCGGCGCGGCCCGGAACGTGCTCTGCATTGGCTCATGGCTGGCACTTGCACCTGGCTCCTCGAGCTTTTGACATCGATTCCTCGAACTTGGCCGGTCAGGTGGCCATCAGATCGAGCGTTCTTCCCATCAAATTGATTGGAAAGCGCCGCACCGGCGAAAGAACCCCTCAAATGGTCGCGCTGCGACCCGAAAAGAGATGTACGGAATGGGCACCAAGGAATTCATGTTGATTGGCGTCGGCGCGACGTTCGTCGCGGTCACGATGCTCTTTTGGTGGCTCGACGACATGAGACGAGAGAGGGTTCGCGTCCTATCGAACCAAGGGGCCCCTTTGGTCGACGTCGGCCTGGCCTCGGACTACGAGAGATCGCATATGGATGGCGCATCGAACATTCCTCTCGAGGAGCTCGAAAAGCGTATCGGCGATACGGCTGCCGTAGGCCAGACCATCCTCGTATGCGGGCACGGGTTCGTTCGTCGAGCGCGTGGGGCCCGATTGCTCCGCACCATGGGGTACGTCGTGACCAATGCAGGTTTCACGCGCGCTTCGATGACCGAGCGGCCTGCGCGCTGATTCCTGCCCGAACGCCGCGAAACCGCTGCGTTCGGCACGAGACGACCGGCGAAGTGCCTTCATTCTTGGTGCGAGCGAAAGAGGTCTCGGACGCGATCGATTTGTGTCTCGTCGAGGGAAGCCGACGCCCCGAGGCGTTCGCGCACGTCGTGAACGACACGCGAATAGCGTCCGCCAAACCGCTCGCATACCGAACAACCTCGCAGGTGGTTTTCGATTCTTTCGGCGTCCGAAGCATCACCGTCGACATAGTCGCCAAGCCGCGCAAGAACGGCACTGCACGAGAGCCCGGCGACCGTTCGCTCGTTCTCCACGACGCCTCCTTCGGTTTCTCGGAGCGCGGCCAAGAGCCGAAGGCGCGCTCGGTGCAGTCGGCTTTTCATTGCGGGAAGTGCCAATCCCAGGAGCTCGGCAACCGGTTCACCCGACATGGCCTCCAGGTCGCGAAGGACCAGGATTTCCCTGTCTTCGGAAGATAGGGTGGCCATGGCAAGGGCCAGTCGATCGACCTCCTCGGCGCGCGCAAACGCCTCTTCCGCACCCCATCCCGCGTCGAGGCCAAGGGCCATCAGTGGACGGTCGTCCTCGTATTCCACGGGGATGTCGCGCTCGCCGCGCATCCTACGTGCCTCGTTGCGCGCGATGGCGAATATCCAAGTACGTACCGTGCCGAGCCCCGGACGGTACGTGGACGACGCCCGAAAGGCCCTGAGAAAGGTCTCCTGGACGACGTCCTCTGCCATGGCGTCGCCGGTCGTCATCGCACGGGCAAGCCTCAGGACGGAGCGCGCGTGACGATCCACGATCGTCGCGAACGCCGCCCGGTCGCCAGAGCTCGATCGCTCGATTAGGTCGTCGTCTTTTGGGAAATCCGACACGTCGATAGGCCAAACAGTGTGTAGAGCGGACAGCTTCCAAGCAAGCCGGTCGCGAGTGGGACGATTCCGAGAAGCCCCCAAAACGTATGCGGGCCGACAAAAACCAGGGAAAGCACGGCGAGCCCCAGGACGATCCGCACACCACGTTCTACGGCATGTTCGTTCTTGGGGAAAATCTTCGAGGACATTGGAGACTCCGTCCGGCACGTCACCGG
This sequence comes from Myxococcales bacterium, assembly GCA_043764595.1. Lineage (GTDB taxonomy): Bacteria > Myxococcota_A > Polyangia > Polyangiales > Polyangiaceae > JAAFHV01. Next base: position 16,491 of record JAYUKI010000764.1, on the reverse strand, counting down.
TGTTGGTCGAGGGAGCACGAACGCTGCCCTCGTCTCCTCTAGGGGGCGTCCCGCAAAAGGATTCACATGGCCCGTTTTTTTTTCGACGGGTGGTTCAGAGCACGGACCGCGAGGACGGAGGAGCCGGCGGAATGCCGTCCGTTCGTAGCCTCCGGGCGAGGGCCAGATCGCGCGCCACGACCACCAGGAAGAGGAGGAACGATACCGTGCCGACCGCCTGCCCGAGCGACAGCGCGACGAGAACGGGCCAAACGGTGGGGTCGAAAATCGACCACACCATGAGCGGCAAGGCGACGAGGCCGAGCACGCAGGCCACGCGAAGGATCCTCTCGCTCGCCGGCAATTTGGGGAGCTTCATGGGCGCGCGCCTCCGTCGGGCAGGAGCTCTTTGCCCAGTTTGGTGTTCGGATGGGAGTAGCCATGGCAGCCGGGGCTCGCACACGAAACCGTGCCGCTTCGCACGAGGGCGAGCGAAGACGCGTGGTCCGGGATGGACTCCCAACGTGGCGCGGTCGTCGTGTGGCAGCTCATGCAGGTTTGGTTCGGGAGCGGCTTCATTATGCGAATGTCGTGTTTCGCCTGCTCGATGGGCATCGACCGGTATTCGGTCAGATAGAGATAAACGTGCCGCATTCCGCCCATCTTGGTCAGCACGTAGCCGTACATTCCGTAGTCCTTGTGGCACGAGTAGCAGTTGTCCTTTCCGAAGTAGTGGTTTCGGGCATGGATCGCCGACATCGATCGGCTCTTCTCGTCGAGCGAGTCGCTCGCATGAGGGACCATCACATGGCAGGAGCCACAGAAGGCCCGCGACTGCGTGGCCTGGAACCCGGCAACGTTCGACGTGGCGGCCGACGCGATGGGAAAGACGCCGAGTCCCATGAGCAGCCATAGTTTTGCTGACGCATCGATTGGGCCTCGGCGTAGAAGATGCACGAGCAAGACGATCGCCGCGATGGCAGCAAACGCCACCGACGACCAACCCAACCATCCAATCTCGTGTTTTTCCATATTTCGAGCCGATACTCGCCCAGACGGGCGCTCCGTGCACGACCTAGCAAGGTCGGGGCCGCGCTGGTCTTCGTGCTCGCGTGGGCTGCGCCCCATTTCGCCGACGCGCAACCCTTGCGCCTACGCGCAGATGCTCTCACGCAAACGCGTTCCCCCGTCGGACTGCTCGTCTTGCAGGGTGAAGATCGCCTGAAGCCCTGGCTTTCTGCAGAGGCGGTCACGTGGATGGGCGTTTCGGACACGGCCAACGCAGGAGCCGGAGCGCTTGGTCCCACGGGGGACGTCGTGACGGTTTCGGTGCGGGCGCGTGACGTCGCGAGCGGCTCCGAGATACGTGTAGGACGCATGGTCGTCTCGATGGGGGCGGTCCGACCCCTTCACATCGATGGAGCCCGTGGGCTCGTTCGCGTGCTCGGGTCGACCACGTTCGAGGCGTTCGGGGGATCCCCGGTGCAGAGGGGATTCGACTACCGCACGGTCGACTGGGCGACGGGTGGGCGCATCGGCCAAGCCTTCGGGACGAACGCGAACGTGGGAGTTTCGTACCTTCGCAGGCACTCGGACGGGCAGCGCTCGGACGAGGAGCTTGGTGCAGATTTGGCGTTCACACCGACGCCCTGGCTCACGGCCGCAAGCCGAGCGGCGTTCGACCTTCTCACGCAAGGGCCCACCGACGTGCTTGCCTCGCTCAGCGCGCAGAAGGAAGACGTTCGTGTCGAGCTTTTCACCACCCACAGGTCTCCCGGTCGGCTCTTGCCCGCCACGTCGCTCTTTTCGGTGCTCGGCGACTTTGCGGCCACGAGCGTCGGCTCGACGGTGCGCTGGCGCGCGTTTCCTCGACTCGAGCTCCTTGGTACCGCGTCCGTTCAAACCCAAGGCGATCTTCTCGGCGGGCAGGGCACGGGGCGGGCGACGCTCGCACTCGACGACGGGTGGGCGGGCACCGTGGGCCTCGAGGTTCGCCGCGTCGAGCTCGGGACCGCCCGCTGGAGCGGCGCACGGGCGCTCCTCGGTTTGCCTCTTTCCGAGAAGTTCCGAGTGGCCACCGAGATCGAGATCGTAAGGCCGGACGAGCCGCGCGACCGTGGAGCCTATTGGCCATGGGTCCTTGGCGCAGTGGGCTATCGCCCAAGGCCCGAATGGGACGTGGCCCTCGGCGTCGAGGCCTCGAGTGGACCCAGCTACCGCGCGGAGACGCACGCGCTCGCGCGATTGTCCTATGTATTCGAGAGGGCCGCACGATGACGCCCATTCCTCGCAGATTCCTTCTTTTCGTGCTCCCTCTCGTACTTTGTCTTGCCGCATGCGCCGGCATACTTGGCATTCGTCCGAAGGAGCCTGGCCACGCGTTCGAGCATCGAGCCCACTCCATTCGCGGGATCAACTGTCTTTCGTGCCATCAGGACGTGGCGAGCGCCAAAGACACCGGGCCGCTCCACCTTCCCAGCACCGAGACGTGCGTGGGTTGCCACGCCAAACCTCACGACGCACGGCCCTGCAACGGGTGCCACGGACAGCCACTTACGCGCGAGCGCGCCGTATTGGCGCGTGACCATCTTCGCTTTTCGCACGACCGTCACGTACCTACCGTCAAAGGGCAATGCGTGCCTTGCCATGCCGCCGCAGGTGACAAGAGCCAACCGTCTCTACGGCCTCCCATGGCGCAGTGTTTTTCCTGCCACGCCCATGAAAACCAATGGAAGACGCGTGACTGCGACGGCTGCCATACCGACCTTCCAAAAGAAGCCGCGCGCCCGGCGAGCCACGTCGTCCATGAAGGGGACTTCGTGCGCGAGCACGGCGTGCGCGCAGCAGCGGGACGAGACCTCTGCGCCACGTGCCACGGCGAGCCCTTCTGCGCGGCATGCCATGGTGTCACGGTCGCCGCGCTGCCTTGGAAATTCGGGTTCGACCGAGCTGCCATGACGGGCCTACATCGGGCGGGTTTCCGGCTTCGTCACTCGGAAGAGGCACGCTCGAATCCGGGCCTTTGCACGACGTGCCACGCGGAGGAGCGCTTCTGCGCGGACTGCCACACCGAGAAGAACCTGTCGAGCCGCGGGGCCACGGGCACTCTCAAGAGCCCGCATCCGGCCGGGTGGGTGCGCTCCCGCGGTGGTGAGCACGGCCGCGCCGCACGAATGGATCCAAGCTCGTGCGCGACCTGCCACGGCGGAGCGGGCGAAGCGCTTTGCGTGGGCTGCCATCGCGTCGGCGGGCCCGGGGGCAACCCGCACGGCCCGTCCTATACGAGCACCCTCGATCCTCTCCGGGATCGACCTTGCCGGATGTGCCACACGCGATGAAGTCGAAGCGCGTCGCATTTTTGATCGTCCTCGCGCTCGTGGCCGTCGTGACCGGAGTGCTTTTTTGGGCGTATCCGCGGACCGCGCCGCAAGCTCCAACCGCGTTCGTCCCCGCGGATTGGAGCGTGGCGCGCAAGTCCCCCATGCACGCGGCGCACGTCGACAAGCAGAAGATCGAGTGCACGAAGTGCCACAAAAATGGCTTCCAGGAGAGCCCTGGCACGACGGACTGCGGCTCGTGCCACGAGGCCAATGCGAAGCGCTCGCACCTCGGGAACAAGGCCAATCCCACCACGTGCCTCACGTGCCACGTCTTTGCGGCTGGCGCGTCCCCCAAGCCATGTGCGGAGTGCCACACGAGTGGAACGCCCGGGCCGAAAGGGCAACCCCTCGCCTCGCACACGGTCGATCGTGCGACGTGCACGAGCTGCCACGGCCTCCACGGCGAACCCCGTCTCCACGTCGACACCCAGTCCACGTGCACGAGCTGCCACGCAGAGGTTCGCGCCACGCACGGACAGCTCCAAATTGCCGCAAGCGACGCTGGAACGACCGACTCGGGACCGAGCGTCCGCGGTTCTCACGACTCCGGAGTCGACGGCTCCGCGAGCGCAAAAGCGATCGCCATGTGCACGTCGTGCCACGCCCCACACGCGGCAAAGGGCGCGGCGAGCGCCACGTGCGCGGGATGCCATTCCACGAAGAAGGCGCGTCCCCACGAGGCCTGCGTGACCTGCCATGAGCCTCACCTCGCCACGGTGGCCGCCACGAAATCGTGTCCGTCGTGCCATACCGCCAAGCGCCCCAGCGCGGGTCACACCAGCTGCACGAGCTGCCATGCACCGCACTCGGGCGCGCGAGCCTCCGGAACGTGCGCGAGCTGCCACCAAGGCGTCAAAGCTCTCGCCGCGGCCACCGTGCCCGCGCACGACGCGTGTGGCAATTGCCACGAACCACACACGACCACCCGAACGGGAGCCGCCTCGCCATCGGCCTCGCTCGCGTGCGCGAAGTGCCACGCGAACGTGCACCCGTCTCACCCGACGCTGAAAGGCGGAGCGTGCACCTCGTGCCATACGCCCCACCCGAAGACTCCCCAGATTGCGACCACCTGTTCGTCGTGCCATACGAAAGCACGTGACGATCGCGCGTTCCACGCCTCCGCGGGAGTCCACGCTTCGCCCGCCAAGGGAGTGGTTTGCACGAGCTGCCATCGACCGCACCAGTTCGTGCTCTCCGGGCCGGCAGGTGGCCCCACGCTGTGCGCACAGTGCCACGCCACGGAAGCCAAGATAGCGCGTACTGGGCACTCGGCGTGCGCCTCCTGCCACGGAGCGACTCACACGCCCTCGCCAAAACCCGGCTGCCGCGGATGCCATGCCGCGGAAGCCAATAGTGCGCACGCAGGCCATTCTGCGTGCACGAGCTGCCATGATGCTCACTCTGGAAGTCTCGCCAAAGTAACGGCCGCGACCAGCACGCCTAACACGGGTCGGGCGAACGCAACGTGCCCGACGTGCCACGCCGCAAAGAGCCGGACGCTCCACGGAACGCTACCCGGTGCGGGCTGCGCGACCTGCCACCGGGCCCATGGGCCACAGGGGGTTGCCACACCGCCGTCCTGCACCAGTTGCCACACGCCCGCGAAGCTTCCCGGACTCCACGCCGTCGGCGCCCACGCGTCGAAGTGCGCTTCTTGCCACACCGCTCACGCACCCCCTCACGCCGATCGCGCCACGTGCACGACCTCGTGCCACGAAAACCGCCGCACGCATCAGCCCGAGGCCACGCTGTGCACGGGCTGCCATGTGTTTCGTCGCTAGCGAAGGACCTGGTCGGCCGTGAACGGACCGATCCTCTGGTGGATCGGCGGGCTGGAACAAAGTGCTTCGATGCGACTTCTTAGGCGCAAACTGCTGGATATTTCGGGCCAAGGCGCAGGCCTACAACTTGCTACGATGTAGGCACGGCGGCTCGTTGCGGGCCACCTTCCACCGATGGCCTACCTGAGCTCGAACCTCTTCCACCATGTACTGCCGAGCCGGTGGCTCTGCACGCTCGGGCTCGTGGCGCTTCTCGTCGGTTGCTCGAGTGCCGAAGCTTCGGAAGAAGGTCCAGACGCTCCTCCAGCGAGCGTCGACGGTCCTGTCGATCTCGACGACGTATCGATTCTCTTTCCTCTGCCGAAGAGCCTAGCCAACGACGGGCTGCTCGCGGCTTCGGTCTCGGTGGGAGCGAATCGCGAGCTTCTCCCTCGCGCACTCGCGACGCGTCTTCCCCTTCTCCAGGAGGATCCGCGCGCCACGTACGACTCGCTGCGGGTCGTGAGCGTGCGACTCGATCCTTGTTTCCGCGAAGCAGGCGCTCGGCAGGATGCGTGCAAGCGCCAAGTGCGGTTCGTATTGCAGCCGCTTTCTCTCTCCGAAAAGGGAGAAGTGTCGACCCTCGACGCGGCAACGCATGTCTTCTACGAGCTTCCCAACGAGCCCTTCATGGTTTTGCTTCGGTCCCTCCTCGAGGCCCGCCCGCGCCCGCCAAAAGGCCCACTCGGAGTGCACCGCACCCTCGCGCAAGAAGGACTCGAAGGACCGTTCGCGCGAACCCTCAAAGACCGACTTGCCGTGGCCACGTCCGCAGCGTCGCTCGTTCGCGTGACCTTCATGTCTCTGCGAGGCCGAGGCAACGAGTGGCAGTTCGGCGGCTTTCGAGTGGCCCCGGACGGCACGGTCTCGCCCCTCGGAGTCGCACCGAGCCGAGCCAACGTCCAGTCGCTAGTGCTCCAGACCACGGACAGCGCCTTCGTGAAGTCCATTGCGCCCACCATCGCGGACAGTGCACTTGCTCCGTTGCTCGACACGACCCTCTTGCGCTCGGCGACACCGGACGCGCGCGAGGACGCGCTGCGAGCGGCCAACCGAATCGAGAATCCTGCCTTCCGATCTTCCGAAGACACCGATTGCGCAAGTTGCCATACGACCTCGAGCTCCAAACGTTGGGCCGAACGCGTGCTTTCCGCTCGATCTTCGACCGACCAATTCGAGTCTCCGACCTTCGACCTCTCGGTCGCGGAGGCCCCCGCGTCCGATCTCGCGGTTCTCCGCGCTTTTGGGTACGCCGGGGGAGCTCCGTTCGCCAGTCCACGTACCATCCACGAGAGTGCCGCGGCCGCGCGGATTTCCAACGGGCTCCTCGCCGAGAAATGACCACCATGAATCGCACTCACGCACTCCGTTCCATTCCGTTTGCCCTGCTGCTCTCGATCGTGCCCGCGTGCTCGAGCGGCGACGATGGCACCGGAACGAGCACGGACGAATTCTCCCAGGGAGGAACCGAATCCTGGGGTCCGAGCCTCTCGCTTCGGGACGACACCGCCACGTTCGCGGGCCGCCCGCCCGGAGGATGGTTCGTATCGCCGATCCACGTGACACTCATGCCCGACGGCAAAGTGCTCGCGACCGGCTGGGGTCGTGCGCAACAGGATCGTTGTCAGTTTCCCGAGGGGAGTCGCTCCCGCGGTGAGTCGTTCGTGCTGGATCCCGCCGCCATTTCCGCGAGGCGTTCGCCGGGCGATCTTGCCATTGTGCCCATCGACGAAGTCGTCAGCCGCGACTTCAAGCTTCAGCCCGGGGACTCGCCGAACCTCTGGACGCCCGAGGTCCTCTACTGTGCGGGCCATACGCCCACGTCCAAGGGGATTCTCTATACGGGCGGCGCTCGTTATCAGTTCCTCGGCGAGCGCAACCGCGAGATCGAAGTGGGCATTTCGTCCGCTCGGCTCTTCGAATATTCGACGGGCCAATTTCGCAAGCTCGGGGCCCCGATGCTGGGTGGCCCCGGCAGCGAGACGGTCGAAGGTGCGCCTTCCTTCGGCCCCGTGAACAAGCGCGGCTGGCGGTGGTATCCCACGAACACCCGCATGCCCGACGGCCGCGTCCTGGTCACGGGCGGGTACTCGAGCCTGAAGCGCGCGAACCTCAGCGTGGAGACGTTCGATCCCAAGGACGAATCGTGGAAGGTTCTCGCCCAACACGACGATCCTTCCATTCCTGCGACGCGCGAAGCCATGGCGCCCGGGCTCAAGGACTACACCCACACGTTTCTACTTCCGAAGCCGGTCGTCCAAGGCGGAGCCTCACGCCAAGTCGCCATGATGGGCTGGAACGGGCGCGTTCTTCTGATGAATGCGGACGACGCAACGGCCCCGTCCGCCCGCTTTTCGCAGCCTCGAAACGCCGCGCGACCGAACGGTGCACAAGGCTGGGACGCGACGTCCGCGCTGCTCCCGAGCGGAGAGCTTTTCGTGATGGGTGGCACGAACGACGGCGCCGTGGCTCAGCGGGCGGACCTCTACAATCCACAGACCGACGCCTGGACTCAGGTCAATTCCGGTATCGGGCGGCGCAACGCGGCCACCGTGCTCATGCCCGACGGAAACGTGCTCGTCATGAACGGCTGGGACGAGGACGGGAATCTTCCCGGCGACCGCAAGCGCCCGCAAATCTTCGATCCGCGCACGCGCACATTCCAAACCTTTGCACCGTGGACCGACGATCCGTTCGAACGCGGGTACCACAGCTTTGCGATTCTCTTGAAGGACGGCACGGTCCTGGTCGGGGGTGGCACTGCGCCGCTCGTCAATGGACAGCCGATCACGAGCATTGGCTGTGAACGCACGGACGTGCGCATCTATAGGCCGTCGTATTTGACCAAGGGACCCCGGCCGGTCATTGCCGCACCGGAGCCCATCGATCTCACGATTGGTGCAGGCACCGAGACGAGCCTCCAATTTCAAGGCGCGCCACTGGCTCCCAAAGGCGGCGTCGTCTTGATGGCTCTAGGCTCGACGACTCACAGCTTCGACCAGAACCAGCGGTACGTGCCCCTCGAACATCGGGTGGCCGATGGCAAAGTGGTCTTCAGCGCCCCGAGCGATCCGAACGTTGCGCCTCCCGGAGATTACCTGCTCTTTCTCGTGAGCAACGAAGGCACGCCTTCGATTGGAAAACACGTGAGGCTCGCAGCGGCCACGGCACCCGCGAACGTGAAGCGCACGGTCATCTTCATGTTCGGGAAGACCGACCCTGGACAGGACATGTTCCTTCGCGGCGGCATCGACCACGGCTTTGCGCAGGCGAACCTCGGGCGGACGTGTACTGCGCCGAATGGCGCGTCTCCATCGAACTACCTTTGCGCCATTCCCATGACCCATCGAAACCTGCGGAACCCGACGACGGCTCCGTGGAAGTCGAGCGATACGCGACTCGATTGGTACGGACCAGAAGCTGGTCAAAACCCGGCTTCGGTGGGCACCGCGGCCGACTGGACGACCAACGTTTGGCCGTTGGAGTTCGGCGCGCCGAAGTCGGTGGCCACGGATGGCTTCGGGACCGATCCGCTCAACCAGTACGGTCAGCACTACTGGATGGTCGACGTCGACATGGACTGCGAGAAGACCGTATCGGGATGGTTCGAGGTAAAGTCGTTCATCTCGAACGGGCCTGGCTGGGAGCCTGACGTCGCCCAAACCGGCACTCCCTACCGCTCCGGAAACCACTTCGCCAAGTGCGGCCAGGTGAACGTGTTCAAGCGCGGAGATTCAGCCGCCATCGTAAAAGCCTTTCCCTAGGAGGCTGGTGCTTTTCGCCAATACCTTCGCCTGGCCGTCGTCGGACGTCCTCACCGACAGGAGTCGGTTCCGGGCGATCCTCCTAGGCCGGGCTCGGTCTTGACGAAAATCATCCAGCCTCCTCCTCGAGACCCGCGCGAGAGAGAGAGAGAGAGAGTGTGTGTGTGTGTGCGGCTCTTGAGACCCCAAGGGAGAGCGCGGCGCTCCTCGAGCACCACCGTTCGATCGACGCGCACGTGAGCGGCTTTTTGTGCTGCTTTTTCGGGTTTTGGGAGCTAGTCGATTTGGGCCGCGTTCCACACTGCGCGATCGCGGGTTCACGGCACGTTGCTTTGGAGGAGCCCGTCCACATGGACGGCTTTTCCTGCGGGCGTGAGCTCACCGTTTGGCGTGGTCGTTCCTACGTGGCAGCCCACCGCCGAGCAGCCTTTGCTTGCGGCATGCGGCGGGGGTGGCGGGACCGCATGGCAGGCTCCGCACGCGCTCGCGGGAGCTCCGTCGGTCCAGCGGGGCGCGGGGGCTGTGCCACCGGCCCCTTCGTGGCAATAGGTCCCCGCACAGGTCTTCGTTGCGGCATCCCACATTGCGCGCCGTCCACCCTTCGTAGCCAGTCCTGAGAGGGCGACCACGGGGGCTCCCCCCACGGGATGACGGTCCCCTGCGCTCGGAACGGTATGGCACGTTTGGCAGGCGACGGCGCGTGCACCTTTCGGTTGGGCATGGACCGCATGCGCGCCACTCGAAGGCCAAGGATCGTCACCGCGACCGTGGCACGCGCCGCATTTTCCGCTGCCATCGCCCAGATCGACTTTTCCGTTCACGTGCAGCGTGGGCTTCGTAAGGGCAGTGCCCGAGCCGTTCGCTTCGCGGTGGCAATTCGTGCACGAGCCTTCGTAGTGCGACGCGGGGGGCGATGCATGGCAGTCGCTACACCCCATCTGCGCCTCGGCCACCCCCGACCAAGCGGGCGTGGGGCGCCTCCCCGAGCGGGAATGGCAGGTCCCCGTGCAGCGCTTGTTTTGGGGATCGAACTTCGCTTCCCTCCCCGCCTTTTCGTAGTCGAACCAAACCTCGACGGCGCCATTCGCGTGAGTGCCTTGGGGGACGCCAAAAAGGGGAGTCGGATGGCACGTACTGCACGCCATTCCGTCCACACGGGAGGGGCTCGTTTCGGCATGCGCGGCGTGCGCCGACGAAGGTGCATCCCCGGGGAAAAAGCAGCGGTCACGCGGCGGATAAGATCGCCCCGGGCCCCCATGGCACGTCCCGCAGCCGAGCGGTCCCGAGGGCTCGACGTGGCATGTCGTACACGGCGTTGCGCCCTCGGCGGCATAGGCCACGTTCGTAGGTCGTGCCGGAGCGCCTTCGTGGCAGCGGCCGCACGCGTCGGCGTCGGCGGCGTCGAGCATGGGCCGATAGCGTTTGCCGCGAAGGAACTGCCCGTGGCTCTCGGGCGAACGAGGGTCGACGAACGCAGCCCCGTGCACTCCGGAGCGCAGGCTCGGCGCACCGCCTGCGAGCCACGCACGAAGCGTCGCGAGCTCGTCCGGCGACACCAATCCCGCATGATCCGGCCGTGCAAGCGCCGTCAACAGTGGGGCGTTTGCATCGCGCGTGGCGGCTTGCGCTCCGGTCGACGTGCAGCCAATCACTCCCACGTAGCTCGTGGCCCGCCACCCCGCGGCCGGTGCAGGATCTGCGTGACAGCGCGCACACCGTGCACGAAGGAGGTTCTCGACGGTCCCTCGGTAAACGGGGGGAATCTCCTCGTTTTGCCGGGCGGTGCTGCATGCGGCCGCGGCAATGCAGAGGACCACGAGAGCGCAGGCGCGGTGGGGATGGAACGACACGGCCGCAGGGTGAGGCTTGGCCCTGGAAATGCAAGAGGATCGGTTCACTCACCGAATCGGCCCGCCACCGCAGAACAGGATCCTTGCCTCCATGATGCTCTCTCGTGTGACCTTCGCTCTCGCCGCCGCCACCCTCGCCGTCAGCACGGTCTTCGTAGCGTGTGGAGGCAGTGACGGCGCGACCGGAGCGCCCGGCACCACCGGAGCCACTGGACCGCAGGGCACGCCTGGGCAGACCGGGGGAGAGGGTAAGCCAGGACCAATGCCGGACGGCGGCGGCGTGCTGAGCGGTGCGTGCACCACGCCCTGCCACACGTTCAACGGAGTCGTGGACCAGTGGCGCTTCAGCAACCACTCCCACCCGCAGAACAACGAAATCGGCGGCGGCTCGTGCGGCAACTGCCACGCCCTCGACGGCATCCAGCAGCGCGTGGCCAACGGCTACGTCGTCACGCCGGACTCCGGCGCCCCGAAGAACGTCGCCCAAGGGCACATCAGCTACACCACGGGAGCGGGCGCCACGGCCGAAATTGGCTATGCGGGCGCCACCACCATTGGGCGCATTCACTGCTCCACGTGCCACGATTTCAACCCGGCGACGGATCCCCACGTCACTGGCAAATACGTTGCCGGGCAGGCCAAAATTCGCGTTCCCGGCGGAGTGAACGACACGGCCTTCATCGAAAAAACGCCAGACGGCGGACCTTCGGTGGGCCAAGCGGTCAACTACAAGCTCGGCAACCTGTGCGTCTTCTGCCACAAGTCGCGAAAAGACGTGTCTTCGTACATCACGGCGTCCAATACGATGTCGAGCTACCGCTGGGGTCCGCACGCCGCTCCTCAAACCGACGTGTACTCCGGCAAGGGCGGCTACCACTTCACGGGCCTCCAATATGCGAGCTCGGCGCACGCGACGCTGGCCGACGCCTGTGTGTCGTGCCACATGCGCCCCGTGGTGGGGAATGCGAACGTCCCCGACCACACGATGAAGCCCCAGGTGGCGTACTGCAAGACGTGCCACACGCAATACACGGGAACCGACTTCAACATCCAAGGCGGCCGAACCCTCGTGCGCAACGCTCTGCTCGAGCTCCAGGATGCGCTGAACCAGGCGGGCCTCTTGACCCGTTCGGAAGTGGCCCCGCACCCCGAGCTCTCCGACGACGAAAAGGCCGATGGACAGTTCCAGCTCGACCTTGCGCGGCCGAAATCCGGCGCTGGGGGCGCGAACCTCGTCATTGATGCCGCGACGGCGGGCGCGCTCTACAACTATTTCATCATCGGTCGTAGTAAAGATCTGGGTGTGCACAACCCGACCTACGCAAAGCAGCTCCTCTGGGACTCGATTCGACAGCTGAAGGGGACGAACCCGACCTCACTGCCGAGCCGACCGCAATGAGCGAGGCCGAAGAAACCAAGGCCGAGCTCGAACACGACGAAGAAGAGACCGACGAGAGCGGGGACGACGAGTCGCCCGCTCCCGCCAAAGTCTCGCCCTCCGCGAAGACGCGCGAAACGGCAGAGCCGCTGCGTTTCAGCGCGACCACGCTCGCTGCGGTGGCCATTCTCGTGGGTGCCGGCGCGTTCGCTGCGGGTCGCTCGATGACCCCCAGCGCGCCCGATTCCCCGACCGTGGCCGACCGGCCCGCCCAAGGCCTCGCTCCGGCTCAAGGTCTCGCTCCGGCGCAAGGTGGTGGCGGCATGGGCGCAGGTCCTGGCGAGGCCCTTCCTCCTGGCCATCCACCCACGGGCGAAGCGCCCCCCGGAATGGGCGCGATGGGCGCAATGCCAGGCACCGGCGCCGACGTGGCGCCTGCTGCCCTCTCGTGGAAAGCGCCCGAGAAATGGCAGCTCGTGCCGAACCCGAGCACCATGCGTCTTGCGACGTACCGCATTGCGCACGCGCCGGGCGACTCCGAAGATCCCGAGGCCACCATCACGCAAGCGGGCGGAACGGTGGAAGCCAACACCCAACGATGGATAGGCCAGTTCGGGCCCGAAGGCGCCAAAACCGCCAAACGCTCGAACCGCACGGTGCACGGCCTCGAGGTCGCCGTCGTCGAAGTGGAAGGCAAATTCGCCAACGGTATGGGCAAAGACAGCCGCGAAGAGGCCGACTGGGCCATGCTCGGAGCCATCGTTCAAACGGCCGGAATGCCGCATTTCATCAAGCTTACGGGCCCAGTGAAAAGCGTAAAAGCCGCGCGCGCGGACTTCGACGCGCTCGTGGGCAGTGTGAGCCCGAAGTAGGCCTCGGGATTCGAGACGTTTTCAAGTCCGCGAGCCGCGATCGAGGATCGTGGCCGCGGATTTGGCTTTTGGGGAGTATCGGACGTCTTGGCACCAAGGATCGCGAAGCCCGGCTACACTCTACGACAAACGACCTGCGCCGCCGATCACCCCGGCCCGCAGCGCACCAAGGGCGGCCAACAATGCGCCCGTTCCGCCCTTCCGAGGCCGAAAAACACGCCTCCGGAGCTTCCCGGACCAGCTGGGAAGCTCCAACGGCGGAAGCACCGTCCAACGCGAGCACGTGACGGAGCTTGCTGCCTATGGGCTCACGCTCGTCGCCATTTCGGTGCTCATGCCGGGTCGGCGTGTGAAGGCGATGCGAAAGACGCACTCGCGGCTCAAGCGGGAACGGAGGCCGGCTGGGCGCTAGCCAGCCTCCCTTTCACCACAAGCGACTCACCCGACCGGCAATCCGTGCTCCGCTGCGATCTTGGCATTCCGTGCCTCGGCACGCTGCAGCGCCGGACGCGCCGCGAGACGCTCCGAATATTCGGCAAACACCGGCGTGGACTCGAGCATCTTGAAGCGCAACATGTAACGGAGCGTGCCGCCGAAGATCACGTCGGCCATCGAGAACCGATCGCCAAGAAGGAAGTCGCGGCCTTTCACGGCGCTTTCCATCGCATGGAGCATCGACTCGTAGTCGCCCCAGCCCGCCTGTCCCGGCTTGAAGGCCCAGCCCGCAGCCTTCGCCATCGCGCCGGGCTCGATCACCGAAGGCGCGAACAAGGACCAGCGCAGATACGTGCCACGAGCTGCGTCGGAAAGTGCGGGAGCCAGCTTGCCCGCCGAGTAGCGATCGGCCAGATAAAGGCCAATCGCGGCCACCTCGGTCACGACCGTGTCGCCATCGGTGAGCACCGGCAGCTTGCCCATGGGGTTCATCGCCAGAAAATCGGGCTGCTTGTGGGCGCCCTTCATGATGTCCACGAAGCGGAGCTCGTGCTCCTCCCCGACCTCTTCGAGCATCCAAACCACGGTCGCCGCACGAGAAAAGGGATGATGGTAGAGCACGATCGACATGACGAGCCTCCTTGGCGGCCACCTTATAGACGGCCCATCCGGCATGACGCTACGGCGATGTGATCCGCGAGGGAATGGCGTGCTCCGCGCGCCTCCGGCGTCAGCGGCGCTTGCGCCAAAGGCATCCCGTGGAGCCCGCGGTGGTGCCACGGACGAGCCAATACACGTATGTCGCGTCCAGCTGAACACTGTTCGGGTCGAGGAGCGCTTCGGCCATTTTTTGCGGGCCCGCCGCCGATTTCCCATAGGATGGTCCCGTGACACCCGAGGCTATCGCGTTCGTACGGGAGGTGACGCGGGCTCGCGGCATATCCCATTTCGAACGCGTTCAATCCCTTTGGGGAGGCTACGGAGAGCTCCTTCGGGTTCATCTCGAACGCGCCACCTTGGCGAGCGTGATCGTCAAGTGGGTCACCGCCCCGCACGAGCTCCGAAGCGGTGCAGACCGTGTTTCCGACGCACGCAAACGTCGGTCGTACGAGGTCGAGACGGAATTCTATGCGAGCCACGCCGCGCGCGGCGAACCGTCGTGCCGCGTTCCGCGGCGCATTGGACATCGCCTTGTCGGCGACGAATGCATCCTCGTGCTCGAGGACCTCGGAACAGCCGGGTACACACGCCGCGAGAGAAACCCGACGGGCGCCTCCCTCGAGGCCTGTTTGGCGTGGCTCGCTTCGTTCCACGCGACGTTCGTTGGAAAGGCGCCCGGCGGGCTATGGCCCGTGGGGACGTATTGGCATCTCGACACGCGCCAGCAAGAGCTCGAACGCATGCAGAACGCAGGATTGAAGGCACGCGCCCACGAGCTGGATCACGCGCTCTCGTCCGCCCATTACCGAACCTTCGTGCACGGCGACGCAAAGCCCGACAACTTCTGCTTCACGGCCGATGGACGTGCCGTGGCTGCGGTCGACTTCCAATACGTGGGCGGTGGCGTCGGTGTGAAAGACGTGGCCTATCTCCTCGACGGACTTTCGCCTCGTGACGAAGCTCGTGCGCTCGAGACGTACTTCGCCGAGCTTCGCGTGAGGCTCGAAGAGGACGTCGCCGCGCCACTCGAGAGGGAATGGCGCACGCTCTATCCAATGGCTCGCGACGACTTCCATCGCTTTCTGGACGGCTGGCGGAGGTGAGTGCATCGATTGGAGGGCGATTGGGGCTTATCCAGCCAGCCGCGCTACTCCCTCGGCCCATTGGGCGGCGGACCACTTCGCCTCCAAAATGGCCACTTTACGGAAGAATGCCGTAAGATCGTCCCGTGGAACCCGAACGACCGACGGACGCACCTTCCACCCACGGCGCACCGCCACTTTCCTTCTGGACGGCCCTCGTCGTCGCGGGACCTCCGCTCGTGGCGTTGCTTCTCCTCGTCACGATGGCGAGGCGCCTCGCGACCGACGTGCCGCCAGCCATCGTGCTCGTTTTTGCGCTCGTCATGGTCGGACTCTTCGACTCACGCTTGGAGATGCGGCACGGAGCCAGGGCTCCCGCCGTGAGGTGGCTCGCGATGGCTTCGCTTGCTCCCGTGGTGGCGTTCGGTACGGCCCAAGCCACACGCGTCGCGCTCGACGCCCAAGGGCTCACGGGCCTGCGCGGAATCGGGACATTGGACCTCTATTCGCCGTGGCTCATCGGGTGTGCATTTGCCCCAGTGCTCGCGTGGCTTGCCCTCGGACGATGGCACGGACACGGTCCGAACGCGCTGCGATGGATCGCATGGACGCTATGGGTCGGCGCGGGAGTGGTCCTTCTGTTCACGATTCATCGCAGCCAATCGCGAACCACGCCAGACGACTACCTTTCTTCCCAGCCGGTCATTGCGGAGCTCACTCACGTAAATGCCGTAACGCCTTCGTCCTTCCAATGGACGCACTCGCAAGAAGAATACGACATGGTCGAACAAGCCGTCACGCGACGGGTCGCCAACGTCGTCGTGCGGACTCGGGAGGAGCCTGCTCCATTCGGAGCGGCCCAACACGCAGTGGGTGTGCTCGTCGAACCCGACCTCAAGCCCACCGAGCCCCTCCACGCCGAAATCGGAGCCATCTTTCCTGGCCGCGGTGCGCCAACCCACTTCACGGTCGCCGAAGACGCGACCCTTACCTTCCGACGGGACGACAAAAACTCCCTACTCTTGATCACCGAACCGAGAATGCGAGTCGTGATCTATCGCCTCCCGGAGGTCGAGCGCGTCCCCCATGCCGCCCGAAAAGTCGTGGGCTCGTTGCGCCCCCCCACCGGAGTGCTCGCGGCCGCGGTCCTCGGCTGGTTTGCCGCGCTGGAGGCGCTGCTCCGTCGCAGAGGGCAAGATGCGGGATCGGAGAAAGGAACCGACGCGGCGAGAGCGTTGACCTTGACCGCGACGGGAATGGCCGCCCTCTTG
>JAYUKI010000763.1:0-12362 GCA_043764595.1 Myxococcales bacterium | reverse complement strand
GCCGCGCAACCCTATTGAGCTCTCGCTGCGTTACGTTTGAAAGGTCAGTCCTTCGAGGGAAGTATTGCCGAAGTAGACCATTGGTATTCTCGTTGGTCGCGCGCTGCCAAGGACTGCTGGGGCCACAGAAGTAGACGTTCGCTTTTGTCGCGACCGTAAATTTTCCGTGGTCCGCCATCTCGGCTCCACGATCCCATGTGAGGGAGGACATCAGTCCTTTCGGCAAGCGACTCACCTGCCGTGTGATCTCGCCCATTCGGATCGAAAGATCGAAGCTCTCGCGGACGAAGTCGACGTTCCGATTCGAGACGTGCGACTCGATCTCCACGTCCGGGTAAAGCTCGCGAAATCGCCCGAGCGAAGGCAACAGGCGATGGTGCCCATAGGTGGTAGGCATGCTCACGTGGACGATGCCCGAAGGCGACCTTCGGCCGTGTGAAATCTCACGCTCGCCCTCCGCCAGGAGCGCGAGGGCCGCGTGGGCACGCGCATAATAACGACGAGCTTCGTCCGTGGGCGAAAGGCTGCGCGTCGTACGACGGAAGAGCACCACGCCGAGATCGGTCTCGAGACGAGCGACGGCCCGACTCGCCGCCTGCGGAGTGAGCCCGAGTATCCCCGATGCTTTGGTGAAGCTGCCCGTCTCGAAGGTTCGGCAAAACACCTCGAGGTTCGGCAGGGTGCCGTCGACACGTCGCATGCGTTGGAAACTAGCAGTGCACCGTCCTCATTTGTTCCTTCAGCACACAAGTGTTGGCTCGGGCCCTCCTCTACCGGCCGCCCGAACGGAGAGGCATTCATGACTCCACGAAAGGTCCCAGCGCTCATGAAATCCGTCGCCCTCGGGCTCGCCGCGGCGCTGCTCGCCGCGTGCGCCTCTTCCGTTCCTCAACCCGTCCTCGTCACCTCGAACGCCCTGCCTTCCAAGGAGTCCGCTGCCATGAGCCACCGTGTCCTCGTCGCCGTCACCAGCCACGCCGAAAAAGGCTCGACTCACGAGCCCACTGGCGCATACCTCTCCGAGATTTCGCATCCCTACGCCGTGCTGCGCGAGGCCGGCTTCACGGTCGATTTCGTTTCGCCCACGGGAGGTCACGTGCCTCTCGACGGCGTGGATCGCAAAGATCCGGTGAACGCGGCGTTCCTCGACGATCCCAAGGCTCTCGCCCACCTGCACGAGAGCGTTCGCTCGCGCGACGCTTCGTCCACCGGCTACGACGCCATCTTCTTCGCGGGAGGCCACGGCACGATGTGGGACTTCCCCGACGACGCCGGCCTGCAAAAGCTCGCCTCCGAGATCTACGGACGAGGAGGAGCGGTCGCCGCCGTATGCCACGGCCCGGCCGGGCTCGTGAACGTGAAGCTCGAGGGAGGTCGTTACCTGGTCGACGGAAAAGACGTGGCCGCCTTCACGAACGAAGAAGAGCGCGCCGTGGGGCTCGAGAAGGTCGTGCCCTTTTTGCTCTCCGACAAGCTCGCTGAACGCGGGGCCAAGATGCACCCCGGCCCCACGTGGAAGGAAAACGTGGTCGTCTCCGAGAGGCTCGTCACCGGGCAAAACCCGGCGTCTGCACCGGGTGTAGCGCGAGCGCTCGTCAAGGTGCTCGGCGCCAAGACCCGAGCGCCCGAGCCCGATACGAAGTGACCCGCGTGCTCGTGGTTTCGCTTACTTGGCTCATGCCGGCATGGGCTAAGTAAGCGACACCCTTGCTCCGCGAGAGCATTCGATGGCGGCGAGCCGGGGAGGGGGCCCCTTTTCAGCATCACGGCATGGGCGAGTGCGAGGGCTGTCGCATACTTAGCCCATGCCACAATGGAGCGTCGGCGGGGGTTTCGCTTACTTAGCCCATGCCGCGATGGCCGCGAGGGAGGCCGGAGACGCCTTTCGGCCATGCCGAGATGGGCGCGAGGCGCTGTCCCCTTTGCTTGGCGGCATGGTTTGGTGGTTGGGAGGCGGGCCTTAGCCGCGGGGGTTCTACGCCGAGCATGAAGGTGCGGGGGGAACGCGTCCTAGGCGACCCATAAGCGGCGGTCGACCAAGCCGAAGACGGGGATGTTGAACATGCACCGCATGTAGAACCTCAAGCTGCGTGATCGAGCCGGCGGCGTGAGCTGCGGCCGATTCCATGGCGGAAGCGTTGCCGCTCGGGCGTGAATCGGCCCGCAGACCCCTGGTGAAGCGCGACCGCGGGCACGGTCCGAGGTATCGTCATGAAGACGCCCATGAACCACGGCGGCTTCAGCACCCTTAGGCGGGAAGCGATCGCGGCCGTCTCCAAAGAGACGTTCGAGGAGCTATGTGAAGCGCTCGTTCGCTTCGAGGCATCCCAGCGTCACGACGGATACGCGATCTCCGGCGGCGCGGGCGAGTCCGTGAAGGACGGCGGCCGCGACATCCTCCTCGAGGTGAAGAGAACGCCGCCCAAGTCCAAGCTCGAGTTCCAGCGCGCGATGAGTACGCGTGCGCTCACAGAAGACGCGAAGGGCCGCACCGCGTACAGCTGCAAAGCGAGCACGGATTGGCTCAACCTGGCGCTGAGGGACGCCAAGGACGGTATGGAGCGCGCGATCGAAGTGCTCGACGAAGGCGGTCACTTCAAACTCTGCGTCAACGTACCCGCCAAGCTCGACACGCCTGTCAAGCGCGGCGAATTTGCGGTCCCGCTGCAACACCTTCTGAAGGCTATTCGCCTCCGACTCAAGAATCCTGACTCTCCCTTACTCGAAGACCGTGTCGAGATCATCGACGGCGGCGACCTTCACGACTACCTCGTGAACGCGAAGCCCACTGCGCTGCTCGAACGGTTCGCTGAGGCGCTCAGCCTAGTCAGGAACGACCTCTACACGTTTGCTGAGTGGCACAAGAATCACGATCACGAACGCGCCGATCCGCCGTTTCAAGAGGACGACGAGCGCGTCGCACGACGGGCCGAGCTCACCCTCTCCCTGACGCAGCCTCCGCGAGACCGAACCGCACTCATCGTCGGCGCTTCGGGAATCGGCAAGACGCGGTTTCTCCTCTGGGCTCTCGAGGCCGACCACTCCCTGCGAGATCGCGTCCGGGTGGCAAGCTCGTACTCCCAAGCGAAAGAAACGCTCGAGAGCAACTTCGTGGCCGGACACCCGGACGCCATTCTCGTCGTGGACGACTGCTCGGTAGACGACGCGCACAGTCTCGCGTCGCTCTTTCCCGCCAAAACCGCGAAGTTCAAGCAGTCGCGGCTCGTCGTCTTGGTCCCCACCGTCGAAACCGAAAAGCTCGCTCGGCTGCCATGCATCAAGCTCGAGAGCCTGGACGCTGCTGCGTGCGCGAAGCTCGTGTCGAATCTGGCTCCGCGCCTCGACCCAGAGGACGTAGACCGCGTCGTCGAGCTTTCGAACGGGTTTGCTTGGTTCGCGGTGCTTCTCGCTCGGGAAGCACACGAAGAGAAGCGTGCTCCAGCGTCGTTCGACCAAGCCGTGAGCTGGGCTTTGGCCTCGCGCCACGAAGGTGCCGCGGAATCGCTGGAGACCACGCGACTCGAACGTTGCATGGCCCTCGCCGCGATCGCGCTGCGCAAGGGCTTCTCAGACCCCGATGGCCACGACGAGCGGGAGGCGCTCGCAGCAGCTGTTGGGCTCGCGTCGTGGGCGTCCTTCACGCTCCGTCGAAACGAATGCGCGAAACGCGGAACCCTTCGAACGGGCTTGGGCGGCCTCTTCTCCTATGTCACGCCGCTCATCCTCGAGCGCGCCGTGCTGAACCGACTCTTCGGCCCGCACGGGCCCGATGGTGGTGGGAAGAAGCTTCTCGTGATCGCCCCCAAGCTGTACGCGAGCCTGGTCGAGCGGGCCGACGAGCTCGATCACGGCGTCGCTGGCGCCATCGCCGACACAGCCGTGCGCCTTCTCCAAGGCGTCGGCACTCTTGCGCAGCTAGATGCGCTAGACGTGACGAGCGAGCTCCTCGCGCTCGCGTCGCGGCATCGGCCTCGGCAAACCGCCACGAATGTGCGCCGTTTGGTGGATGCCGCGACGCTCGAAGAAATTCGCAGCGCTCCCGAGTCGAGGCGCAGCGTTCTGTGGGCGCTCTCAATTCTCGTGCGACACGGTCACGCGTTCGAGGACGCCGAAGTCTCGTTGTTCCGCTTGGCCATCGCAGCAGCCAGCGATCCATCGAGCGAGGCGCTTTCCCGGTGGCGCGAGGTGTACGGCGAGACACCGCGCGCGGGTTGGCAGATCGGCGACCGCGTCGGGCTGCTTCGGCGACGACTCGAGCCTGGCTCCGAGGACTCAACTGTCACGATGGAGGCTATCGAGGCTCTCCTCGACGGTGTTAGCAGATGGCAGCGGCGACTCGAGCCGGAAGCCATCGCTGCGATGCTGACCGCTGAGCCGGCGTGGACGCTGCTTGCCGACGCATCTCGCTCACCGAGCGCGCCTCTTGCCGCGGCGGCCCGGAAAATCGCAATCAACAGCCTCCGCGGCGCCGTGCGCGGCGGCCTCGGTACGCTCGGACTCGACGCGGTCCGGCTCGTGGCTCCGGATCTCGACCCGAGCGAGCGGATCTTGCTCCGAAACAAGCTCGCTGAGATCTCGGCGTATGACCTTGGGTTCCTCCACGACGGCTCCGAGGCATTCGAGCGACTTCGCGAGTTGCTGGAACCTCGAACGTTCGGCGATCGCTTGCGAGACAAGGTGTCGCGGTATCCACGTGGCGTCGAGCGCGACACCTCCGAGCGCGACGCCCAGCAGCTCGCCGAGGAGGGCGTGTCGCCTCCCGTACCGCTCCTTGCGGAGCTCGACTGGCTCATGACGCCCGAGGCGAAGCGCGCGCGCCCCTTTCTTTGGGCAGTAGGCCGCGCAGATCGAGACGGTGTATGCCTTGGTGCACTCCTCGCGCGTGCGCGCGGGCCAAGAGCGGAGCACCTCGTATCGGGCTATCTGGGCGGCCTTCGCACGGGCTCTCCAACGCGGTTCGAGGCGGTGCTCCGCGAGCTCATCGATGAGCGATCGCGCACCTCGCTGGTGATCCTCATGGTCGTCGACATGCCAATCGGCCCCGATGAAATCGCCCTCCTGGTCGACCTGCTCGATAGAGCGCCGGACGATTGGGTACTGGGCGAGCTCGGGCGCGGGGTGTCCTCACGGTCGCCAGCGTCGAGCACTGAAATCTCGACGTTGGTTCGCAAGCTTTTGGAGATGGGCCGAGATGCGAGCATCGGCGCCGCCCTCGAGATTTTGGACGACGTGATGCGGGAACGCACAGGCGACTTTCTCGTCCTTGCGGACCTCGCGGTCCAGGCACTTTCGTTGGCGGCGAAGGTGGAGATTTGGGGCAGTGCCGAACACTACTGGGAGGAGGTGGCACTTACACTGGTAGCGCGAGGCCGCGCCAAGGACGCCGCTCGCGCAGCGATGGAGATGCTCTCGCGCGACCGAGGGAGCGCGCACGGAGTATGGCCGGTCATCGTGCGCGCGTTCGAGCAGGACGCACGCGGATCGTGGGAGGCGCTCGCGCAGGCGCTCGACCAGCCCAATGCTCGTGCGATCTCCCTCGCTTTTCGATGGTGGGGAATGGTACTGCCGATTCCAACCGACGACGCGCTCGTGTGGGTTTCCGACTCGGCACATCGGGCTGCACTCGCAGCCAATCTAGTGTCGCCGTTTCGTCCGAATCTCCCGGAGCTACTGCGGGAGTTGATTCGACGTTTCGGCGCCAACAGTTCTCCCGCACGCGTCATCGCGAGCAGAATGTTCGGCACCCAGGGGGTGGTGAAGAGCATTGCCTCCGACGCGGCCGCGCGACTCGACTACGCTCGCGCTTGGGCGAAAGACGACGACGCCGAGGTCGCGCAATTCGGAAGCCGCATCGCTCAACAGCTCGAAGCGGACGTCACTTACCACGCTGCATACGAAGAGGCCGAGCGGCGACGCTACGGGACTTAAGGCCCTGCTCGCTCGCGCCCTATATCGCCCGAGCTGCACGCCCTTGTTGCTGAAGCTGAAGTCTCGGAGGAGCGAGGCGGCATCGCGTGGGATCTTGGTGGGCGTGCTCGCGTAAAGCGCGTGATCAGGGCAAGCGGCTGCGGGCGTATATCGCGTTGGGCTCGCTCGTGGCCCAGTAAAGGTTGCACGCGTCGGCCGCGAGTGGACGAACGTTGCCCGCGACCTCGATGCGCTCGACAGGGCCGCCGGAGAGCCGCGCTCGCCCAATCGCCTTCCCCAAGATTCCGTCGGTCCACGTGACGTAGTCCGGATCGACGATCGCGTCGCCGACGAAGCCGGGGATCGTGACGACCACGCGCTCCCCACCACCATCTTTTCGGATGGCGAGGACGTCGCCGTCGTTGAACGTGCCGTGGCCAATAGGAGACGTGCGGGCGACGAAAACTTCGGTGTCGTCGACGCCGATCACACGGTGGCCATCGTTCACCGGCGCGCCAAAATCCTTGACGATTCGGGGGCTGCTCCCGTCTTGGAGGGAAGCCGACTCGAGCACGCGGTTTCCGGTGCTCGTGCCGTATCGGATGTAGAAGACCTCGCGCGCGTCGGTGACGAACATGAGGGGAGACCGGAGCGAGCTTACGGGCTTCGAGCGAGTGCCATCGAAGTACGCGATGCTTGCCGCGACGGAGCTCGGATCTTGCGTCGCATAAAAGAGACCGGAAGGCGTCGCGTGGAGTGACCCGAGTCGTTGCTTCGACGGGACGGTGACCGCGAGCTCTGCGCCCGTCTTTCGATCTCGGACGACGAGCGACTCGAACGCGGACGACGGCGACACTTCGGTGATACGGACGATAGCGAGGTTGGCCTCGGAGACCGCGAAGGCCACGCCGATGCGACCCGCGCTCGGCTCGAGCACCGGTGCTCCGCCCGCGGTGGCCACGCGATAGAGGCCTACGCTCGGCGCGCCCGACGATCCGTCGCGCGTGAGGGCGGTAAACCAGAGATCCGGCCCATTCGGGACGAGCGCTCCGGGGCTACCGTCTCCCAAGTCTGCGAGGCGCTTCACGACTGGCCCCACCGGGGTGCAAGCGGCGTTCGGCGACCAGGGACCAGCGGGCGTTGCAGGGTTCGGCTGCAGCTCGCCGGGAACGGTGCCATCTGCGGCGATGGCCCCGCCGCACGCGGTGAGCGAGAAACCAAGCGAAAGCGCGGCCAAGCGGTGGTTCATGACCACGGTTAGGGTCGAGGGGAACGAATCCGTGTCGGAATCGTCCGTGGCTCGCCAGCTTGGCATTTTCGCGCCGCAGAAGGCGAAAACGGTCTAAGGGAGGCCAAAGACCTTCGGTCGCATGCTCGGCTTCGGTTCGCGGGGAACGTCGGAAGGCGGAGGTGGCGGATTGTGATGGCTCACGAATCCGCGGAACACTCCGTTGTGGGCGTCGATCGCGACGCGGGTCGGCAGGACACCGACGCGAGGCCCCTCCGCCCCCCTCGAGATGCACCTGGTCGTCTGGTCAAACGACCACACGAGGTGCGCGTCCCCATGTTCGTCGGACGCAATCTCGAGGAGGCCGTCCTCGGGTTGCACGGCACGAAGATCGAGCTCGCTCCTCATGGCACGGAGCGCCAGCAACGCAGCACTGGCCGGTAGGCTCGGGCGGGCTCGGAAGGCCGGCGCAATATCCATCAGCGAGCTCTCGACTCGCGTGACCTCCTGCGACCTCGGATCGACGAAGATCTGCGCTTCGCAATCGCAGTGGACGCCCGGAATCGATTGCGTGAAGCGGAAGTAATAGGAGTGGGCGTAGGGTTCGAGAGAGCGGGCCTCGACGAGCTTCACGTACGCAAGGGACGGGGCGCCGAGCACCCGACCGTGAGTGGCAAGGAATCCAAAGGCTCCGGCGGCATCCAGCCGAGCGAGCCTCAGCGGAGAGCGCCCTAGTGAAACCCAAGACCCGACCCGAAATGGGCTCTCCGAACGTGTCAGAAGAGTGGAGCTTTCTCCCCACGGAGCGGGTGGCAGGAATAGCGGCGAATGGGCCATTCTTTGTTCCTCCGCGGCTTCGATGGTTTGGTGCATGAACAGGGCCTTGGCCTCGTCGGATTCGAGTGGGGTGATGCCGAAACACGCATTCCGCGTGGCGACGTACCCTCCCGAGCCGAGCTCGGCGAACGCACTTGCCGTCGCGGAAATCGAGAGAAGCGCAAAGACTACCGGGACGTGGAGGGGACGCATGTGAGGGCTCCGAAGGTCAGAGTGGCTTCTCGGGTCATGGGATTGGCGACTTTGCACACGGTGTCCCCCGTGCATTGGAGGCCGCTCGCGATGCTGCCTTTTTTGCATTGGTAGGCGGCAAAGGGTTGGGCCTCGCTGCAGTACCAACCATCGTGGCGCTTGCTGCATGTTTCGGCGGGGGCTTCCTTGCACGAAAAGTTCATTTCCTTCATGTATTTTTTGTCGAGTACGCCTACCGCATGCCACGCGCACGCTACGGTGTTTGCGGCGGATGGTTGTGGGACGGTTCGGGCACTGTCCACTTGAAACCGGGCCAAGCTCGCGAACGTTCTCGGCATCAGTTTCTTCATGTGCGGCCCCATTTGGGCGAACGAGATGTAGCCCAGGGTGATCCCGCGCGAGAGCTCGAACGGGATTGGATTCTCGACGACGACGCGCGACTCGGCGTTCGTTCCGCCGAAGGTCATCAGGTGAAATGCGTGACCGACAATCGTCGCGTTCTGGTGCACACAACCGTTGTCGTTGTCGTTCGAGGGAAAATCGTAGGCAATTTTGCCGTTCGTTATTTTTGCGCATCCCAGGCGATTGACGTGATTCGCGTGACCACGGCCGTCTCGTGGCACCTCGAACCCGACTTTTTGGGGAAACGCAAGGCTTCGAAGGCCGCGCTCCGTATATGCGCGGTCTGCCATCCACTCCGTGCTTGCGCCTCTGTCGTACTCGAGCTCGAAAAGTTTGCCGACGACGTCCGCGATTCCTTCGTCGATGGCGCCCGCTTCCCCGGCGTATCCAATTGCGTTTTCGGTGAACGCGTGGGTGAGCTCGTGCCCAATCACATCCAGAGAAAGCGCGAGCGGCGCCACTTGCCCACTCGGCAGCGAGCGGTTCAGGTTGCCAAAAAAGTAGGACCCGTCTCCGAAGTAAATGGCTTTCGTGGTTGGATGGTAATAGGCGCCATTGCGCGCACGCTGAGCCGTCTCGCCGTTCTGGTCGACGTTCCCACTCGGCGCATAGTAGTTCGCGTGGACCACGACCTCGATTCGCTCGTTCAGGAATTGACCGCCGAGGGTTATCGGTGCGTGAAACGTATGCTTGCGGAAAAACTGGTCCGCGAGCGCGACGTTGTGAAAGGCGTCGACGGCGAGGTGGGGCGCGTTGCCGTCCGTGGAAAGGGCGAATGGCCTCCGGAGGCCGTTCTCTACGTAGCTGCCCTGGTAGGACAGCGTGTTCGTGTCCCAGCTCGTCGGGCTGGCCGAAGTGAGTACCTCGGAGTGCTGGGGGACGCTGTTCTTGTAGCCGAGGAGGCTCGACACGCTGATCAGGCTGCCGGTCGAACTGCCGATGAGTGCGTATTTCGTGCCGGTCGGGTCCGCAGGGACTTCGAGCTTGGCGCCTGCTTCGAAAAATGGGCTCCCCACCATCGTGCTTCGCACCGAGTCCGCGAGAATTCCGCGCTCGTGCGTATGGGACGTAAGAACCGTCCCCGTCGTGGCGTCGACCCAAACGAGCCGCGCGTCGGTCATGACTCGGTACGCGAGCTTCGCGTCGTTCGAAGACACCGTCCCGTCCGCCCCAAGGATGCTCAACGTGGTCGAAAGGACTTTGTTCGACACGCCATCCTCGCCGGGGAACGCATCGATCGCGGCGCGTTCCGCTTGGTCGGCCGTAACCGCCGCTCGAGCCAGCGCGTCAGACATGAGCTGACCCGACAGGGCGACGAAGTGTCCCTCGGCGTCCGTCATGACGTCGATGCCGTCGATTCGGTCAAGAGCGCCGAATGAGCCCTTGGTGCGCACCTGGACGTGGTGCAGGCCCCCCATGTCCAATCCTTCGACGGACACCTCGATGTTGTTGGGATCGAGTCCGAGGTCTTTGGCATACGGAGTGATCCAAGCGAGCAGCGCGTCGGCCCGCTTCTCGCCGGTCGCAAGCACCCGAGCCGTGCTGGCCACGGACGCGTAAGGTCGCCGGGGAGAGAGGTCGAGGTAGACTGGTGCGCCGAGGTCCCGCTCTAGCCGCAGTGCGAGCGAGTCTTCGGAGGCGAACGGAGGGGGGACGTCCGAGCCGCCACACCCCGCCAAGCCGAGGACCAAGAGAAGCGCGAGGCTCGTGCAGGCGGTGCGGGCGACAGAGCGGACGATGGGTTTTTGCGGTGTCATGCCCCTCTCTCGGTCGAAGACCGAAGGTTGTTGCTTCGAGCTCGAAGATTTCTTCGTGGTCACGCCGACCAAAGGTCGCTGGAAGTGGAGTCCTCCCGACTCGAGCGATGGCTCCTCGCGGCCGTCCAGCTGGGCCAACCCGCGACGCTACTCGACCTCTACGACGTAAGCGTTTATGTCCTCGGCGGCGATGGCGTCGTGGAGCGCGAGCGCGGAGCTCGTCGTGAAGCCGAGGAACGCGACGTATGGCTCGCCCGGTGGCTCGTCGCTCGGCTCCCCGCTCGACCACTCTCGCGCGTCGTGGACATAAGGCGTGTTGGTGACCCACCCCAGCTTGAGGAAGCCGGGGGCGATTCGTTCGAGGCCGACCCACGGGCCGAGGCGCTTCAGGTTGCGAACGACGAACGCCGGAGCCGCCGCGGCGACGACGTCCTTCACGAACAGGTACTCTTCGAAGGTCTCGAACGTCGCGAGATGCCCTCGCGGCACGCGCGCGGCGGCGTCGCGGGCAAGTGGCCAATCGATGCGCCCCGAGGTACGTACGACGAAGTATCCATGACCATTGCCGTTTGCGGCGCGCTCCCAATAGCTCGCGTCTGCCGGGTAGAGCGTGCGGTCGAGATCGTTGCCTGGCGCGCTGGAGTCGAGGTCTTGCGCGTCAGCGTCGATCACGACTGCCGCCGATTCTTTCGTCGCGTCGGTCAGGCCCTCCTCTTTGGCCGGGACGCTCGAGTCGCCCGCGACGGTGGCGAACGTGCCCGCGTCATACAACAAGCTGCACGCCGGAGCGAATGCGAGGAACACTGCTGCGATCGACGCGCGTAGACGATTCATCCGCTTTGGCCCAAGGGAGGACCATACGCCAACGACGGCCTCCTCGCACGAACCATGAGTCGCATCGGCGATCCGTCAAGCAAGACCGCGACCGCGACGACACGAGCTTGAGCCTGAGGCACCCCTCGGCCGCGAGCCTCCTTGCGACTCCGCGGGAGGGCGGCTAGCACTCAGCCATGGTGTTCGCGGACCTCAAGAACGACTTCGTCTTCCGCCGCATCTTCGCGTCGCACCCAGAGCTCCTCCGCCACCTCCTCAACGACCTTCTCGAGCGCTCTGGCGACCAAGAGATCGAGAGCCTCACGTAGCTGCCTAGCGAGCAGCTCCCCTTGGTGGAAGGCGCGAAGCTCTCCATCTTGGACGTGCGGTGCAGGGACCGCGCCGGCGCCACCTTCGTCGTGGAGATGCAGCTCCTGCATCACCGAGGCTTCGTGAATCGCGTGGTGTACAATGCATGCAAGGCGTACCAGAGCGAGGGGTCTTGCTCCGACAACGGGACGAGCTCGCCTCGGGAGTCACGGCGGGCTTCGCGACGGGACTCGCAATAGAGCATGAGCGCGAGCAGCCCTTGCGCCTCGGGCTCGTCCGGCAGCAGCGAGACGACGAGCCGACCGTGGAACAGCGCTTCCTCGGCGAGACCCGAGCCGTCACCTCCGAGGTCTTCCCACCGGTGCCGTAGGCCGCGGAAATGGCCGAGAGAACGTCCTCGAGGCGATTGCCGAGATCTTCCGGCCCAGGGACCACGAAGGGCACGCCGGCTCTGCTGGAACGAATGCCCGACGACCGTGTCATCCGCCTCCATCGTTTGCGCCGAACAGCCGAACCTACGGGAGCACATCTTCGACGAGGACACGGTTCGCTGGACGTCGACGTTCGGGAACTTTGCAGGTCTTCGCTGGGCAACGTTCCGCTGAGAAAACAGCGTCGCCCAATGCGTTATCCATCGTGCGCGACCCATTTTTGATTGAGCTACGCCTCAAGTTCGAGGTGGTGCATCCGTTCTCTCCACGGAGCGGACGCCACATTGGAGGTGGTCCTTGAGCTCACCGAAGGAGACAGACATGTTCAGTAGGATCTCATATGTGCTCGGGGCGGTCGTCGCGCTTTCTGCATTGACGGTGGTTTCCGTGGCGGTCGCGGGTGACAAGGTTGTAGCAGCGCCTGCCCCAGTGAGTGTCGTGGGAATCAGCAGAGTGACGTGGAGC
>JAYUKI010000762.1:0-12364 GCA_043764595.1 Myxococcales bacterium | reverse complement strand
TGTCCGTGTAGATCACAATAAATTCCTGATCACGCCCCCTGAGAGACAAGAGCCCTCACGCCACTACGCGGAGGCGACAACTTCTCTGACACAGGGGGAGAGCGCGGCCCGATGACTTGGCTCCTTCGGAAGGGTCGGCTTCTGCGTCTCAGGCTCGACGACTTGGCTCCGCGACCTCTGGACGCTCGTGACGTCGGCGATGCTACCCTCCTCGGCATGGAGCCGTTCAAGAACCTCCTCGCACCTCACGTTGCTGCGGGGCTCGCGAAACACTTGGTGCGCGCGGGCAAGGATCGCAACGTGCGCATCGATGCGGGCGAATTTGCCCGCGCTACGATTGGCCTCGAAGACCTCGAAATGAAGGCTCGGGCCGAACGCATCGCCGACGCCCTCGAACGCGTGCTTCCCGAGACGTTCGACGAGGCGGCTGGGATTCTCGAAGCCACGCTCGCACCGCAGGCCACTACCGACGATCTTGCGTCCCTCCGCACGACCGGATCCGGCGTGGCAGGCTGGATCGTGTGGCCGCTCACGCTGTACGTCGCGCGTCGCGGCGGCTCGAATCCGAAGCGAGCCCTCGCCGCGTTGCGCGAAATGACCATGCGCTTCTCTTCCGAATTTGCCATTCGCACGTTCGTCGCCGAACACCCGAAGTTGACGTTCCAAACCCTCGCGCGTTGGACTCGTGATCCGAATGCCCATGTGCGTCGCCTGGTGAGCGAGGGATCGCGCCCCAGGCTTCCTTGGGGGAAGCGCCTCGACGCGCTCGTGACCGATCCGAGCCCTACCCTTCCGCTGCTCGAAGCGCTCCGGGACGATCCGAGCGAATACGTACGGCGCAGCGTCGCGAACCACTTGAACGACATCGCCAAGGACCATCCGGACCGCTTCGCCGAAATCCTCGAGGCATGGCTCGTGGACGCCTCCCCGGAGCGAAGGCGCCTTTTGTCCCATGCGAGCCGCACACTCGTGAAGGCTGGAAATCCCCGCGTGCTTCGCGCTTTTGGACTGCATCGCGAGCTCGAAGGCACGGTGACGTTTCGCACGAGCCCGAAGAGGGTGATGTTCGGCAAAAGCCTCACCCTGACGCTCGAGCTCGCCTCGAGCTCGAAGGAGCCCCAAAAGCTCGTCATTGACTATGTCGTCCATCACGTTCGCCAAAACGGGAGCCTGTCGCCCAAGGTCTTCAAGGGGTGGACTCTCACCCTCGGGCCGGGCGAACGGCGCTCCATCGAGCGCGTCCACGCGTTCCGTCCAATAACGACCCGGCGCTACTACTCCGGTCGCCACTCCGTCGAATGCCGCATCAACGGGTGTCCCGCAGGAAGCACGGAATTCGAGCTTCAGGTTCCGAGCGACTCCAAAGGTGAATCCCTATGAAGCTCGTTTGGGTGACCGATCCCCATCTGAGCTTCTTGAAAAAGGGTGGCGCGAAGCTCTTCGGCAACGCGGTGCGCGAGGAACACTCCGATCTCGACGCCGTCGTGGTGACGGGCGACATCGGCGAGCACGACAACTTCGACGAGCACATCGAACGCTTCGCGGAGGGTGCCGGGGCGCGCGTGTGGTTCGTCCTCGGAAACCACGATGCCTACGGCGGATCCGTGGCGAGCGCGCAGCAGAAAGCCCGCGCGATGACCGGGCTCGCGCGCTGGCTCCCCGCACAAGAGCCCGTGCCGCTCGGATCGGGATCGGTGCTCGTCGGTCACGACGGATTCTACGACGCACGGCACGGGCTCGGCGGCGGATCCTCCGTATTCATGAGCGACTTCATGTACATCGAAGAGCTCAAAGGCGCTGGCCACGCGCTCGTGGAGCGCGTCCAGAAGCTCGCGGACGCCGCGGCAGCCGAGGCATCGCGGTTGCTCGACCGGGCGATTGCGCAGGGACCACGACGTGTCGTCTTTGCCACCCACGTTCCACCGTTCCCCGAAGCGGCTTGGCACGAAGGTGCCGTGTCCGACGCCAACTGGTTGCCGTGGATGTGCTCGAAGGTCATGGGCGACGTGCTCCTCGCGAAGAGTGCCGCACATCCCCACATCGAGTTCGAGGTCCTCTGCGGGCACACCCACGGCCGCGGCACGGCAACGCTCGCGAAGAACCTCGAGGTGCGCACTGGCGACTCCGAATACCGATTTCCGCGCGTGTGCGGGACGCTCGAAGGGTGACCGTCGTGGTGCGAACGCCAAAACTCGAGGCGCCGGAGGGAGGTCCGAACGTGTAGCCTTGGCTGTGCCGAGGAGCGCCCGATGACCCCACCCGAGAAAAGCGACTTCGAGGCCACGGCTAGCCTTCCCTTCGCGGCCACCATCGCCCCGACGGTAGAGTGTGCACCGGGGTGGACGATCGACACCCTCGAGCAGCTCCGCTCCTCCACGCTCCCCGAGGCGCCCGCAGCGGGCGTCGAGCTTGGCCCCGTGCTCGGCGAAGGGGGCATGGGCATCGTGCGCTCGGCCACCCAGAAGTCGCTTGGTCGTGGCGTCGCCGTAAAGACCCTACGTGACGGACACACCCACGACCTCGCCATAAGCAAGCTCCTCCGCGAGGCACTCATCACCGGCTCGCTCGAGCACCCGAACATCGTCCCGGTCTACGATCTCGGGCTCGACGCCGCGGGCACACCGATGCTCGTGCTGAAGCGAATCTCCGGAGTCGCCTGGCGGGTACTTCTTGCGGACCCGGAGCTGGTCAAACAACGCTTCGGCGCGGCGGATCCCCTCGAATGGCACCTACGCACGCTAATGCAGGTATGCAGCGCCGTTCATTTCGCGCACAGGCGCGGAATCGTTCACCGCGACATCAAACCGGACAACGTGATGGTCGGCGAGTTCGGCGAAGTGTACGTGCTCGATTGGGGAATATCCGTCGCCCTGACGAATGACGGAACCCATCGATTTCCGCTCGCGTCCGAGTCCACCGAGTTGTCCGGGACTCCCCTCTACATGGCCCCCGAAATGTTCGGAGGCGACCCCGCGGACGAACGAACCGACGTCTACCTACTCGGCGCCACGCTCTACGAGATCGCGTCCGGGAAGCCTCCCCATCGAGGGGACAGCATGGTCCAGATCATGGCGAGTGTCACCGAGCCACCAAACAGTCCCGAAGGGGCCCCCACCGAGCTCGCGTCCATTTGGCTCGAGGCCATGGCGTACGAACGGAAAGACCGCTTTTCGAGCGCCGAAGAGCTTCGCCTTGCGCTCCAGGGGTTCCTCGATCACAGAGGCTCGACACGCCTTGCCGCACTGGCCTCGACCTCCCTGACCGAGCTCGAGCGCCACCTCGAGGAACCCGACGCCCAAGGCACCGAACGGCGCGTGACGATCTACAACTTGTTCGGGGAATGCACGTTTGGCTTTCGCCAAGCCCTCGACGAGTGGCCGGAAAACCAAGTGGCCCGAGACGGGCTTCGTGAAGCCACGCTTCGTATGGCAAGGTTCGAGATTCAGCACGAAGACTCACGCGCCGCACGACTTCTCCTTTCGCGCCTCGAACCACCCGATCCGAGCCTCGAGGCCGAGGTCGCGAGCCTCGAGAAAAGTGCGCTTCGTTCTGCCGAGCGCTTGAAGGCATTGGAGCGTCTCGGAAGCGAAATGGACCCGAACGCCGGGCGCCGCGGCCGAGCGACCCTATTGGTCGTACTCGGCGCCCTTTGGGTAGTGGTTCCGTTCGTGGCCGGGCGTTTCTACGCGCCGAGTCCAGACTATGGAACGCTCGTTCCGATTCCAGCCGCCATGCTCGGAGTGGTCGCCGTCGGAAGCCTGGTGGTGCGTCGTTCCATGATGCGGACCGCCTTGAACCGATCCATCGTGGGCGCCGCGGCGCTCGCCTTTTTTGCCCAAATGGCCGTGCACGTGGGCTCTTGGCTCGCCAACGTGCCTCCGGACGAAAGCCAGCGTTTCATCCTGTTCATTTGGTTCCTGATTGCAGCGATGATGGCCATTGCGGTCACGCCGCGGCTGGCGTTCGCCGCCGTGGCCTATCTCTTGGCGTACTTCGCGGCGTCAAGATGGTTCGCATATCGGTACGAGCTCATGGCGGCTTCGAACGCCGTGCTCTTCGGGACCGTGCTCGTGACCTTCGTGGGCAAGAAAGACCCCGAGAGCAAAGGCGCAAGCGCGTCACCTCCCGGGTGAAAAAGGCCACCCGACCGGAGGAAGGAGCGCGAAGGAGCTCACAGCGCCGCGAGATCGGTCACGTACGGCAGGTCGGCGAGCTTCTTCGGCGCTTCGCCTACGGTCAGTCGAAAAAGCGCCTCACCGTCGGTAAAGCTCGCGGTTCCACCACTACCGAGATCGAACGCAGCAACACGCTGGGCGACGACCTTCGGTGTGGAACGCGGGGCGATACTCACGAGCTCCCACGAAGCTGGAACGCGCTGGTCCGAAGGCGCATCGGTGAGGCCTCGCTCCACGCGCGCGACACCGCGGCCAAGATTCCCGAGCTCGAGCATCCTTCGTGCGTCGGCAGCCTTGTCCTTCGTCGAGCCGGACGAAGCGAGGGGCTTTCCGCTGTAGCGCATACTGAAATAGTCGAGGTAGTTGAACACCGCAGTACCGAGTCGAAACGGCAATAGGGCGGCGTCTTTGATCGAGGCCGACGCTTTGGGCTTCTCGAAGGGGGAGACATAAGGGCGGCGTATGCAATAGAGCGTTCCGTCGGCCGTCATTCGTGGATTGCAGAAGTCGAACAGAGGGTCCTCGACCAGCGTCTTCATGGTGCCGAGCTCGGCATCGAGGAGCACGATGCTTCGCGGGCCGAGGCCGACGAACTGGCCCAGCTCGTCGCGCCCGATTCCAGCCGACGAATAGACGAGCTCGTGGACGCAGCGGCCGTCCTTCGGCGGCGTCGGGACCCAGCTCGGATCGTCGTCGAACGAGTCGCCTTCGGTAATTTGAGCGACCTCGGTCCCGTCGTCCTTCATGACCGTGATGCCTCTCCGCATTTTTCCCTGCATCGTCGCGGTGGCCAGGACGGTGTGGTACTCGCTCGACGAGAGGCCCTGGAAGTCGTGGCCCGTACCGTGAAAGACCCGCGCTTCTTCACGCGTGGCCAGATCGAAGGCAAACAGGCCACCGACGGCAGGTGTGCGAAGCGTGTAGAGGATTTCCCCCGCCCGACGACCTCGCGCGACGGCGGTGGCCATGATGGGCATCTCGTCGCGGTCCTCCGACCACACTTGCCCGGCTCCCATGAAGGCCGCGCCGGATCCGCCCTTTTTCCACGACGACTTTCTATCGATCTGGGCTGCGCGCGAGCGGACCTCCGAAGCGTACTTGCTCTCGACCTGTACGGTGGTGCCATCGTCGTGAACGAGGTGCACGTTTGCGGACGCAACGCAGGCGAGGACGGGCCGCACGGCTTTGGAGCTCATGGGTGCCCATGGTGCCACGGACACCGTTGCGACGAAATCGGGACCATCCCTGGAAATGCGGTCAGAGATGGCTGCGGAGGACCAGGACGGTCCTCCGCGCCGAGGAAAGGGGCATCACTTCGGAATCGGTCGAGATCCGCACTCCGCGCCGCTACCAAAGCACATTCCGTACCAACAAAAAGGGCCGAATTTGGCCCCGTCCGTCCAATTCACGCCACTATTGGCGCGCCACTATTGGCACATCACGCCACGAGTGGCGCGAATGGCCGCCACCGTTCGAGCTCTACCCCACCCAAACCAGGCGTCGAACGCCGTTCGGGACAGCTCAGGTCTTCAGGCCCAGGGCCTTCAACTTGCGAACGAAGGTGCGCAGCGGCATCTCGAGCTTCCGCGCGGCCTCGGTCTGACTGCCGTGGGACGCACGCAGGGCATCCTCGATCATCTTGCCTTCGTAGCCCTGCATTCGGGCTTTGATGTCCTTGGCGCTCAGCGCACTCGACGAAGGTTCCTCTTCGAGGGGACCGCTCGAGAACGCTTCCTGGATGCGCTCGGGGAAGTCCGCCGGCGTCAAGTCGTCGCCTCGCGCGATCACGACGGCTCGCTCGATGGCATTTCGGAGCTCGCGAATATTGCCTGGCCACTGATAGACGTCGAGCATCTTCAGGGCCTTTTCGTCGATGCGTCGCAGATGGCGACCGTGCGTTTCGTTCGCGCGACGCAAGAAGTGGCGCGCGAGGGGCCGAATTTCCTCACGGCGCGCGCGGAGCGGAGGAATCGTCAGGTTGATGCCGTTCAGGCGGTAAAGAAGGTCGGCTCGAAACTGCCCGTCACGGACCATGGCCTCGAGGTCGCGATGGGTGGCGGCCACGATTCGCACGTCGACCGGAATTTCGCGGGTCGAGCCCACCCGCATCACCCGGTTCGTCTCGATGACGCGGAGAAGCGCGGCTTGAGCGCCCGCTGACAGCTCGCCGATCTCGTCGAGGAGGAGGGTGCCCTTGTTGGCGTCCTCGAATGCGCCCAAGCGAGCGTCGGCGCCCGTGAAGGCGCCCCGTTCGTTCCCGAAGAGGGTCGTCTCCACGAGTGGCGCCGGAATGGCCGCGCAGTTCAGGCTCACCATTCGACCGCGACGACGATTCCCTCGCTCGTGGAGTGCCCGCGCGAGGACCTCTTTTCCGGTGCCCGTCTCGCCTTGCAGCAGAACGGGGATCGCGCTGTTGGCTACCCGCTCGAGTTGCACGAGAATTTCGCGCATGGCGCCGCTCTCGACGAACGTCTCGCCGCTGGAGCTCGTACGGCGGCGATCCGAACGCCGCTCTGCCGGTGGCGGAAAGGTGGATGCGCCTCGCGCATGGAGCGCCACGACGACGGCTCCCAACATGCACTCCATGCCGACACGAACCTCTCCCTTCGAGATGCTCTTGTTGGCGATGAACGTTCCGTTCCGCGACCCCAAGTCCTCGACCTCGACGACTCCGCCGCAACGGGAAAACTTCGCGTGCTGACGGGACAGCGTTGCGTCGTCGACCACGCAGTCCGAAGGGGCTTCGCGACCGACGACGATGGCTTTGTCGCGCTCGAGCGGAACCGCCTCGACACCATGACGGTGGTAGACCAGCAAGACGAGGTGCTCGTCCTGGGCCCGCCCACCCGCAACGAGGTCTCTGACCTCGTCGTTGATCGGCTGCGTCTCGAGATTGGTTCGGTTGCCCACGGTAAGCGATCAGTATAGAGCGCGCTTTCGGGCCTTGACCAGGAGTGCATGGAGTGTCTTGAGCCGAGCCAAGGCTTCCCTACCCTCACCTACCATGACAAATCCGCCATGGAACGCCGTTTTTGGCGCGCCACTTTTGGCGCAATTGGCGCGACACCCCCTCGAAAACCCGAAGGATCTTGTTGGCACAAAAACGCAGCTGCCTTCGTCGCCCCACTTCGGCGCGGTCTCTCGAGCCACCATGAGTGGATCCGGGGAGGCGCCACCGCGGACTATTCCGGTGCCACGGCAATCCGTCCGCAGGACGACGCATCGGCGATGGCCGTGTACCTTGGGCCCATGCGCCGAACGCTTCTCGCCTTCACTCCGTTGGTCCTCGTAACCGTCGTCGGGTGCGGTGGGTCGGCTCGGGTCACCGTCCCGAGCTCCGCCGACCAAGCCAGCTACGCCGTTCGCTACCCGAGCGAGCTCGACCATCTCGCGAAGGACCTTCAGCAGAACGAACAAGACGCGCGCGCCGTGATGGCGTCCTGGGACGCCGTTCCGACGGAGCTGGCAGGGGTCAAGGACGTCGACGTTCGCGGGCTCTTCGTGAAGGCCGACCGCGCCGGAAAGAGCTCGGGGTACGCCGCGGAGCGAAAGAACGACGCCATCGTGCGCAACTTTCACCGCGAGGAGCAGCCCGAGATCGCAAAGAAGGTTTTCGGATACGTGGACTTCGCGGCAAAAGGGAAATGCCACGACGCCGAAGGCGTGCCGGGCGCGGCCGTCGCCGGAGTCAAAGAAGGCGTCGACAAGAGCTTGGAACGACGGCTCCGCGACGCCAACGAAGCCACGGCCTTCCTTGAAGACGAGAAGGGGACACTCGACAAGCCCACGCAGGAGAAGCTCGCCAAGCGCCTCGATGATGCAGCCTATGCGAGCTACCTCGTGAACGTCGCGATCGGGGAGACGAAGACCTCGCTCGCCGAACGGCACGCCGAAGCCTCGCGCGTGCGGACGACTCTGGACGAAGCCGTGACGGAGCACAAGGCAAAGTCGGAGGACGCCTCGCGCCCGGAAGCGGCCCGAAAAGCCAGCGCGAAGCGCGCAGAAGAGCTCGCTGCCGCGCGGAAGTCGATCGACGGCCTCGCCGAGCAGGCCAAAGTCGGACTCGATCAAGCCGACGCGCGCATCGCGCAGCTGAAGAAGGACTACGACGCGAAGCTCGTTGACCTCACCGGCAAACTGCCGATCGGAAAAGCCAAGCGCTGAGAATGCCTTCGGTTCGGCGCTTGGTCTTGCCGCGGAGCTTCCCACACGGGTAATCTTCGCCGGATGTTGCCGATTCTGACCGGCCCGCTCGCGCGCCGGTTCGAGATTCGCTCTCGTCTCGGCGCCGGGGGGATGGGAGTGGTGTACGAGGCGCTCGATCGCGAGCGCGGAGGCTACGTCGCGCTCAAGACGCTCGTCCGCACGGGACCGAGTGAGGTGCATCTTCTAAAGCGCGAGTTTCGAGCCCTCGCGGACATCGTCCACCCGAACCTCGTCGAGCTCCACGAGCTGATTTCGTCTCCCGAGGGAGACCCGTTCTTCACGATGGAGCTCGTCGAGGGAGTCGACTTCCTTCGTTACGTGCGCAGCGCGCTTTGCCCGGACGACCTCACGCCGCTGATCTCGCGCGTGCGCATCGCCGACGAGGACGATCTGAGAGCGGACGAGACCTTCGCGGCGCCGGTCCCGAACGGCGTCCTCGACGTTTCGAAGCTCCGAGCTTCGCTCCTGCAGCTCGCCCGCGGGCTCGGCGCGCTTCACTACGCGGGCAAGATCCACCGTGACCTCAAGCCCTCGAACGTGCTCGTTCGGACGGACGGACGGCTCGTCATCCTCGACTTTGGTCTCGTCCAGAACAGTCGCGGCTTTCCCGAGGACGAGGACCTCAGCACGTCGATGCTGGGAACACCGGCGTACATGTCACCCGAGCACGCGGCGGGCGAGGATCTCGGACCGGCATCGGATTGGTACAGCGTGGGCGTGATGCTCTACGAAGCGCTGACCGGAATTCAGCCGTTTCGCGGCCGCCCGTTCGAGGTGCTCATGCGAAAACGCACGGAGGATCCGACGCCTCCGAACGACCTTCCGTTCGTCAAGGCGGTGCGTGGCTCGCTGCCCGATGACCTCGTCGAGCTCTGCTTGCGTCTGCTCGATCGCACGCCGAGACGGCGCCCCACCGAGACCGAGGTGCTCGGAATCCTTGGCGAGACCGAAGCACCTCCTAGCTCGTTTTCGGTTCCTGCCCACGTGCCCGCGTTCGTGGGTCGCGCAGAAGAGCTCGCCAAGCTCGACGAAGCGTTCGGAGAGGCCCGCTCCGGGGCTTGCGTAGTCGTGACGATTTCGGGTCGTTCGGGCATGGGCAAGAGCGCTCTCGTGGAGCGATTGTTCGATTCCGTGCGCCACGAACGCGACGTGCTCGTCCTTCGCGGGCGCTGTTACGAGCGCGAGTCGGTACCGTACAAATCGATCGACGGCGTCGTCGACGCGCTCGGCCATCATCTCTCGTTTTTGCCCATCCCCGAGATGGAGGCGCTCGTTCCACACGACGTCGGCGCGTTGTCGCGCCTCTTTCCCACCCTGCTTCGCATTCCTACCTTGGCCGCCCTCGAAGCGGGCTCCGTGGCGCACGCTCGAGACGATCAGGAGCTTCGCTGGCGCGGATTCGAGGCGCTAAAGCAGCTCTTCGCGGAGGTCGGGAAAACACGGACCGTCGTGCTCCACATCGACGATCTGCAGTGGGGCGACGCCGACGGGACGAGTGCCCTCGTCGAGCTTCTTCGCCCGCCGAACGCGCCTCGATTCCTGCTCGTGTTGGGGTATCGCAGCGAAGAGGTCGAACGGAGCGAGTCGTTGCGATCGCTCCTCGCGGAGATCCGCGGCCCCTCGTTCCGCGGCGCGCGGCACCACGTCGATGTCGTCGCACTCACGGAGCGCGAAGCCTTCGAGCTCGCGCTGAAGCTCCTCATCGAGGGCCGTGACGTCGAACCGAAGAGCTTGCCCGCTCCTGCGGTGCCCGACCTGGTTCGTCCGGGCGAGCAACGGATCCGCGGCGTCGACCTGGTCCCGCAAGAAGCCCTCGAACGCACCGCCACTGCCATCGCGAAAGAGTCGGCAGGAAGCCCGTATTTCGTCGGGGAGCTCGCACACTCCGCGCTTCGCGGTGACGAAGCCGACGTGAGTCTTTCGCGTCTGCTCGAGAGTCGTGTGGGCGGTTTGCCAGACGACGCAAAAAAACTTCTCGCCGTGGTGTCCGCCGCTGGAAGCCCTCTCGCTCAGGACCTCGCGGCAGACGCAGCACACGTTCGTGACCCTCGCGCAGCCATCGCGCAGCTCCGGTTCCAGCGGCTCGTACGCGCGCGTGGTCTCTCGGATCGCGACGAGGTCGAGCCGTACCACGATCGGATCCGAGAGCTCGTCGTGGCCGGAATGGATGTCACCGCGCGGGCCGACGTACATCGCAACCTTGCGATAGTACTAGCAAAATATGGTGGG
The DNA here is from genome assembly GCA_043764595.1 of Myxococcales bacterium. GTDB lineage: Bacteria > Myxococcota_A > Polyangia > Polyangiales > Polyangiaceae > JAAFHV01. The sequence continues at coordinate 1,754 of JAYUKI010000762.1, read as the reverse complement.
ACCGACCCCGAACGTCTCGCCGAGCATTGGCAGCTTGCGGGAGACTCGGCGCGCGCAGGTGACATGGCCGAGCTCGCTGCGGACCGCGCGGCACAGGCACTCGCGTTCGATCGTGCGGCACGCCTCTATGCGACGGCTGCACAACGCGAGGGACTGTCGAGCGAACGTCGATCGCGCCTCGAAAGCCGACGCGGAAACGCCCTCGCCAATGCTGGCCGAGGCCCGGAGGCCGCGCAGGCCTACCTCTCCGCTGCCGTGGGGGCAGCACCGAATCGCGGGCTCGAGCTTCGTCGGCTCGCTGGCGAGCGGCTCCTGAGCAGTGGGCACATCGACGAAGGTCTCGAGGTATTGCGCGCCGTCCTCGACGAGCTCGGCGTGTGGCTTCCGTCGTCTCCGCAGAAGGCTCTCGCGTCGTACCTCGTGCGCCGCGCCGAGCTGCGCCTGCGCGGAACCGCGTTCGTCGAACGGCCCGCCTCGGCGGTCTCCGAGCGCGAACGCCTCCGAATCGATGCGTGCTGGGCCCTAACCGTGGGCCTGAACGGCGTCGACATGATCCGCGGTGCGGACTTCGGCGCTCGCAGTCTCTTGCTCGCTCTCCGTACGGGGGATCCATACCGCATCGGTCGCGCGCTCGCGTTCGAGACCACGTCGACAGCGTTCGTGGGCGGCAAGAATCGCGCACGCGCAGAGCGCCTCGCCGCCGATCTGACGGCCCTCGCCGAACGCCTCGACGACGCGCACCTCCGTGGTTTCGCACTCCTCGTGACGGGAATGTGCGACGCGTTCACCCGAGGACTATGGACGCGTGCTCTTTCGTTTTACGCGCGTGCCGAAAAGATGTTCCGCGAAGAGTGTCGCGGGGTCTCCTGGGAAGTGGCCACGACCGACATGGTCACGTCGTGGTCGCTCTTCTACACGGGCCGGATCCAAGAGCTTGCTTCACGCCTGCCGGCTACGTTGAAAGCCGCCGAACAGCGGCGAGATCTCTACGCACAGGCGAACCTCACGACCTCCCACGCGTGGGTCAAGCTCGCCGCCGACGACATCGGGGCGGCCCGCGAGCAACCGGCGCTGGTGATGGCAAGATGGTCGCACAAGGCCTTTCACCTCCAACACTACGTGGCACTCCTCGCCGAGACGTACATCGACCGTTACGCGGGGCTCGCCGAAGCCGCGTGGAACCGAATCGAGCACGCCTTCTCGGAGCTCGAATCGTCCCTCCTCCTGCGCGTTCAAGCGAACCGCATCGTGGCGCACTACGAGCGCGGATTCTGTGCCCTCGCGGCCGCCGAAGCCGTACCTCGAAGGAGGGCAAAGCTGCTCGCGGTCGCCGAAAAGGACGCGCGCGTGATCGCAGCCGAACGCATGGCTTGGGCCGATCCATTCGCCGAGCTGATTCGCGCAGGCATCTCGGCACAACGCGGAGACAAGGCCGGAGCCACGCTCGCTCTCGCGAGGGCCGAGACCGGGTTTTCCATGGCCGACATGCACCTTTACGCGGCCAGCGCACGAAGGCGACGAGGAGAGCTTCTTGGAGGCGGAGACGGTCCTCTTCTCGTCGCGTCGGCCGATCAGCGAATGCGTACGGAGGGCATCGAGCACCCCGCGCGATGGGCCGCCATGTTGGCTCCTGGATTCTCCAGCGCAGTCACTTAGCGCCCGGTCGAAATGGGTGTGTCCGCTTCCGTCGAGACCGACGCGAGGCTTTTGCCCGATTCGCTCGCACCGGAAGCCTACTCCCGTAGTCTGAGGAG
>JAYUKI010000761.1:0-3518 GCA_043764595.1 Myxococcales bacterium | reverse complement strand
GTGCCGGGACGGAGCCGGTAGACCACCGCGACCACCACCACCATCCACAAGACGAGGTTCAAGACGAACGGCATGTCCCGAAGCATGTCTTGGGTGGGGCTCTCGGACTTTTTCCCGCCGCCGGCTTTGCCCGAGACGAGCATGAGGAAGCGAAAAATGCCGAAGATGGTGAACGGCGCCGTCATCCACAAGTAGTTCGAATTGAAGAACGTGCGGGTCGCGGGATCGAGCGTATAGGCCACGTAGGTGACTGCCGTGGCGGTCCCCGTGATGGCGAGAGCCACGTGGAGAGAAGTCTTGGTGTACGCTTCGAGCGCTGCGCGCTGCTTTCCTGCGTGCTCGCCCTCGAGCTCGTGACGGCGCTTTCCGAAGCCCAAAAAGAGGGCCAAGAGGGCGGTGCACGCGATCATGTAGGTCGAGATCTTGGGTGTGTTGGTGGCGTAGCCGCCCGCCAAAACACGAAGCACGAAGCCGAACGCGATGAGGCCCACGTCCAAGAACGCCACCTTCTTCAGCTTGAAGCTGTAGGCGAGGTTCTCGATGAAATAGACGAAAGCGACGGCCGCAAAACGCACGTCGACGACGGCGGCCAGGCCGAGCGAGACGATCACGAGGCCCGCCGCCATCGCTCGCGCCACGGGAATCGAGACGTCCCCGCTCGCGATGGGACGGTTGCGCTTCACCGGGTGGATGCGGTCGGCCTCGACGTCGACCAGATCATTGATGGTGTAGACGGCGCCCGCAAGCAGACAAAACACGAACGTTGCCACGAGCGCTCGGCCCGTCACGAGCAGGTTCAGTGCCGGTACGTTCCCCGGCCCCGTCACGAACACGTCCTTGTTGAAGAACATGGGCGCAAGGACGAAGAGATTCTTCACCCACTGGTGTGGGCGGATCGTCTTGATGAGCCCGCGGATCATGAACCTTGGCGTATACCAATCCTCGCCCGATTCCGAAAAACATTCGGACATGGGCGGTGACAGTTGTCGCGAACGGGCGTCCGAGCCGACGAATCGGCGGGCTCGCGACCTTCGGACGCGCGCTTTCTCCTGAGCCCGATTCGCTCGTTGTTCCGCGGGCATTTGGCGATCCTTCGACCGATCTGCGGCGGCAGAACGAAATCCAGGCTGAAATCCTTGACGGGGGGCCACTTCGGGGCAGAAAACCTCGGAGTGAATCTCGCGTCCCCTCGCTCGTTTGGGCTCGTCCTCCTCGCCGTGCTCGCCAGCTCTGTCGCGGTCACCGCCTCCTCAAGCACCTCCGAAGCTGCCACCGGCGAGCGCCTCGGCGACCGTCTGGCCAAGCTGGCTCGCCTTCGCGACGCCGCGCGCTCGTCCAAAGGGCCGCTCGTTTACGCGGCACTACGGACGTTGTGGCAGGAGTACGATCAGGGCGATCCCGCGGAGCTGACCGAGGCGCTCGACGACCTCGCGCAAGACCGCGCGCTTACTCCTCCCGGACGCGTGTACGCCGGACTGCTCGGAGCCTATGCGCGGCGCCGTCGTGGCGACTTCGACGGCGCGCGTGCGCGGGTGGCCGACCTCGGGTACGTCGGAAAATGGCTCATCGTGGGTCCGTTCGACAACGAAGGAAAGGCCGGCTACGACCGCGTGTTCGGGCCGGAAGAGGACCTCAAAGACCCTCTGAATGCCGGACGAACGTACGACGGGAAAGAGCGGGCCGTTCGATGGCGCGCCATTCCCGACGTGGCTCCTTATGGCTGGCTCGACGCGGGTGTGCTCGTGAGGCCGAGCGAGAAGTCGTGCGTGTACGCCACCACGTTCGTGCATGATGCACGCAAAGACCAGAAGGCCCGGACGGTATCTTTGTGGCTCGGCAGCGCGGGCGCCACGAAGATCTTCTGGAATGGCGAAAAGGTCCTGGAAGATACGAAGTACCGCTCGCTCGATGCCGAACGTTTCGCGACCAAAGTCGTGCTTCGTGAAGGGCAGAACCGACTCACCGTGAAGACCTGCGGCGACGAGGACGGAGCCATCTTCTCCCTTCGGGTGGGCGCGCCGGACGGTGGGACCGATCCGAACATCCGCGTATCGACCGACACACAGCTCTCGGGCGAAGCGGCCGCTCAGAAGTTCAAGAAAGACGGCACGAAGCCCGAAGGCGGGTCCCTCGAAGGTCCGATTCCGGCATTCGAACGCCTCGCGAAGAGCGACGATCCCGCGATGCTCGAGGCCTACGCGCGCTACCTGCTCCTGACGGCGTCCGACGACCCCGCCGAGCACATGGCGCGCGCTCACGCCCGAAAGGCCGCCGACAAGACCCCCACCGTATCGAGACTCCTGCTTGCAGGCGACCTCACCGAAGGGCGAAACCAAGACGCTACCTTTTTGGATCGCGCGGAAGAGCTCGCGAAAAAAACGGCCACTCCCGAAGAGAGGCTCGACGTCTTGCTCGCCCGCGCGGCCCACGCCCGTGGCGGCGCGAACTTTCGTGACGCCATTCCCTATTACGACAAGGTCCTCGCACTGGATCCGGACAACGTTCGAGCGATCTTGGCCCGGGTCGAGCTTTATGCCGAAGCGAATCTGAAGGAGACCGCCCTTGCCCTATTGGAGCGCGCCGTCTCGCGGCGGCCGAAATCGGTGGCACTCCTCCGTGCGACCGCGAGTGCCCTCGAGGACTTGAATCGAACGAGCGAAGCGGAGGTCGTGGAAGATCGCTATTCGGCATTGCGCTTCGACGATCCCCAAATTGCCCAACGAAAGCTCGATTTGGCGCTCGCGCGTCGCGATGCCGTCGGCGCCGGCCACTGGGTCGATCGCTTGCTCGCTGCAAATCCGGACAGCGCCGGCATGATGGCCCAAGCGGCACGCACGTACGTGGCCCTGGGGGACCGCCCGAAGGCCATTGCCTCTTACCGGAAGGCCCTCGAGCTCGCCCCGGAGGACACCGATGCGATGCGCGCGCTCGCGAACGTGTATGCCGTCGGGGGCAATACCGAAGAGCAGCTCAGGCTCCTGAAAAAGGTCTTGGAGCTCAAGCCGCAAGAGAAGGACGTGCGCGAGTACGTGGCGCACAGCGAGCCCGAAAAACCCCGCCCCGACGAGGTCTACACGCACCCGGCGAAGGAGTTTCTGGCCCTCAGGGACGCTCCAGCTCTGGGACGCGATCGCCGCACGTTGGTCGACATGCAAGTCACCACGGTATTTCCGAACGGGCTCGCGAGCCGTTACCACCAAGTGGTCTTCCAGCCCCTGACCGACTCCGCAGCGGCCCAAGGACGCGAATACGCGTTCGGGTTCGAGGCGGACAGCGAGACCGTTCAGCTCCGTGGCGCGCGCGTTTACCGAAAAAACGGCCAAGTGGACGAAGCCGCCGAGAGCGGCGATGGACCGGCGGACAACCCGCAAATCGCGATGTACACGAGCCAGCGCGTTTATTACGTGCACTTTCCACGCTTGTTCCCGGGGGACGTGGTCGAGCTTTTGTACCGCGTGGAAGACGTGGCGCAGCGAAACGCCTTTGCCGACTACTTCGGCGAAGTGGTCTACATGCAA
>JAYUKI010000760.1:0-1037 GCA_043764595.1 Myxococcales bacterium | reverse complement strand
ACGAGCCCGACGCGCCTTTACCCTATCGATCTCCGCGCAGACAGCGGTTTAGCGGTGTCGGGCTTCTCGTTCGTGGGCACTCCTGCGGTCGAGCTCGGGCATACCGATCGCGTGGGCTGGACGGCCACGACCAACTTCGCGGACGTGATGGACATGTGGGACGTCACGATGTCCTCCGACGAAAGCGAGCTCACGCTCGGTGACGGCCCCCATGCGATTCGTCATCGCAAGGACACCCTTCTTGTCCGCAGGGATGGTCCTGTCGGCACGGGCGATCGCGACGAGATCGACGTCGCCGACGTGCCGGGCTACGGCGTGATTCTGCCCGAGGTCGTCTTGCCGCTTCCGCGTTCGTTTCTCATCGCAGGAAATGCGATATTGTTCAATTGGACGGGTTTCCGGCCCACGCTCGAGCTCTCTGCGTACTTGGGTATGGACCGCGCGAAGAACGTGGCCGAGTTCGAGGCGTCGGCGAACCTGCTCAGCGTCGGCGCGCAAAATTTCCTCGCCGCCGACCGTGAGCACTTGCTCTACCACGTGCACGCGGCAGTCCCAGACCGCGGTTCCCCTGGGGCCCATCCCATGCCCTGGCGCATCCTGCCGGGCTCGGACCGGGAGTCTCTGTGGACACGCGGCGATCTGGCGGCCTCGCGGTTTCCCCATGCGCTCGATCCGACGAGTGGCTTCTTGGCGACCGCGAACTCCGACCCGTGGGGACACACGCGCGATGGCAACGTCGAGAATGACCCCTTCTATTTCGGAACCGTCTTCGCAAACGGGTTTCGTTACCGCAATATCCACGATCGGCTCGGCGCGCAGATCGGGTTGAAAGGGAAGCTCGATCCGTCGGACCTCGAGGCGCTCCAGCGCGACGTGCACAGCGTGCTCGCCGACACCTTCGTCCCGCGGATCGAAGCGGCGATGCGCGCCGCGAAGACCGACCCTCGCCTCGTGGCCTACAAGGACCGCTCCGACCTCGAGGCGCTCGCAAACGCGCTAAAAACGTGGGACCGGCGGATGCTTCACGATCGTGGCGA
>JAYUKI010000759.1:0-12393 GCA_043764595.1 Myxococcales bacterium | reverse complement strand
ATGTCGTCAGGCGACTTTACTTTCGAGTGGAGCAAGCCGCGCACGAGGGCCTCGGCCATGTTTCCGCCACCGACGAAACCGATCTTCGCAGAGCTCATCGGCCGGCTTATAGCAGGGTCTCGGGTGGCACTGAGCCCGTTCCCGATCCCGATCCCGTTCCCGGCGTTCATGGAGCTTGATCCCGATCCCCTCGAGTAGCGACTTGGCTTCAGGTGTCGCAAGCGTTCCCGATCCCGATCCCGATCCCGATCCCGTTCCCGGCGTTCGTGGAGCCCGCGCGTCGCGAGCTTGATCCCCATCCCCTCGAGCAGCGACTTGGCTTCAGGTGTCGCAAGCTCCCCCGTTCCCGTACCCGTTCCCGATATTCATTCTCGGAGCCAGCAGACGGGTCGCGAGACGCACCGTCCTCGAGGATCGGAGGCGCACTAGGCCTCGGTGATGCGCGATCCACTTCTCCCGATGTGCAGGACCTCCTGCTGGGGAGAGCACATGCGGGGGCTCTGCCGTCCCGCCTTCTACCAGCTTTGGAAGAATTGCTTGATTCGCTTGCGCTCCGCAGGTACGCGGTCGAGCCGACGAGGGCCGGCGCGAACGAGGCGCAAAGGAAGGTGCGCTCTCGCGCTAAGAGCAGCTCGAGGTCGTATCCGTCACCAGCGCGACGACGCATTCGCCATTTTCCCGTCGGCTGCACGAAATCACGGGTCATGATCTTCGATCAAGTCCCGCTGATTTAGACTGACTTGTCATCGGCGACGCAGACAAGGCGTCGCGCTCGCTGAAGTCCGGGACAAGCCGGCTCGAAGGAGAAGCGAGCCCGAGCCCTCGACCATTCGAGAGTGGCGCGGAGACGCCTTTCGGACATCGAGGGTACTCATGGCGACGGACTCTGCAACAGGAATGGCGTGGATGCGCGGAGGACGATCTTCGTGTTCGAGCCAAACGCGACCAGCGCGTGGAGCGGAAGGCTCGCCAGAGGCTGCACACGCATCGTCATCGCGCGGATGGCAACGCAATGGGCGGCGGATCGCGTGCCTCGGGGAGCACCAATCTCACGGCGCTGCGGTCACCTCGACTTGGATCCCGTTGCTGGCGATCGTGCCGTCGAAGAGATCGGGCGGGACGGGCTCCTCGCCCGGGTCCGGTTTGCGCTCGGCGCCAGCGCACGAGGCGTAGACCATCCACAGCGTGTAGCGGCCCGGTCTCGCGATCGCGGGGCCGATCTCGCGTCCGAAGGGCTCCGACTTCTTCGCGCCTGGGGGAAGCCGAACGATGTCGTCCTTCTTGCGGGGGTCGAGGTTTCCGCAGCGCCCGAAGTCTGCGCCGTGGGTCCATCGGTACGTGCGGCCGCTCTTCTCGTCTCGCGCATAGAGATCCGTGAAGGGCGACCGCCAGTGTTCGAAGCTCCCGTCTATCGCCTTGGAGAAAACCAGCGGGTTCGGGCTGCGGTTCGCGAGCGACAGCTCGATGCGGATACGGGCCGAGGCCACCACCCGGCTCGGCGCCCGGAGCGACAGCTCGAGCATGGTCTTCTGCGCACCGTCGCGCGGTCCGTCGGGCGGCGCGTGTTCGGTCTCGAAGAACGCGTACGACGTGTCCTCGGCCTCGTACGACGTCCCGAGGGAGAGCTTGCGGTCGACGCGCGGGGAAAAGCCGCACCACGGTCCGTCGTCGTAGGCGCGGTACTCGCCGCGACCGGCGTCGTCGGTTCCGAGCTCGCGCGCGAGCGGGCTGTTCGGAGCGGGAACGCGCGCCGACGGAGGGCTCGGAGCCCCGGCATCCCCCGCGGCCGGCTCGCGCTTGCACGCCACGAGGAGCGTGAGCAGAAGTCCGGTCACGACGAAGAGACCAGGCAGCTCGCGTACCATCACCGCACGCTAGTCCAACTCTGACGGATCCAAGAAGCACTGCTCGCAGAGTGCTCCTCGGACACACCCATCTTGCTGCGGGCGATCGTTCTCGGCGCGCTCCACGGCGCGCGATCGTACCTTTCGAACCCGTGGCCGAGGACGTTCGCTTCGAATCCGAAGTACGGAGTGAGGTTCTGGACAGCCCGCGACATCCGCCCGGTTGTGAACCTCGATCCAACAAAGACCGCGAGACACGCCGGTGCGATGGTTTTCGCATCATGTTCCGCAGGGACGGCGAGGACCGGTTGGGACCTTCGCTCGATGCCGAACGCACCGAGCGGAAGTCGCGGCGACACCGTCGGGGCGAACCGGCCCCGCTTTTGTGCCGCGCAAACTGTGTCCAGCTGACGAGGCGCCCTGTCCCCGCCGTGGAATCGCCCGAGGCACGGCAACGCCCCCGATCGAGCAAGGCCCGCCAATCTATGGGTCCACGGATTCCTTTTGGCCGGGCTCCAATTGGAGCCACGGTGTGGAGTGAAAGCGCTAGGCTCACTCCGTGCCATTCCTTCCGCGGGTCCGTCTGCTCTTCCCCTTCGCGCTCGCATCCCTTGCGACGTCCGTGGCCTGCTCGAGCGGTCCTCCGGACATTCGTGGGCCGTTGCCCATCGGAGCCGGGGTGGGCGCAGAGGTCGTGACGACCACCTCGCTTCCCGATCGTGTTCCGCCGCCGGACGTGCCAGTTGCCCTGGTGATGGACTCGGGATTCGACGTTGAGGTCGCGGAATTCAAAGGTCGAATCGCCGGGGCCTATTCGATCGTCTGCGACAAGCCCCCGCCCGACGATGGTGTGCCGTCCTACGAAGAGGTCAAGGCCAGTACGATTGCCAACTATGGGCGCCGAAACGAGTCCTGCCATTTGGAGCGCAAGATCACGCTAAAGAAGAGCGCGTGGCTCTCCGCGCTCGGCTCGTACCGGGACGAATGGAACGACCTTATGCGGCGTGGGAGCGTCAGCGAGGGCACGTTTCCGGAGTACGAACGTTTCTCCGACGTGCTTTTCGGCGAAGACCGCTACGACTACCACGGGACTTCGGTCCTGGGCCTGGCCGTCGCAGTGGCTTCGCCCAATGCGCAATTTGTCCTGGTCGACCGCGCGTTCGACTTCGTCGCCTGGAAGAATCGGACCTGTCCGACTGCCGAGTCCCTCGAGCTGGAGATGCGCCTCTACAAGGACCCGGATGTCCTCAAGGCCTATTTGGCGCGTCCGGTGGCGCGCCTCGACGAAGAGCTCGACGCACTCCGGGCGAGGTTCCACGTTCGCTACGAAAACCGGAGCTTCGGATACCCGTCGCGTCGAGACAGGGAGGCCGACTGCCCGAATCTTCCTTGGAAGGCCTACTACGTCGCGAACAATGAGCTTTCGAAGCGCGCGGATGCGGAACGCGGCCCGAAGTATTTCGCAGGACAAGACGTGTTGTCGTTCAAGTCGGCGGGGAACACGGGGGCCGTGTCCAGTGGTCCAGAGGATACCCTCTACTGCACGTCGTTCGGGCCCTCGCATGGGCCCGATTCGGCGGACGTGATTGTCGGGGCTTACGATGCGGACCGGGTGCCGAGCAGCTTCAGCGACCGTGGGCCGTGCGTGGATGTCTACGCCCCCGGGAAATGGGTCAACACACCTGCTCCCGAAGGGTTTCTCGTTCCGTTCTCGGGGACCAGCGCTGCCGCTCCCCTGGCCATGGGCCTCGCGATGGCCGGTTTCGGCAACGGGCCTTTGTCGGCCAAAGACCGAAAAGCGAGGTTTGTGAACCTGCGCGATGCCGAGTCGAAGCTTCCGATCTCCCTCTTTCCTTCCGGGGTCTTTTATCCGTCGTTTTGGTTTCGCCGAGACGACGTCGGCACACGAAGCCTCGAGATTCTCGTGAAGCCGAGGCGCCCGGAAGCGTTGCGTGGAGTGCATTTTTCGCTCGGCTCGTGATCGGGTTCGCGCGGCAGGGCACACGTCCCAGGCAGAACGCGAGCCCCCCCAGACATGGGCTCTCGAGAGACACCAGGACGCGGTGGAACGCTGTTTTGGCCTCGAACCTCCAACGCGCCAGCGTTGCGTCGTCGCTTGGACGAACGGCCACGAGGTCGAAGCTGTCGCGACTGCCAATCACGAAAACGCGTGCAGAGTGCTTCCGTGCGAGCCTCGCGTAGATAGGCGATAGGCGTCGACGAACCGCCGACTCAGTGGCAGTCGTAGGCTTTGTCCGTCTGGCCGTCGGCCGGAACGCACTGCCCACCCACAAAGCGGCAGAAGCGGTAGCGCGCGCTTCCACAATACGGATCGATGTTCGCCGAGACGGGACGCGCAGGCTCTGCGGGCAAGTAGCCCGCGCCCGAACATCCGCCCACGGCCACCGTGCAGGTGCCCGCCTTGGGAAGCGAGGGGCCCGCTTCTTCTTTGGTGCTGCAATCGTAGTCGAATGAGGCCGTGGTCCCGGCGCCGCCGCCCCCGATCGGCAATCCGAAGAACAAGGTTTGTCCCGGAAAGACGTCTTTGTTGGTGTCGTTGCAATCGCCGGCCTTGTCGACCCAGCCTGCCCCTGGAGGGGTGCACGTGACCTGCTTGGTGGCGCCGCCGAATCCGTCCGCGTCTTCGTCTCGATAATAGGTGGGGCACACGGGGGCGTCGGGAGCCGCGTCTTGCGGAACCGGAGGGGGGCTCGCGTCTTGCGGTTCGGGAGGTGTGGTCGTCGAGCCCGTAGGCGACGTCTGTGTGGGGGACGTGGTCGCCGCGGCATCGGATCGCGAGGTGCCGTCTTCTCCGATGGTGACGTCGTTGGTCCCACCGCACGCTTGGGTGAACAGCGGAACAAGGGCAATCAGAGCGACCGAAGCAAAGGCAATCTTGGACATAGTTGAGCTCCGAGGCTCACGCACGCGCGAGCCTGAACAAGGGACGATGGAAGGGCTGTGCACTGTGCGCAACGGTAGCCTCGCGCCGGTAGTCCGAGCCGAGGGGTGCCGCGCACGTCTCGAAGGGGAGTGTCGAGTTGCGACAGGTTCCGTCAAAAAATCGTGCGAGCTCGGCTACCGAGTCGGACATGCCGCTCGAACCTTCGCGCCCAGAGCCGAGCGAGGATAGTCGCGTGAGAAGCGAGCCGCTCGCGTGTGGGCTTCATTTCCACGGCCCGCCGCACAAAGAGCAGCCACACGCTCGGCGTCCCGCTCTTCGGAGAGGACTCCCCCGGGAAAGCGCCGCGCATGCTCTTCGAGCAGCGTGAGCGCGCGAGAGGCGTCTCCCGACCGCAGGGCCGCGCGTGCATCGGCGACCAGGTGCGTCTCTTGCGAGAGCGCGCCGGCCGGAGCTTCCGTGAACGGGGATTTCGCGCTCGGCGTGGGAGCTCGAGCCGCGACCGAGCCCGACACAACGACGGACGAAGCGCTCATGGGCCAGGCCGCAGGCTCTTCTGCCACGGGAACGGGGGTGGATTTCTCGACCGTGTTCACGGCCGGCGGCACGACTGCCGAAGGAGGCGGCGCCACCGCAGCCGGGTGCGAGACTCCCGTAGGGGTCACGGGCGAGTGCATCGAGCGATAGCCGAGGGTTCCTGCTCCGGCGAGCAGCACGAGCACGGCGAGGCCCTTCATGACCGTGACGACAGTGGCCCCGGCCGCCGCGGCCCCGGAGCCCGAGGCCACGGTGGCGCCGGTGGTCGCGACCGTCGCTGCTGCCGAGGAGGTGGCCGTGGCCCCGGCCGAAGCCGCGGAGATGGTCGCGGCAATCCCAATCTGCGCGGCAATGGCGCCACGCAATCGCTTTCGGTCGTCGAGCGAAGGCTCAAGACCCTCACGCCCGGCCTCGAGCAACGCTCGATCGTGGGGAAACAGGCTCATTTCGACCTCCAAGTATCGCGCGCGCGATGTCGCTCTGCTGCAGCCGCGAAGGCCTCTCGCGCCAGGCGGAGGCGCGAGTAGACCGTGTTCGGTTTCTCCTCGAGCATGTCCGCAATCTCCGGCACGGTGAGCTGCTCGAGCTCGGCCAACACGAAGACCTCTCGCTTGTCGTCGTCGAGCGTGTCGAGCAGCGCGACCAAGACCCTCGCGGCTTGAGCACGCGCCGCGCGATTCTCCGGGTCTTTCTCCCGCGGATCGACGAGCGAGTCGGGATCGACGGGGGCTTCGTTCGGTGAGCCGCCGCGGTCGTGTTTCCTTCCGGCCCGCCGGTGTCCACGCACTACGTTGCGCGCGATGCCGTAAATCCAGGTGCGAAGCGACGAGCGTCCCTCGAAGTCGTCGAGGTGCGCGTGCACGGTCACGAAGATCTCCTGCGCAACGTCGTCCACCGCATGATCCGGCACTCCAAGAGCACGCGCGCTTCTCCACACGAACGCGAAGTGTTCGTCGTAGACGTCGTCGAAGGTCGGTCGGGCCGTCAAGAGCACGGGGCCGACCGCTTCCTTCGTTTCCGAGGGGCGCATCATCGCTCGACTCGTGTGTGACTCCGCCGCCCGAGATCCGTCAAAAAAAACGCGCCTCGAGGCCGACATGGGCGGAGAGACTGAGCGCGTCCGGGCGAAATACCGGAATTTTTCCGCTTCCAGTCTCGATCACGAAGGTCGGACGATCGAGCGCCACGGTAGGCCCGACCGTGCCTCTCAAGGCGAAACGCGGGCTCAGCGCGACCCTGGCCATGGCCTCCCCGGCGAGCGCTCCCCACGTGGCCGAGCCACTCGTCGCACGCTCAGTACCGAAGGCAGTGCCCGTGGCCCGTAGGAAACCGGCCGACACACAGGGGCCGAGCCCAACGCGCGTGCCGAGCGAAAAGAGGTGGCATCCACGCCCGCCCAAGCCGAACGAAGAAACGTCACCGCCTTTGTTCGGGCTCTCCGAGAGCTCGGCGCGCGTGGACGGCGAGAAAGCGAAGAGGGCCTCCACTCGCCAAGCGCCCCACGTGCCGACGAGCCCCGCCTCGACCCCGACCGCCACGCCGGGCTGCATACCCGACACGAGCCTGCCCGAAACCGCGACGCCTAGCGAGCCGCGTCCATGCTCTCGCGTAGGCTCGGCGGGTGGCGCCTCACGCGCCGCGGTCGCGAGCGGTCGGACGGGGTTCGCGCGGGCGGGAGGAAGCGCCGCTGCCGGGACGCTCGGAGGCGCAGGCTCGGTCGATGGCTCGCTCGCGGGCGACTCCGGAGCTTTGGCGCGCGAGTCGATGGCGAGGGCGACGATTAGAGCCGAGGCCTCGCTCGCTTCTCGGCAGCTCGTCGCTTTGAACGATCGGGTCGAGCGGGTCTCGTCGGTCGCCACGATCAAGGAAACCCTGAAATCACGGCTCGATCGGCGCACGACGTTCGCTTCGGCCGTGACGGCTTTGCGGAGCCCGTCGTCGGGTCCGAGCATGCGCCCGATCTCGCGCTCGAGGGCGGCCCGATCGGGACAATCGTCGCCGTCGGGCACGGACCAGCGGAGCGTGAGCGGCGGAGCCTGATCCGCGAGCGCCGCGCTCCCAGTCGAGAAGGCGAGCGAAATCGAGAGTGGCAGCAGGGCGCGGCGCACTCCCCGTGTCTATCATCGAACGCGCGACCTCGGCCGGTGAACACGACGGGCGGTGAGCGGCCGCGCGAGCCAATGTAGATTCTACCCGCCGCGAGCAAGGTGCACGTCGGTCGCGACCCGCGACCTCGGAGCAAAAGAACGCGGCCATGATCGGCGCTCGGTATTCACCACGTAGAAGCGTGGAAGGTCCGAGCCGAGCTCAGTTGCAATAAGGCCCTTTGAAGGGGTTCGGGCGGCAGGTGCGGGTGCCGATCCACTCGTCAAGCGTCACGCGGTAGTCGTTGTGCGGTCCCGGACCCCAGATGCCTCGCTTGTTCGTGTTTGCCTCAGCCTCGGCGTGGAGGAGCGCCTCGTGGATTGGGTCCGTCGCGCACCCGAAGGCCGTGTAGTACGCCGTGAGCCCCTCGCGCACGAGCCGGGACTGGAGCAGCTCGCCGTCGAGGAACATCAGCGAGAGCCAACGATCGAACGGATCGTTGTCGGGCTTCTTGGAGCCTTTGAAAGACTCACGCACGGCGATCTGGATCTCTTTGGCGTCGTTTATCCATTGGATGACGATGGCCTTCGTCTGAACGCCGAATGCGGTCATCTCCGCGCCGAAGGACTCTTCGGTGTTGACGAAGAGCATGCGGACGCCTTGGTTCTCGGCGCTCGGAAAGTTGTAACGGCCGGAGTCTCCGTCGGCAACACCGGCAATGGTCACCTTCACCGGCGCGAGGTAGCCCGGCGGGACGTCCGCCGGTCCGAGCCGCTTGGGCGGAGGGCACGCATTGCCGAGGGGCGCCACGGCCGCGTCGACCGAGGTCTCCGGCGCGCCTCCGTCCGCGAAAGGTCGCCCGTCGCTGTCCCCTGGCACCGTCTCCTGGCGGCACGCCATGAGGGGAGCCAGCGTCATCGCGAGAAGGGCAAGAGCTCGAAGCATCGAACTATGTTTACGCTGAGTGAAGGTTCTCACCACGGTGAACTTCTTGGCCGTCCGAATCCGGCGGCCTCGCTGGCCGCGCCCACCCACGATTCGGCCACGCCGGCTCCGTCCGAACCGGCGTCGACCGAGGGACGCGCAAACTGCCAAAAAATGCCGTTTCGGCGGAGCTACGTCGACGCCTACTTCTCGGCGATCGCTCCCGAGGACCTCGCCATTCGCACCGGCGCCAGCCTATTGCGACTATCAAGGGGCCGCCCTTCCTCGGGAGCCAAGGCGACGTGTGGGATGCCCAGTGGGACATGCTCCTTGTCGGCATCGGCGGACTCGTGGCGCTCGTGCGGAGTCGGCCCGAAGCTCAGGGGATCTCGAAACACTCAGCAGACGTCGCGCTCGGCTGCGAGCTCGTCGCGCGTGGAGGCCCAGGTTCGTTCGAGGGCGAGCCCCGCTTCGGCTTCACGGCGCGCCTCAGGCTTCTTTCCCGAGAGGCGCAGGAGCCTCGACTGATAGAGGTGGTGGCGAGCCTTTCGCTCCATTTCCTGCTTTGCGACGTGTTTCGGATCACTCGTGGCGTTCGCGTCGACGAAGGTGGCTGCCGCCCGCTCGGCCAGGATCTCGGCTTCGTCGAAGCGGCCGGCAGCGGCCCGCATCCAGCACGAGGCAAGCAGCGCGTCGTTGCTGGCATTCTCTCCGGCGCTCGCGAGCGCTGCATCCAGCAGCGGCTCGAGGAACCCAACGACCCGAGGAACAGCACCGGCCGCCACCGCGCCGAAGAGACGCGCGCCGCACCACTCCACGGCCGCCCGTACCCACCAGTCTTCTATCCACGACAGGAAGTCCGATGCGCGACGCTGCCGCGAACCGTTGTGGGCGACGCTCCAGACCTGGCCTCGGTTCTTGCCATTCAGCACGAGCACCGAGGCCATCCCGCACCCCTCGTCCGCGAGAACGAGACAGCCGTCGAACGGGGCCGCGCCGGTTTTCTTGGAGGACAAGAAGGGCCGCGCTGGCGAGCCTCCCTTCCGTACCAATGGGACGAGCAATCCGTAATTCGGTCCCGAGCCGGACGACGACACCGTCGAGAGCCAAACCCGCGCTTCGTCGGGGAGGCGGCCGTGGAGCCGCGTCTCGAGCCTCTCGAGCGCCGAAGCGTCGAGGGGCGCGCCACGCTTCCACTCGTGCTGGGTCGACCCGAACACCACCCGTGAGCCACGAGCAGCGGTCTCGAGCGCATCGAGGCGCTCCGCCAACACGCGGCACCTCTCGGCTACTGCGCCGTCGAGCTGGGCCACCGCATGGGGAGCATGTGGAGTCGCCAAGGTCTTCTCTGTCGTCTTCTTTGTCGTCTTCGCCGTGCCCATGTGCCCCCGCAGCGCTTGTACGTCCGCGTGCTCAGGGAGAGTCCACATGGAACGCGCGCTCGTGACAAGCTTGGCCGTCCCTACGGCAACCTCTTCCATGCGCATCACGGGATTCGGCTGCGGTCGTTGTCGGTTCGGGTGTGCCAAGGCGTGCCCGATCGAACGGCGAGACGGCGAAAGGTCGCTAAAGGAAGGGAAAGCACCCATGGTCCGGAGCTTGCGAACGCTCGGGCATGATCCTTCGGCCCGACCTTCGTCGTTTGATTCCCTCCCTGATCGCTGCGTCTACCACCTTGGCGGCGTGCTCTTCGTCCGACGGGACCACCATGGCGTCGCAGGTGGCATGCCCTTCGTCGGGCACCAATCGGTATCAGTCGCTCACGCTCGCACCGGACGTGGACGGAATCGAGTTTCGCGTGGTGAGCTCGAGCACCACGTTCGAGGTTCTTTCGACCGTCGGCCAGACGTGCAAGCGTGCGTCCGACCAGGCGGCGTGTCGCGCCAAGGTGACGGCGACCGTATCGGTCTCGGGGTGGCGGCTGGGAAGCGGCAATTTTCAGCCCTCGCCCGAGTACGGAGTCGCCACGCGGGGAGACGAGGTCTTCTTGGTCGAAGACGTGGCCGCACTCGGGAAGGCCGTTGCGCCTATCGACACGATTGAAGAGGGGGTCGCCCTCGTCAAGTTGGCGGTCACTTCGGGCGTGGTCTGCTCGGCACCCAATGCCACGGCGGAGGGGGATGCGTTCCTGGTGAAGTCGATCGCGGCGAGCTGTGGCAACAAGTCCGAGACGATCCAACGTGTCACGCGAGACGGAAGGGTTACCCAGGTCTCTTCGACCGTCTTGGAGACGGCTTCCGATGTGTGCGTGGAAGGACGGCGGCCTCGAGGTCTCCTCGAGAGCCGCTCGAACTGGCTCGGCTCACTCTGCGCGCATTTCATGGAGATTGCACATATGGAGGCGGCCGCGGTCCTGGCATTCGACGAGCTCATCGAGCACCTTCGTCGTTTCGGTGCGCCCGCCGAGCTCGTGGGTCGGGCAGCGAAGGCGCGCGAAGACGAGGTTCGTCACGCGGCCGCTACGCGAGCCCTCGCGCTCCACCACGGCGGTAAGCCTATGGAGCCTTCGGTCGGTTCGACAAGCGAGGCGCCGTCGCTGCTCTCGTTCGCTCTCGAGAACATGCGCGAGGGCTGTGTACGCGAAACGTACGGCGCGCTGGTGGTCGCCCATCAGGCCGCGCACGCCGAGTGTCCGCGCATTCGCGCCGCCTTCACGCGCATTCGCGACGAAGAGCTCGAGCACGCGGAGCTCTCGTGGGATATCGCCTCCTGGCTCGACGAGCGCCTCTCGCCCGCCGAGCGCGCCCAGGTGGAACGCGCACGCCATGAAGAGATTGCCGTGCTGCTCGCTGCGGCGGACGTGCAGCCGTGCAACGATGTCGTGCGGATGGCCGGCATGCCCAACGCGGCGACGCACAGGAGCCTCGTGGAGGGGCTCGTGCCGGCGTTGGTCTTGGCGGCCTGACACGAACACCGCGATGCCCGAGGACTGCGATCCGACCACCGACGGGCGCACCCACTCGGCGAGTGGCTCGCTTGGCTCCGGGCCGCGGTTGCTTTGGCTCGCGTGCATCATGCACGTAGAGCGTGTGCCGTGTCGTCGCGTGCGCTCTAGCGCCGCACCGGTTTCAGGGGCGCGGTTCGGAGACGTTCCACCACGGGGGCTCGACGGCGACCGTCCGCGTCGTGTGCAAAAGCTCGCTCGGGGAGAGCGGGCGTGAGGCTGCGGCGAGGTCTTCGAGGAGGGACAGCGCGGAGGTGTCGGACATCGGCCGATTCGACCGAGCCGCGCCTGGTTTGCGCGGTTTGCTCCCTTGCGGACGAACCGCGGGGGGCGACGGCGTGACGAGTGGGGCGCGGGTGCGTGGCCCTACGACGACCCGCATCCACTCGGCCACACGGAGCGGGCTTGCCGGGCGAATCACGGCATCGAGTGCGCGCACGAACGAGCCGAGCGACGTGAATCGGGCCGTGTTGGTCTTGGAGATGGCGCGTCCCACGAGCGGTTCCATGTCGGAGAGGGCGCGTCGTTCGAGGCTGCCGAGTGGCGCACCGATTCGCTCGCGCGTGCACGTGGCCACGAGCGAGTGGAGGTCGCCGTTCGAGCGAAGATCGTCGTGATGAAACCGGCGGCCGACGAGGAGCTCCCAGAGGAGCATGCCCACGTCGGTCAGCGGATCCGAGCCCCCGTCGCCCTTTCGCAGCGAGCGAAGCTCTCCGGTGGAGGTGAGGCCGAGCGCTTCGAGGCAGAGGTCGATGGCGGT
Organism: Myxococcales bacterium; assembly: GCA_043764595.1. Taxonomy (GTDB): domain Bacteria; phylum Myxococcota_A; class Polyangia; order Polyangiales; family Polyangiaceae; genus JAAFHV01. The sequence continues at coordinate 397 of JAYUKI010000759.1, read as the reverse complement.
CGCGGTCGCGCGGTCACGTCGCACGAGATCTGCGGCGGCGATGGCTATCGCCGAAGCAATCGCAAAAGGGACCGTGCCGCCGTCGGACCAAAGCGCACCCACCAAGGTCTCGAGATCGATGGGAGGCTCGGCCGGGCCGAGATCGACGATCGGCATGGATTCCGTGGGCGCTTGCTCGTGGGATTCGACGTTCGGCATGATCTTCGTGGCCTCTTGCGTGGACTTCACCCGGGAGCGAGCATCCAACGTCGCATTGTGCGGAGGGCCACGAGGTTGGGCCAAATCCTCAGCCTCGAAGGCGCTCAGGCGGCCGGACCACGACGACTCCGTCGGCGGAGCACGACGGCGCCGGCGACCACCAAGAGACCGAGCCCGAACGTGGTGGACGAGCCCGAAG
>JAYUKI010000758.1:0-12393 GCA_043764595.1 Myxococcales bacterium | reverse complement strand
CCGCGCAAAAGCGCCACGGTAGGCGCACACGGAGAACCGATGGCCGAAGAGAAGAAGCCGAAGATCGACCTCAAGGCTCGACTCGGCAAGTCCGCCGCAGGCGGAGCAGCCCCCGCCGCCAATTCCGGGGCGATTCCTGTCCCCGTACCCAGCTCCGCGGTGGCCATGCCTGCGCCGAGCGCGCCCGGTTCTGCGCCGTTGCCTGGTACGCCCATTGGTCCGCCCCCTGGTTTCGTACCGCCGGGCGCAAAGCCCGCACTCGATCCCTCCAATCCCCTCATGCAGGCGGCTACGCCGTACCGCGCGCCGGACCCGCCGCCCCCGCCGCAACCCCAGCGGATCGAGGTCGACGAAGCCGCGGTTCAAGAGGCCGCCAAAGGCGCGCTTCGCAAAGGCATGGTCATCGGCGGTGTCGTCGCCGTGATCTTCGGCCTCGTCGGCTACGTGGCCGGCATGAGCGGAGAAGCCAGCTCGGGCCGAAAGAAGGCTCAAGGCGACGCCAAAAGCCTCGCCGGCGACGTGGCCAAGACCAAGGAAACCTTGGAGAAAATCGCCAAGAAGCTCGACGAGGGAAAGAAAGCGCTCCTCGCCGACAAGAAGTTCCCCGAGAAGCTCGCGGGTGAGCTCGGTGGAATGAACGTCGACTTCGATGGCGGCAAGCTCGCCGGCGTGCGCTTCTCGGGCTTCTCGACCGAAACGTCGAGCGGCCTCATCGAGTACATCACGGCGGTTCAGTCGCTCAACGATCGCAAGCTCGCGATCATCAACCTCCTGAACTCCCTCCAGAAGCCCATCACCGAGGGCTTCACCCAGGCCGCCAGCCCGACGATCAACTACGTCGTGCTCCTCGGACGTCAGGACCCGTCGAAGAACTACTACGGCATCCTCGCGCCCCTCGATGCGCCGCTGCCGATCAAACCGGACAACATCTCGCTGCCCGACAAATTCAAGGCGATCGACGTCACCGGCGGCGGCGCCAAGGTCGAAGTGCCCAAGTACACGGGCGGCGATCTTTCCAAGGTCGGCGCGCTCTACATCGCTCCCGCGTCCATCTCGAAGAACTTCCCGAGCGAGGTCAGCGGCAAAGTCGCTCAGCTCGTTTCCCAGCTCGCGAAGGTGGCGAACGAAGTGAATGGCGACAAGGCCGATCCGAACATGGTGACCGAGACCAAAGAAGGTCTCCTCGCCCGCGCGGACAAGCTCGTTGCGTCGCTGAACAAGATCGCCGACAACAAGTAGCCGCGTTTTACTCGCTCGAGTCTCGCGCCCCGCCGCCACGAGCCCCGCTCTGGCGGCGGTGCTCATTTCGTTTCGAGCCCAGTTCGATGCCCATCGCGCGCTTTCTTTCCTCGTCCATCGCGCGCCCTTGGCATCGTCCGCGATGCGCCAAGTTTGGATCACCAAGGCCGGTCCCCCCGAAGTCCTTCAAATCTGCGAGGCGCCGATCCGAAGCCAAAGCCCGGCGAGGTTCGCGCGGAGATCGCTCCCTACGTCGATCGGTCGTTTTCCTTCGAGTATGCCCGAAGGCGCATCACTATCTTCACGATCGAAAGGCGCGCGGCAAAGTGCTGCTCGTCCCTTGAGCGAGGAATCACCATGAACATGCAAAGGCATCGCACGCGCCGTTCAGGGCGACCGACCGAACGGAGCAACCCATGACCGAGTCGCTCGGAACGGGCGCGCACGTCGTCGTCACCGGAGCCTCGAGTGGCATCGGGGAAGCGCTCGCGAGGGCCTTCTTGGCGCGAGGGGACCGCGTGACCTTGGCGGCACGTCGAGTCGGACTCCTCGAGGCTCTCGCGAAAGAGTATGGCCCGCGTGCCTTCGTGCACGCCGTGGACCTCGGCAAGTCCGAGAACGCATCGGGCCTCGTCGAGGCGGCCAGAGCAGCCCACGGGCCGATCGACGTCCTCGTGAACAACGCGGGCGTGCAAATCGTCGGCCCCACCGAAGCCAGCGATTTCGAGGCCGGTCGCGCGCTCCTCGAGCTCAACGTTCACACTCCGATGCGACTGACGACACTGGTCCTTCCGGAAATGATCGAGCGTCGTCGCGGGACGATCGTCGACGTTGCGTCGATGGCGGCCATCGCTCCTACTCCAGGGATGTTCTTCTACAACGCCTCGAAGGGGGCGCTGGCTGCGGCTTCCGAAGGTCTTCGGGGCGAAGTGAAGCGGCACGGCGTGCACGTCGTGACGGTCTATCCCGGGCCCGTGAAGAGCGCCATGGAGTCGGCCGCCCGCGAGAAATACGTCGCATCGAACGCCGTCGAAAACACCCCGACCGGAACCGCCGAAGAGCTCGCCCGGCTCGTCCTGGCCGCGGTCGACAAAAGACGGCCGCGCGTCGTCTACCCGAGGGTTTATGGGATGGCGCGCCACTTCCCCAATGCCACGAGGTGGATCGTGGACGCGTTCACACCGGACGTGAAACGCCTTCCTGGGAAGGGCTGACACGCGCCGCGACGAGCATCCCGGAGCCCCGCGGGCACGGTCCGCGCGCGATGCCCACGTAGCCGCGAGCGAGAAATGCGGCGCATGCGTCTTCGGGTGCAATGCGTCGCCGGGGCAAAAGCTTCGCTAGGAACCCGTCCCCCTGACGAGCGTGATCGGGGACCACCACGTGCGCCCCTCGCGGGAGCTCGTCCGCTTCGGGTAGGGCCGCGGCCATGGACCGTGCGTCTTTGGCTTCGGACGGCGACGGATAGAAGATGCCCAGAAAATCCGCCTCGAAAGGCTCGTTCTGACCCGCGATCTCGAGACCGAAGGGGACGAACCGTGGCTCGTCCGGAGGCTCTCCGCGGAGCATTTTTGCCTTGCGAAAGACCCGATTGCCGAGGGTCGCAAGCCAGGGGCCAAGAGCGCCGATTGGGTCAGGAGCCATCGGGCCTCACGGGGAGGCGACGCCTGCGTCGCTCGTGTCGCTCGTGTCGACTTTGATCTCGACGGTCACGATTCGCGTCTCGTCGGCCTCGCGAACGGTGAGACGGAGGTTGCCGAGCTCGAGGACCTCGCCCACTTCGGGAACACGCCCGGCCCGGTCCACGAGCAGTCCACCGAGCGACTCGTAGGCGCCGTCGGTGGGTAGAGGCTGGCCGAGGTGCTCTTCGAGATCGTTCAGCGGAATGGAAGCGTTCGCGAGGTAGCGGCCTTCGCCGAGGGACTGGAAAGGAGCATCGGCCTCCACGTCGTATTCGTCTCGGATTTCGCCGACGATTTCCTCGATGATGTCCTCGAGGGTGACGAGCCCCGCCGTGCCCCCGAACTCGTCCGACACGATCGCGAGGTGAAGCCGCTTGGAGCGCATTTCCCGAAGGACGCTCAGGGCGGGCTGGGATGCCGTCACGAACAGGAGAGGCTTTCGCAAAAGCGACGACAGCGTAAGGGTCTCCACCTTCTTGGTGTTCACCACGTCGAAGAGGTCCTTCACGTAGAGAAGACCCACGAAGTTGTCGACGGTCTCACGGTAGACGGGGTAGCGCGAGTGGCCGTCTTTGGCGACGAGCTCGATCACTTTGCTGAGGGGCATCCGAATGTCGATTCCGGAAATGAGCCTCCGCGGAACCATCACTTCTTTTGCAGTGAGCTCCTGGAAATCCAGCACGTTCCGGATCATCTCCGCGGGCTCTTCGGCGATCGTCCCGGCCTCCTGCAGCCCCGATACGGCGAGCTCGAGCTCCGCCTCGGCCGTTACGGGATCGACCATGCGCTCTTCGTCGACGCGTCGCGTGACGAGCGCACCCAGCCAGGAGAGGGGAACGGCGAGCACGGCGACGACCCATTCGAGCGGCCACAGCCAGCGCAGTGCGAGTCGACCAGTGGCTTCGGGCCTTTGCCGGGCGACCGAGCTGAAAATCTCGGCAAGGGTGCCGTAGACCAGCACCGTGGCAACGGTGGGCACGAGCGGGATGGACACGGACCAGAGCCGTTCGACTGCGTCGTCGAACACGACTGCGGCGAGGCCGATGGAGGTGACGCGTCCGGCGAGCCAACGCGCAAGGATGGTCTGCTTGCGGTCGCGGTAGCGAAGAAAGCCCCGTTCCGTCTTCGCAAGCACGTCGATGCGCACGTCGGGGAGGGTGGTCAACGCTGCATCGGCGGCCGCAAACAGCGAGCCCACGCTGGCGGAGAGCGCGGCGAAGGCTATCGAACCTAGTGGACTCAACTCAGCAAGCTCCGCTGGTGCCGGCCCAGGTGGCCAGTACCTTCCGGCGCACCTTAGCTCACATCCTCAATCGACGGAAGATCGTGCGGCCAAACCGCACCAATCCCAGCACCAGATCCCTCCGCGGTTTGGTTTTTTGCGTCAGGCTTCGGCGAGCACGCGCATCACGTTGCCGCGCAGGGCCTTCCCCACGGCATCACGCGAAAGACCAGCGGCCAGGAGCGCGTCGGTCAAAAGCGGCAAACCACGGGGATCTTTGAGCTCGCGCGTGGGCACGATGAAGCCATCCCAGTCGCTGCCGAGGGCGACCGCGTCCTCGCCCACGACGTCGATGATGTGCTTCATGTGGCGAACCACGGGATCCAAGCCGTTTCCGCCGAGGAACTCCGGGCAAAAAATCACCCCGACGCAACCCCCCTTGTCGGCCACTGCGCGAAGCTGCTCGTCGTCGATGTTGCGCCAGTGCTCGTGCGCTCCCAGCACGCCAGTGTGGCTCACGATGGGCGGCTTCCGCGCGAGACGGCATGCCTCCAAAAAGCCTCGCTTGTTGATGTGCGACAGGTCCACGAGCACCCCGTTTTCCTCGCACGCCTCCACGGTCTCGACGCCGAACCGCGTGAGTCCCTCGTGGTCTTTGCGTCCACGGCCGTAAGCGGGGTAGCCGACCTCGTTCGCGCTGAAATGCAGGAGCCCGAGGTAGCGCACTCCACGGCGCGCGAAGCTCGCGACACGCGAGACATCGCCTTCGAGGGCGTGGGCGCCTTCGATTCCTAGCAGCGCACCAAGCACGCCGTCGGTGCGGCACGCCTCGATTTCGTGAGCCTTCTTGACGAGCCGCAGCTTCGATGGGCTTCGCGCGAGAGCGATCTCCAACGTGTCGATCTGCTCGTCGATCACGCGGGCGAGCCCGCGCGCGCGCTCGGCAATGGGTAGAGACACGAGTCCGAAAAACTGAGCACCCATGCCACCTTCGATCATGCGAGGCACGTCGACATGCCCACCGAGCGCCGCGAACGGCAGTGGGGGCTCGTGGGGCTTGTGGAGATCGTATCCGAGCCATCTCGACCACATGAGCGTGTCGGCATGGAGATCGATGGCGGGGTGCTCGGCGTGGAGGGCCTTGGCGTCGTCGGAGCCCAGCATTTTCTAGAGCTTACACGGCTTCGAGTGTCGGTTCGCGTCGTTCTGGAAGTTGGGAATTCGGGACTCGCGAAAGGCGGTGCTTGATCTGACTTGCCCCATTGGGTAGGCGACGACCATGTCGTTCGAAGGCTTGCGTGTGCTCCTCGTGGGGGTCGGCGGGCTCGGTTGCCCCGCTGCTCTGGCGCTGGCTGCGGCGGGAGTGGGAACTCTTGCGCTCGCGGACGACGACGAAGTCGATCCGTCCAACCTCCATCGCCAGATTCTCTATTCGGAAGCCGATGTCGGCTCCTCGAAGGTGAGGCGCGCCGCGGCGGTGCTCACGAAGCGCTACCCACGCCTTCGGATCATCGAGCACGAGACTCGCTTTTTGCCGCACGTCGCGCAGAACCTGCTCCGTGGGGTCGACGTCGTCGTGGAGGGGGCAGACAACTTCGCCACGAAGTTTCTCGTGGCCGATGCGTGTGCGCGCTACCAAAAGCCCGTGGTTCATGGCGCGGCCCTCCGGTGGCAGGGGACCGTCCTCTCGGTCGCGGGCCATCGCAAGCCTTGTTACCGCTGCGTCTTCGAGGACTTGCCTGCGGGCCCCGCACCGAACTGCGCCGACGCAGGAGTCATGGGCCCCGTCTGCGGAGTCGTCGGCGCCCTCATGGCCGATGCTGCGCTCGAGCTCGTTCGCTCGGCCAAAGGCGGAACGTTCCTCTCGTTCGACGGCAAAGCTCTGCGGCTTCGGTCCCATCAGGTCTTGCCCCGCCCGAGCTGTCCACTGTGCGGTTTGGCCGCCCAAGAACCCACGCTCGACGTTTCGCACTACACGGGAGCGCCGTGATGAGCTCGCGCAGGTTTGCACGTCAGGCGCGCCTGGCGGAGGTCGGCATGGAAGGACAAGCCCGCATCGAGGGCACTTCGGTCACGGTCCAGGGCGGCTCGCCGCTCGCCCACGAGATCGCAGCGCTCTATCTGGCCCGTGCCGGGGCCGCGCCGGCGGACGCCACCAAAGGCGTTTCGGTGGTGTGCGGTGACCACGATCTTGCACTCACCGCAGGCCCCCAAGACGTCGCCATCGGCGCGCTTGCCGCGCTCGTGGCGCTTCGTGTCATCCTCGGGCTGGGCCCCCCGGATGCCGCATTGGCGACGTCAAGTGCTCGATAAGAAACACTTTTTTGCTGAGGACGCCGCACGATGTCCCGGAGTGCGACGGAAGCGCACATGCCATCGGACCAGTGGTACCGTGCCGATGTGCCGAAGCTCTCGCGATCGCCGAAGACCATCGCGGGCGCGTCGAAGCTCGCTCGTGCGTCGCGACGCCCATGCCTTCGACTCGTGGTGGCCCTCGCGGTCCTCTGGGCGCTCTTGCCTGCCGTGGCCGCCGCGGACCTCCTCGAGGATCGGGATCGCGTCGTTGCCGCGTACGGGCGAAGCGGCGGCACCGTACTGCTCACCGGCAGTCGTTTCATGTTCAACGACGAGTCGGCTCAGTTCGCGCTCCCACCCACACGCGCCGAGTGCGTCCGCGTGGCCGTTCTCGGGGGAAGAGGCATGAGTCTTCGCGCGCGGTTCGCGGACGCGACTCTCGACGAGCCCGAGGCGCGGGGCTCGAGTCACGCAGGTGCGCTCCAGCTGACCCGGTGCGGTGCGCCAGCCTCACGCGTCCTCGTCGTGAACGAGTCCGGAAGCGGCGCGGTCGAAGTGGTCGCCATCGCGGCGTCCGCTTCGTTGCCTACGCTCGGGGCCGTGTTGCCCGAGAGGGGACAATCCGAAGCCCGCGCCCCCGAAATGCCGCTGCCCATGAACCTCGCTTCCCCCGAGCGACGCGCGGCGTCCGCACGCGATTCGGCTCTTCGCGAAGGGGCATCGGAGGTCTCGGAGGAGCGCAGCGTGGCTCCGCACGGCCCAGGTCAAATCGAGCTTTCGCTCGAGCCAGGGTGCCATCGGATGGTCGTGGTGGCGACGTCGCTAGGGGCAGCCGATCCGTCGCGCGTCGACGTGGATGCAGAGCTCCGCGATGCCGAGGGCATCCTGCTCGGTCGCGACAAGACGGACGCGCCCGACGCTCGTCTCGAGCCCTGCACGACGACGAAAAAAACGGTCACGCTCTCGTTCGTGGGAGCTCCGGAGGGAAGCACCGTGCTCGTCGCGACGGCACGATTTCCAGTGGCCAAAGATGTGACCCACGCATTCGGGGACGACGCGCGACTTCGCATGGACCGCGCGCTGCGGAAGCGTGGAGCGCGAATCGAAGGCTCGCCGTTGCTTCTGGCCCAGGGCGGTTCGGGCGTGGCTCGGGTGCCTTTCGAAACCGATCGCATCGGATGTTACCTCGCCGTAGCCGCGGTCTCCCAAGGCACGCCGCACGGGCTCGGCCTGCGCGCGCACGTCGGCACGTTCGACTCCGAGGACGAGCGAGGGTCGTCGGACGACGCTGGCGTCGTCTCGTTCTGCGCGCGCGGCGAAAAGCGCGCCAGCATCGACGTCGAAGCCCGTAGCGTCGGCGTGCGCTGGGGCCTGTCGCTCTACCGAATGTCCGCAACGAGCGTAGGTGTGCGTCGATGAGAACCGCGGCCGTCGCGCTCACGGCGCTCACGTTGGCGGGATGCGGATCCCCAGCTGCACCCGCCCGTCCTGCGCCGCTCGTCGCCCCGCCCGTCCAAAAGGGCTCGATCGACGTTCAGAAGCTGCTGGGCGATGCTCCTGCGCGCGCGACGGCCCAGGGCGCCGGGCCCTACTCGATCGTCGCGTCGGGTCTCGTGGCCGAGGGGGAGCGCCTCGGCGCGTTCGTCGAAGCCACGGACGATACGTGTCTTCTCGCCTATGCGCGCGGCTCGACCTCGGTCGAGGACCTCGATCTTTTCGCCTTGACCGACGACGGCAGCCCTCTTGCTCTCGATGAGAGCCCCGATCCGAGGCCCGCCGTGCTGGTGTGTCCTCCTCATCCCCGGCGTTTCTATGTCGCCCTCCAAGCGGCCACTGGCGAAGGGCTCGCCGTGCTCGTCGCGCACAACGTGCCACGAGCGCGAGCCAAAGCCGTCGCCGTGGCCCTCGGCGCGCGTGGTGCACTTGGCGCCACGAAGCGAGCCGAGATTTTTCCCGGTCTCGACGACGCTCTACGGGACCACCGGCGCGTCATCGGAGGCACGTGGGACGAGTCGAAGCGCGGCAGCGTTGGAGTCGACACCCAGGCCGCGTCGTTCGTCGCGGTGACGGCTGCGGCAGGGGATTGCTTCGATATCCTCGTCGTTCCGAACGACGACGTCGGCCTCGTCGACGTCGATCTCCTCGACGAAGAAGGTCGACAAGTGGCACGGGCGCGTGGTGCGGCAGAAACGCGATCCATCGTCGTGTGCACCGAAGAGGCCTTCTCGGGAACGCTTCGGTTGCGTTCCCACGTGGGGCAGGGGGCCTGCGGATTCGTGGTCTCGCGTGCGGCGGCGGCGTTCGCGAAAGAAGCGCGTTCACGTCCCGAAGTGGCGCTTCATGGCGTCCCGCTTCCGCTCGCCGAAGCCGAAAAACTCCGGTCCGACGCGCTCGCAAAATCGGGCTATCCCGCCGCTACGACGACCGCCCGTGGCGCGCTGGCTACGACCAAAATCGTAAGTCGCTACGAAGATTTACGTGCTCCATGCTCCCGCATCGACCTCGTCGCCGGTGCTCCCCTCCGGCGGTCGACCATGGAGGTATGGAGCCCGCAAGGGACGCTCCTTGGACAAGGCGAAGGCCTCCTCGGCGGTGTCGCGTTCGCCTGTGCGAAAGGCAGGGCTCGCATCGACCTCGAAGGTCGCGGCTCGGGTGGCCCGTACACGCTGATGGTTCGTGCGGTCCCTTGGACGGGACCCGAGCTGACGGCCTCGCCGCTGGCGTCGTCGCGCATGCTGTCGCGCGCATCCAAAGGCCCAAATGAGCTCTTCGAGGGCACCGCCGTCGGTCTCCGCGCCCTCTCCCTCTCCTCGACGACGCTCGCCGGCTTCACGGAGGACGTCGCGCCAGGCGCTTGCCTTGCTGCTTACGCAGGCATCGAAGGACCCGGCCAGGGCATCACCCTTCGCGCCATGGACGAAAAGACCGGCGAAGAGCTCGACCGGGCCCATGGCGAAGTCTCGGCAGGCGTCGTGGTTTGCTCAGGAACGCGCGCGCTCAAGGTTCGCTTCGAGGGGCGTACGTCCACGAGCACCGCTTCTGCAGTGGTTGGATTGCGCAAGCTCTGAGCCGAGCGTTGCGAGCGCTCAAGCGTCGCGCAGGAAACCCAGCGCGAGGTCGGCGCTCGCGGCATCCACACCCTTGATGCAGAGCATGCTGCCGGTCGATGGCTGGAACGATACCGAGCACTTTCCCTTGGCCCCACGAGCGACCGCGCCAAGGGCGAAGTCGAGGGCGATTCCCAAGGCCACCACGACGAGCCCTGTGAGGAGCATCGAAGGAGATGCGGCGCGGATGCCATCGACAAAAACGGAAAGGCCCACGTAGCTGCCAATGGCCAAGGCAAAGAGCCCGGCGTAGAGGCCCGCCCTAGGGTAGCGGACCTCGCGGGACGCGCGCACGAGGGAAGAGCGCGACACGTGCGTGTCGATCTCGCGCAGCGTGCGTCCGAGGAGCATCGTTTTCGCCCGGACACGCACTCCGCTCTTCGAGATGAGGACTTCGGCCGGCCGCTTGTAGACGAGGGCGATGGCACCCAAGATTCGCAAGAGGCTCATCACGAAGAGCAGGCCCGTGACCGCCAAGAAAGCGGTCCGCAGAGCGCTTCGGGGGGCTTGCGTCAGCTCTCCCTCGAGCCGCCTCCAGTCCGAGGTTTCGCCTTTGTCGCCGCTGGCGTCGGCGAGAACTCGCATGAGCAATGGATCGCGAACGTGGCTTTGGAGCTTGCGCCGAACCTTGGTTGCGGCCTCGCTCGAGGAGGACGCAAGCGCTGCTGCACCCACGATGGCTTCGGCGCGGCTCAGGGTTTTGGCAGAGCCCGAGTCCACCGTCCGAACTCCCTCGGCAATCGCAGTCCAGACATCGACGGCACCGTCGCCGAGGGCGCGATCGAGTAGACCGAGTGCATCGACTCCCGAACGCGTTGCGAGGCGAAGCAGCGCTTGGGCACGACCGTCCTCGGCATCCTTCCCACGTGGGGGAGCGTCCGAGAGGACGTGCGCCGCCAGGGCAGCGGCGAGCTTCTGCTCCGCGGCATCCTCTGGTCCGTGCTCGAGCACACGAAGGGCGTTGCCAAAGGGAGTCTCTCCGTCCTCCGAGACGAGGCCGAGCTCTTCGACCGTTCGGGCGAACCCCTCCGCGTCCGTAAACGGCGGGCGCGCCGCGTCGAAGAGAACCCGCTCGGCGACGCGGGTCAGCTCGGACAGCTTCGGGAGCGCCGCGAGTGCCTCGAACGCATCCGTTGCACCGGTTTCCGCTTCCATTATTGCCTTTGGGTGCGCGCTCACGGACCGTCCTTTGGGCTCGTCACTTACCCGAACGCTGGGCGTTGCACCACTATTCTCGGGAAGCCGCAGAGGTACCGAAAGTTGGCCGTACGAAAGGGGCTTGGCTAACCAAGCGATCGAAGAAGAGGAGCGTCCCATGCGCGATCGAGTGGTTTCGGATCTACGTCAGCTCTTGCGAGATTTGTTCGTGGCCAAGGGACATGGCAACGCCTACACGCGTCTCGCGCGCGCCCACGGCTACGTGGATGGCTACATGCGGGCGGTTCTGGACCTCGGAATCATCGAAAAATCCGAGCTCCTGGCGATGGTGACCGAGGAGCGAGCTCTCGCCGACGGCCCCGCCACGACCATGGTGCGCGCCGAAGAGCACATCTCTACGTAAGCCTTCCGAAACACCACGAGCGCTCGAGTGCGCTCGTGGGAGAGTGGCTCACGGCTGGAGAATGGAGACGTCGCCGGTGATGTCTTTGGACGCCTTGTCGGTCTTTCGCCAGAAGTTCGCGACCTTGCTTTCGCCAGGAATGGCACTGGGGAAAAAGCCAGCAAACTTCTCGGGTTGAACGATCGTCTTGAGGGTCCACGTGCGCGCGCCGGCCGCCCCCGAGGCGGTGGCTTGCCGAAGCGTGCCGTTGGTCGCGTCCTGGTAATAGATCACGACCGCCGACCCCTGAGGGATAGCGAACGAGTCGTCGCCCACGACGTGCTTGCCGTCCGTGAAGGGCTTACCGTCCACTTGCGTGCCGTTGTCGACCACTTCGGATTTGCCGGGCTTGCCGCCGCTCACGGGAATGTAGCGAAGCGTCTCGTCGAGACCACCTACATACGACACGTGCCACGTTCCGTCGTCGCCGACGGCGAGGTGTGCGCCAATACCCACATCCCCCGTGTCGACGGCCGTTTTGGCTTCACGCGACCCGGTCTCGCCGTCGATGAGAAACGTGGACCACTTTCCACCGACGTTTTGCGCGCCCACGAGGTTTCCGCGGATGCGGTCGTAGAAGACGAGCCCGAGACCCTCTTTGGTCTTCGCGAGGCTCACGTAAGCGCCATAGGCGTTCGGGTAGGCCTCGACCGAGTTGGCGTTCACCGTAGATACGCACGTGGCCTTGCCGGCCACCGCGACGCACGCTTTGCCCGAGCCGCAGTCGGCCGGAGTGCAGCCGCCCGTGGGCTCCGTGCACAAGCCCGTGTCCTTCACGCACGCCTGCTTGCCCGCGCACGACCCCGCGCGACACGGTCCAGCCTTGTCGACCGCGGCGTCCTCGAACGTCCACGCCGAGCCGTCGATCGGCGCAGCGTTGCTCGCGCGCGCGACGATGACCCGAGAGAGGAGCTTTCCACCTTCGCCGGGCTCCATCGCCAAAAACGCAACGACGGGCTTTTCGTCGACCAAAATCATCTTGGCGTAACGGCCGTAGTCCCCGGCCGCGGTGGGCGGAGCCTTGAGGACGTACGTGAGCCACTTGTCGCCAGCCTTGAGCGCGTACTTGAGCGACTTGTGGGTCGCGTCGTAATAGACGACGCGAGGTGCGCCGTCCGCGCCCACTTGAAGGCTCGTCCACAAGCCGACGTCGTCGCCCGATTCGGTCTCGCCACGACGCCAGCCTTTGGGATCGTGGTCCGCACACGTTCCGGGCTCGCGCGCGGGAATGCCGTCCACGGTTTCCCA
>JAYUKI010000757.1:0-12394 GCA_043764595.1 Myxococcales bacterium | reverse complement strand
AAGTGGAAAGTCGGAGGAGTCGATGTCGATGTCGTCAGATCGTGAGCGAGACCGCCGCAGTCTTCAGGACCTCGCGAAGCTTGCAGGGAACTCAACTCCGGCCCCCGGCTCCGTACGTTTCGACGTCGGTCCGCTGTCAGGTCCGCTGTCGGGTCCTCTCTCGAGCCCCGCACCCAGCTCGTCGCGCAGCGACGAAGACTCGGGGCTCGTCAACCTGGCCGCCTTTGCGCCCGCGCCCGCTTCGTCGGCAGTTCCGGCAGGTCCGGCAGCGTCGCTTCCGGCTTCCGTGTCGGCCATTGCAGCCGCCCCGGCGAGCGTTCGCGCTCCTGCTTCCGTAGCCCCGGTCTCGGCTGCGGCGCCTTCCTCCATCGCTCCCGCCGTCGTCTCGGCAGCATCGCCCTCGATCGACGCGCCCCTCTCGGCGCCATCCGTCGCCGAAGCTGCAGCACCGGCTTCCGTATCCATCGTCGCGAAACCCGCGACGGAGGAAAAGAAGGGCAACGGAAAGATCATCGCCATCGGCGGTCTCTTCGCCGCCGCCGCCATCGCCGCGGGTGCGTTCTTTTCGATGAACGGCAAGAAGCCCGTCGAAGAGCCGACCGCCATGAACACCCCCGCTCCGAAGGTCGAAGCGAAGGTCGAGAAGCCGGCAGAGCCCGCGACCGTTGCGCCGACCGAAGACAAGTCCGCTACGGAAACCGCAGCCGCGGCCCCCAAGACCGCTACCGCAGCCAAGCCGGCCGCGGGCGGTGCCGTCGTTGCCAAGGTCGAAGCCAAAGCGGAAGCCAAAGACGACAAGAAGGTCGAAGCCAACGACCTTCCGCCCTCCGCTGGCGCTCCTGGCGACCTCGGTGCGGCCATGCGCGTCGCCGCAGGTCCTGGTGCGGCCGCCGAAACGAACGACAAGCCGACCGGTCCGCAGTTCGCGGCGGGAAGCGTTCCGCAGAAGCCCTCGCAAGGAGCCGTCACGGGCGCGTTGGGCTCGGTCCTCTCGGGAGCTCGCGCATGCGTTGGCGCCGACGACCCCATTTCGCGCGCCACGGTCACCTTCGCTTCTGCCGGCAACGTCACGGGCGTCACGGTGAGCGGCGGTGCAGCAGGCAAACCTGCCGAAGCGTGCATCAAAGCGGCCCTTTCCAAGGCCCACGTCGCGCCCTTCGCCGAGGCGAGCTACTCGGCGCCGGTCACGATTCGCCACTGACAGAGATCGCTCGAAGACGGCTCTCGGAAAGGCCGAACGGGGCAACGGGGCACGCGCGAAAGCTCGTGCCTCGCTTCATTTTGTCTCGTGCCCGAAGGCCGAAGGCCGCTCGATCCTGCAGAATTCGGCTGCGAATGGCGCAGTAAGACGCTCAGGGGACGGCGCCGCGCCCTTTTTGGCTATCGAAATAGACCACTTTGCGGGCCCGCATCACGTCGCCCAGCGGACGATGGGCGTCGAGCGCGCACCAAGGATCGAAGGTAGCGGCTTCGATGGTGTCGGCCAACGCGCGGCCTTCGGTCGACTGGGTGTCCTGCATGGGAAGCTCGAGGCGCGCCACCTTCACGAAAGGAGCTATGTCTTCGCGCCAGAGCACCGAGGCGTCTTCGATTGGAGTGCGTTCTTCGTCGACGAAGAACTGGAGCGCGACATCGAACGCGAGCAAGCTCTTCGTGAGGCGTCCGGCCATCTCGGCGCCGTAGTCCTTCGTTCCCTCGCTCGGGACGGCCCCAAGGGAGCGGCTCGGGCGCATGCGCACCTTCGCCGCATAGGGCCCGACCGCAATCGGCGCCGCCGAAAAGAAGGGCTCCGTCGCGAAGCTGGCGAACGGTTTGTCGAACGTGGCCTTGAGCGCCTTCAGCTTTCCGAGTGCGGCGAAGAACCCGTAACGCTTGATGAAATGGCCGAGGAGGGCGAGCGGGCCGCGGGCTCCGGCGAGGACGACCCCCATGAACTCGTCCGACGAGGGGAAGGAGAAGCGTTCGTGGTTGATGAGCAAGAAGTCTTGGGCGCTCGTCTCGCCTCCGAGCGCCGAGGGTCCAGTGACACCGCGGACTTTGATCGCAAATCCGCGCACGTCGGGCTTCGAGTCGGGCGCACGATCCGCCCCGCCGTTCGAGAGCCGCACCCAGGCGTCGAAGGTTTTGGGTGTGCGAAAGAGACCATGCCGCGCGTGGGAAGGCAGATCGGGCAGCACCTCGAAGCGACCATGCGCCCCGAGCTGGCCTTTTCGGTGGAGCGCCCGCCCCGGGCCGAACGTCTCGGACTTCTTCGCTTGGAGCTCGGAGAGGTCTCGGGCGTAGCGGGCGTAGCGCTCGGCTTCGTCCGGCGCCACGCGCTCTTTCCATTCGGTGCTCGGTGCGGTCATCGTCCCCGAGCGTATCCGTCGTCGCGCGCGTTGACCCGCGGATTTTTGGGCGTTTCGCGACTCGACGCCAGTGAACCTAGAACGGGGATCCGCCGCGTATGCCGAGCGACACGGTCGCGGCGAGCGCGCCCTGGGACTCGTCACGCCAAGGCTCGACCACGGCGCGGGACGTCGCGAATCCGAGGGTCATCCAGAGGCCATCCGCCACCGGTTCGGCCCACTCCCCGCCGTACGAGCGGAAAGGGCCATGCGGAGATGCCCAGGCCGAGAAGATCCTGCGCTCGGTTTGACGAACGGCATGATCGAACCGAACCACGACGGGCCAGCTGACCGTGCCGAGCGCGAGCTTCGACGTAATCCAACCTTCCCACGAGAGGCGTGGTCCGACGTACACGGACGCCGACGGAGCGCGCCATCCCACGAGGGCTTCGTAGCCGCCCACTCCGCGAAGATGCACGTCGCCAAGGGACACACAGTCCTTCTTGCCGCACAGCGCTCCGACCCCACCTTCTACGAAGAACGCGTCGTAGATGGCAAAATGGCCTTCGGCGGGCCGATTGCCGAGGGTCGGTGTGGTGTCGAGCCGCGAGAGCCCTCGCACTTCACCGCGCAAAAACCAGGGAACCCCGAGCTGGGTCTTCGTGGTGTGGTCGGGAATGGCAGCTGCGAACGTAAAGCCGAAAGCGACGCGCATTCCCGACTCGGCGTGGGCGCGAGGCGCGGCAAGCACCAACAGCGCCCCCACCGCCAAAGGCCCGACACGACGAGCCCGGGCAGGACGAAGGGGAAACATCGCTCCCTACCCAGCACCCGCCGTGCCATCGCGGATGGCTTCGAGCAGATTCGGATGCTGGAGCCTTCCGAGGCACAAAAAGCGAACGGACACGCGCTCTTGCGAGCCGTGTCCGTCTTGCCGTCCGGGTCCCAAAATGGAAGCCGAACTTTTTGAGCCGATGCTCAGGCTTTCGCGGGCTTTGCGTCCGCGGCCTTCGCGTCGTAGCCCGCCACGTGGACGGCGAACTTGGGCGTGCCGTTGGCGCGGCGCTCGCGCTTGTTGCGCTTTCCGTTGGTGGTGGCCTTGCGCTTGCGAATTCGCTCGAACTGCTGGGTCGACGAAACCATGATGTCCTCTTGGTGTTGCGTGACCGATTCGGCGAGGGCGCGATGGTCAGGGACCCGGGTCATTAGTAGTCCCCCACCCCCCTGTCAAGCACGCGTCAAGCACACGGGTCAGGACCGGCCTGTCTACGAGACGGTCATGGCCACGACGTACACCGCGAGGGTGACGATCCAGGCCACCGCAAAGGGCCCCTCGCCCAAGGCCCACGCGTAGTAGGGCGCAAGCGGAGGCACGAAGAGCGACACGACGAGGCGCATTGGACCAAGCTTCTTCGCGAGCGAGGAGGACTCGGGGCCTCCGCGCATGGCCTTTGCGATCAGCCCGACGCGAACGACGACGACGACGTGCGCGATCATGAACACCAAGAGAGCGACGAGCAGAAAGATGCCGGCGACACGTGCGTTCATACTTTTTTCCCGCGCCCTTGCGTAGTCACGAAGCCGCCTCGGCGGGTGCTACGGGTGGGGAGGACTCACGGAGGAGCTTCTGCCACCTGTGGGCACTTCCGACGAGAATGGCCACGATGAACACGAGAAGCGTGCTCGTGAAGGCGATGTTCACGACTGCGCGTGTGTGAAGCTCCGGGTTTTGCATCATGGGCACGTAGAGCTTTCGGATGCTCTCGACGCCCGCCGCGAGCGTGGTGGTGCCCACGAAACAGAGGGGCAAGAACGTCACCAGAGCATAGGACTTCTTCTTGGCTTCACGGAGCAAGATGGTCGTGGCCACCGCTAGGGCCGTGCACGCGAGGAGCTGATTGGCCACACCGAACATGGGCCACAGGGTCTGGATGCTTCCAGTGAGGATGAAGTACGTCCACCCGCCGACGATGAGCCCCGTAGCCACAACGGCGCCGGTCTTGCTCGTCGATTTGCCGAGCTCGGGCGACGCGCGACCGATGAGCTCTTGCATCAAAAAGCGCCCGATGCGCGTTCCGGTGTCGATCGTGGTGAGGACGAACAGCGCCTCGAACATGATGGCAAAGTGGTACCAATACGAGAGCAAGCGGTTCATTCCGGGAAGCCCGGAAAACACCCGGGCCATGCCCACCGCCAGCGACACCGCGCCGCCCGTTCGTGCGGCCACCACCTCGTCCGCTTCGCGTGAGAGCTGCGGCAAGTCTTTCACCGTGAGCCCGAGCCGTGCAAAGTCCCCGTCTTCCAGGGTGGTCGCCCGAGGCGCCGCAGGATCCACGCCGAAACCGAGGCTCGCGAGCGCAGGATTCGAGAGGGCCAGGGCCTTCGAAGCCGGGATCTTTCGGGATGCGAGCGCGTCGACCGGAAGCGGCGAGCCGTCCGCCGAGCCGAGCAGCGTCCAGTCGTGTTTTCCGAAGCGGGCCGTGGCGGCGGCGAACTCGTCTTTCGACTTCGCGAGACCGTGTCCACCGGACGCGGCACTGGCCACGAGGGCCACGGGAGGGTCCGTGTTGATCGCGACGTAGTCTTCCTGGGGCATGGCGCACGCGGCGATGAGCGCGGTGATGCCCACGAGGCCTTCCATGAGCATCGCGCCATATCCGATGGGTCGACAGTCGCGCTCCTTGTCGATCATTTTTGGCGTGGTGCCACTGGCCACGAGCGCATGGAAACCGCTGATGGCGCCGCACGCGATCGTGATGAAAATGAACGGAAAAAGCGGCCCTTTGACCACGGGTCCGCCGCCGTGGATCGCCTCGGTGAAGGGCGGCATGCGGATTTCCGGATTGACCACGATGACGCCAACGACCAAAAGGCCAATCGTGCCAATCTTGAGGTAGCTCGAGAGGTAGTCCCTTGGGCAGAGCAGCATCCAAACCGGCAACACGCTGGCCACGAAACCGTAGGTGGCCATCGCCAGCGTGAGGGCGGGCTTCGAGAGCTTGAGGTGCTCGGCGAACGACGAGTCGCTCACGGTTTTTCCGAGAACGAGCGCCAAGAAGAGCAGCCCGACGCCGAAGACCGAAGCCTCGCGGATGCCGCGCACCGTGCCCTTGCGGACCTTGTAGATGTAGAGGCCCATCGCGAGGGCGATAGGGATCGACGACGACACGGTGAACACGCCCCATGCGCTCTCCGCGAGGGCCGCGACGACCACGTTGCCGAGGCCGGCGAGCGCGATGATCACGATGAAAAGAATGGCGAGGGCCGTCACCATGCCGAGGCCGGGTCCGAGCTCTTCACGGGCAATTTCGGCGAGGGATCGCCCTCCCCTTCGCACACTGGAGACGAGAATGACAAAGTCGTGGACCGCCCCGGCGACGCACACGCCGACCAAGATCCAGACGAAGCCAGGAACGAAGCCGAACTGCGCGGCGAGCACGGGACCGATGAGAGGACCTGCCCCGGTGATGGCTGCGAAGTGGTGGCCGAAGAGGACCACGCGGTTCGTGGGGTGGAAGTTCTCGCCGTCGTTTTTTTCGTGGGCGGGCGTCGCGCGCGTGTCGTCGAGGCAGAGCACCTTCGCGGCGAGGAATGCCGAATAATAGCGGTACGCGATCGCGAGAACGGCGAGGGCGCCCAACATGAAGGTGGCGGCGTGCATGGGAAAGTGGATTTACCACCCTTGAGCCCGGAGTGTCTCCCGTGGGAGCCTTTCGCGCCCATGCCACCCGTACGAGCTCCCCTGGCCGGATTTCTCCAAAAAGAAGTGCGTTTTTCCGACGTGGAGGAGCTCATCGCGCACATCGACGTGCTGAAGAGCATCTCGGGCGGGCACAAATGGGTCTTTCGCGGACAGCGGGACGCGCGATGGAGCCTCTTGCCTTCCGCGTTCCGCCATGGCGCGGAGCTCGGGTACTCGCATGCGCCGATGCGCGTCGGGGATCCGCGAAAGAACCGTGAGCAAGCCGAGGCCGAGTTCTTGCGCCTTCGCGAGTTCTTGCTGGCGGTCGACGAGACGGGCCTCGCGATCCCCGAAGACACGCAGATCCTCCGTGCGCCGCGTGGCTGGAACGACCTTCAGAAGGAGTTCGAACGGGTCGGTTTTCCGTCGCACCGCGTGCTGTCGATGATCGCGCTCGGTCAGCACTACGGAGTGCCCACGCGGCTCTTGGACTTTTCGGAGCGGTGGGAAGTGGCGCTCTACTTCGGGTGCAGCGACTGCTCGCCGGACGCTCCGACCGACATCGCGGTCTATGCGCTCGATCTCGACTGGGTTTTGTGGCGCGGTTTTCGGCGCGCAGGTGGAATGCTTCCGGTGCTGCAAGTGGTCACGGCACCACGCGCGTCGAACCCGAACCTCAACGCGCAAGCGGGGCTCTTCGTTGCGCCGAGCATTTACCCGAGCCAGCTCGACAAGACCGCCGATCTTGCTCCCCTCGACGTGCGCCTCGCGCGGCACACGAAGCCCGGCACGGTGCCCGTCTTGTGGAAGCTCGTCGTGCCGAGCAAGACCTCGGGAAAGATGCTTCGCCTCTTGTCCGCGCGCGGAGTGAACCGCGCGACGCTTTTTCCAGGCTTTGCCGGCGCTGCGGCGTTCTTGGCCGAGCGGAAGAAGTGGGACCATCCGAACGCCCGCTGGACGCCGTGGACGCCGGAGTGATCTTCGCGCGCTAGGACGCCAACGGTTTCGCATTGTTCGGCGATGCGGACGGGACGTAGACTGACTCCATGCCCCTTTGGTCGACCCCCGTTCGTGAGTACATGAGCCACGCCCTCATCTCGACTGCGCCGGACACGCCGCTCGAGGTCGCTCGAACGCTGCTCGTCGATCGCGACGTCTCGGCGCTTCCGGTGGTGGACGGCACGAAGCTCGTGGGCATCCTCTCGACGACCGATCTCTGGCGCGCGACGATTACAGGCAAAGACGCCAAGACGGTGGCCGATCTCATGACCACCGACGTGGCCACGATCGAAGAGGGGGCAAGCCTTCGCCAAGCCGCGGAGGTCATGCTCGCCCGCAAGACCAACCGCGTGGTCGTCTTGCGCAAAGGCCGGCCCACGGCGGTGCACTCCACCCGAGACGCCATGCGCGCCGTACTTTTTCACCACATCGAGGCGCCACTCTCGCGCGTGATGCATGCGCCGGTGGTCACGGTGTCGGCCCAGGATCCCGTGACGAAGGCCGAGGAGCTCTTGAACCTCGAAAACACGCGAGGCCTAGTGGTGCTCGACGGCCGAAAGCCGGTGGGAGCGTACACGCACACCGAGTCGCTTCGAGCACGGCTCAAGGGTGAAGAGGCCCTACGCGGTCCCGTAGAGCACGCCATGAGCTACGAGACCATTTGCCTCGACGAATCGACTCCCCTTTATCGAGCCGCGGGCCACGCTGTCCAAATGGGCATTCGCCGCATCTTCGCCCTGAAAGGCGACACCATCTCGGGCATCGTGACGGGCTTCGACTTGGTGACGGCAATGACCTGGGACGATATTTGATATTCCGGGTCACGTCGGGACTCTGGGGTAGACAGACTCGCACGCCCACCAGGTGGGGAAAGCCAGCGAATCGTCGGATGGACGGCTCCCGACGAACCGCCGAATGACGGACTGTGTCGAACTTGGGTTCGACAATCGTCGGAGGTCCTCTAGACTTGGCCCAATGAAACGATCTTGGCTCGTTCTTACCCCTTTGCTTTCCGTTGGCTTGGCGTGGTCTATGGCTTCGGGCTGCGCGGCCGACGGGGTGGTCGAGGAAGAGGTGGACTCGGCGGTGGAGCCCTCGGAGGCGTCCACGAAGGACACCGGCACCGATGCGCGCCCTGTCGACGCGACCGTGAGGGACACGTCGGTCCCCGACACGAGTCGACCGGACGCGAGCAACGATGCAACCACCGACGCCGCGGACTCTGGTCCGCTCGTCTCGCTGCCCGGGGAGGACTTCGATCCGACCGCACCCAAGGCTGGAGATCCATGCCCAGTGGGCGTTCCGGGTGAATGATTTGATCTCCCGACGATGTGGAAAGTGCGGAGCCCAAAGAGCCTTTTGCGAGACTGGGCTCAAAGTGGGGGAGTACGGCCCGTGTCTTGGTGAAAAGACCGCCGTCGACGCCTGTTTGCCGCGAGCCCGCGAGGTCGGTGTGCAATGCGGGCTATGCGGGTCTCAAGTTCGTGTTTGCGACAACACCTGCGTGTGGAGCACCGGGCTCTGCCTGAACGAGGTGGCCGGCGGCTGCGTGGCAAACGAGGTGAACCACGTGGAGGGGGTTTGCGCAAATCCCACCGAGGTGCGCAAACAGACCTGTTCCACGTCGTGCGTGCGCGGCGCACCCGAGCCGTGCGGCCCACAGCTACCCGACACGCTGACGGCCTCCCAAACGCGCTCCGGAGCGGTCTCGGGCACATTTTCCCTTACGACAACGCGGACCATTCCGAGGCTCAATACGGGGGCGTGCCCCGTGACGAGCTCGACGATCAACGTGACGTACCACTACGCGCGGATCGTGAACTCGGGAGCCGACTCGATCAACGTGACCGTGACCCAATCCGCTCCTGCCGTGGGCACCAAGCCGAACACGTACATCGCGGCCTACGTGGGAAGGACGACCGCGCCCATAGATGCCCTAGAGCGTCAGTCGTGCACGGATCAGGTGCGTGACACTCCAGAGTCGCTCACGTTCAACATTCCCGCGGGGGACAGCGCCATCGTTCTATCCACGGCAGCGGCCATCAACTTGACGGGAAAGCTCAAGCTCGACGTGGTCACGAACTTCATCGGTCCCGAGCCCGCCCCGGCCGTGGATACGGACGTCGTGATGGATGCGGTGATGGGCCAAACCGTGACCGCGCCCGTAAACTTCGTGGCCACGCAAGTGCTCGAGCGAATGAACACGGGAGTGTGCCCACGAACGCTCTCTACGCTCAAGCCAGCCTATCGGTACATTCGACTCGCGAACCCGACCGCCGTCGACCGCACGGCGAACATTTGGCTTTCTACCCCTCTCGACACGGTAATTGGCGTCTATCCCGGCCCGACGCCGCCCATCTCCACGGATCGTGGGGCGTGCATCGGAGAAATCGCGGACGGCTGCGCGGTGGCCACGGGAATCACCGGGGCAAACTCCTGCCTGGCTGGAGTGAACGTTCCCGCCATGGGCTCCGTAATCGTGTATGCGTCCCAGTATTCGCTTACCACGGGCTCCACGACGTTCAACGCCACCACGACGAACTGAAGGTCCAATTCCGCGGGCCCCGAGCTACTCGGTCGTGTACCGTCGTTCGATGAAGAATCTTTGCCTCGCTTGCCTCCTGCTTACAGTCCCAACGGTGACCCTCGTGGCGTGCACGGACGACGCGACGTCCACCTCCGACGCGAGCGTCGACGCGACCGCCACCCCCACGCCCGACGCCCAGCCAACGAGCGACGCGACCGTCCCTCCGAAGCCGGACGGCAGCACGCCCGTGCCTCCGCTCCCGCCCGCTGGGACGTGCACGTTCTCCGTGGATGGGGCCATGTTCACGTCCGCCGCAGGCGATCCGTTCACCACGGCGGTCTTCTCTGGCGATTCGCTGACCGTCCAGTGTGTGGCCGTGGTGGGCGACGTTCGTCACACGGTCAATCTCGCTGCGGCGGGCGTATCCGGCCCGGGAACGTCCAAACCTGGCATCGGTCAGTATTCGACGCAACCTGCGACCGGCGGAACGGCGACACAATTCCGAGCCTTCGATGCCGTCATTAGCGTCGCGTCGACGGCACCGACTCTCTCGGGCACCTCGAGCTTCAAGGCCACGGGCAGCGCGACCAAGCTTTTGACCGTGGCGTTCAATCTCCCTGCGAAGTGAGAGCCTCGTAGGCCGACATGGGCTCGAGGGCCGTGCTGCAGCGCGGCCGAGGTCCGCTCGTGCGACCACTGGACGACCTCGTGTGGCACGACATAGGTCGCTATGTCTCCTCGGGCTAGACAGATTGAACGCCCGAACGAACCTCGGTTTCTGGGCGCAGCTTAAACGGAACCGGCTCGGTCACGCGGGACGAAGACTGCATCGCTCGTCGGATGTCGGCGAGATGTTGGATTTCGCTTCGAATGACGTCGAGGAGCTTCCGACAGCACGCGGATTCTCTACCTCCCCCTGAGCGAGCGGCTTTGCGCTCGCGAGTTGGGGGAGGTCGACATGGGGGCGAAAGCAAAACCGTGGGCTATTCGACGACCGCTGGAAACAGCTTGTGTCGTGAGGTCCCTGGGCTTTCGTCCCCATGGCGGGTGGGGGCACCTTTCCTCTCCCTCTGCTGCCTTCTGCTGCCTCTGCTGCCTTCTGCTGCCTACTTGCAGTCGAGGTGCATGCGCGTCACGGTGGAGGCCCAGTTCTTCACGGTGGCATCCTCGCAGCCGCTAAACTTCACGTTTTTGCACTGGCTCTTCAAGATGGCCAAACCGTCGGCACACTTCTTCGTTCCTTGCGCGACGCAGATGGCCGCCGGATCGTAGGAATTTCCGGCCAGGGAAGCCGCCTGTCCGTCGAGGTCGAAGTTCGGATTCTTCGGGCTCTGATCGAGCTTCGGTGTACGTTCGGTCACTCCCGCAATCAGCGTCTTGCAGCGGGTCACGTCTTTGACGACCGCAGCGGCTCGGATCTCGCGATGGGCGCGAATGAGGTAGTCGCGTGGCTCGATGGCCGTGGCCGCCGTGCAGATCTGATTGGCCTTCTTGGCTGCTGCGCGGTCCAAGGCAAAGTCGGTCATTTCGTGCTTCCGGTCTCGTGTGGAAAGGACCGCACGATAGTCCTTCTTTCCCTCTTCGCACTTCCCCGCAAGCATGACGGCGAGCGCCCGGAACTCCATGAATCCCTCTGGGCGTTTCAGAGCCTCGTTTTCTTCGTTGTAATCGTTCTTGAGCCGAGCATCGAGACCCATGGCCTTGTTTGCCAGGTCCAATGCGCCCTGGCCGTCACCTTGATCGAACCTTTGGTGCGCCTCTTTCATGAGCGACTCGGCCTGGGCCTCGGGCGAACCGACGCCAGGAACGCTGGGCGCATCGCCTTTGGCGGGGGCTCCGGGCGCCACGGAAACGGGGTTGTCTCCGGGGCTCACCGTGCGAAGCGCGAGACGAATGGGAACGCGGCAGGCGCGCTGATCTTGGGTTTCGCACGAGGTAAGCTTGCCACCGCTGGATACCGCTTTTTCTTCGTGCGACTTCTTGCCGCCTGCGCCGCCCACTCCGGCGACCGAGCCTTGCACTTCACCGGACGAATTGGCCGCACTGCCGAGCTCGAAGGCTCCCAGATTGTACGCCCAAACGAAGTGTGTGGCGCCAGCGCAGCCAGGGTTCGTCTTGAGGTCACTCGTGTAGATGGCATCGCGCGTGTTCTGCGCCACGCCCGAGACGAAGTACTTGAGGCTCAGCGACTCGCCCGCTTGCACGCGGCCCGACAAAGTGGCCGCCCCGAGGGGAAGCTTGGCGTAGAGGTCGCCCTCGTTCTTCATCTCGAAGCCCTGCACCGTGCCGCTCGTGAACTGCGGCGTGCCATACGCCCCGAGCTTGCCGGCGATTTGCCCATCCGAGCAGCGGTCCAAGACGACCATTTTGCAGCCTTCGTATTTCACGAAGATGGTGTCGCGCGCGGCCTTCGCCTCGAAGCTCGCGAGGTCGGTCGCATCCCACTCGACCACGAACGGACGGTCGTGGCCTTTCGCGGCCTCTTCGCACTTCTGGGCGACGGCGGTCTGGGAGAGCATTCCCGACCGGCCTTGCATCGTAGGCGGGGTCATGCCGCCTCCGCACGCGACCAAGGAGGCCGAGGCCGATAGAAGAAGAGACAGCCACGCGAGGTGGCGGAACCGAGAGGGGGCCGAGGGAATCATCGCCGGTATCTTACGCAGAAGGCGGCGGAGCCTTCCCGCCCTTCCTCATGCGTGGCCCAGGCAGATGGGCCGAAATTTCCCTACCTTGCGCGACATAACTGAACGGGCACGCAGTGCATTCCCCAAATTCGCTTGCGTTTCGGTCGAAGACGGCTAAAAAGCGCGTCCCCCTGCCTCTACCGAGGCAATCCCGGGATGAAGCAACGGAAACCGC
>JAYUKI010000756.1:0-12396 GCA_043764595.1 Myxococcales bacterium | reverse complement strand
AAGGAAGCCGAGGAAGATCGTGAGCTCATCGCGTGTGCGCAGAAAGGTGACAAAGCCGCATTTCGACGTTTGGTCGAACGGCACCAGCGCCGCGCGTTTGCCATCGCTCTTTCTCTCGTTCGGGACGAAAACGACGCCCGTGAGCTCGTCCAGGACGCATTTTTGCGTGTCTACAAGGGTCTCGGCACTTTCCAGGGCGGCTCGTCGTTCTTCACCTGGCTCTACCGTATCATCACGAACCTCAGCATCGACCTCATCCGAAAGCCGGGTCGCCAGCTGGTCGAGCTCGAGCCCTCGCGCGTGGACGCCGACGACGCCCGCGATGCCGAGTACCCTCTCGTGGCTCGGATCGACGGTGCCGACCCTGTCGACGTGGTCCGTCGCGGCGAGATTGCCGCTCGCCTCAAGGTCGCTCTCGACGCCCTGCCTCCCTACCACCGGGGAGTCATCGTGATGCGCGAGATCGAAGGCCTCAGTTACGAGGAGATGGCCCAAGCCATGAACGTGTCGAAGGGCACCATCATGAGTCGCCTCTTTCACGCTCGTCAGAAGCTCCAGAAAGCCCTCGCCGATTGTTATGGCGAGCAAATCGACGGCGCGGAACGTTCGCGTAACCGTCCCCAAGCACCGGAAGAAGACGAAGGCGGCCCGCCGAACGCCGACGTGGAACGCGACGGCGACGAAGAAGAAGAGCGAGGCATGACATGAGCCTTCCTTTCGAATCCCTCCTCACCCTCCAGGCCTACGCCGATGGAGAGCTGGAAGGCACCGAACAATCCGCCGCCCAGAAGCTCCTCGAAGAGAGCGAAGAGGCTCGGGCTTTCGTCGAGTCGCTCGGAGTCCTCGGTGTCGCTTCGCGAGCCGCCCATGCTCTTGGATCACCGGTCGAGGTCGACGTCGTTTCTGCGGTAATGGCACGCATCGAGGCCGAAACGGCCCCCGTCGTGACCGTAACCAGCTTGGCAGCGGAGCGCTCGAAGCGAGCGCGCAAGTCGCAAGCGGTCGTCCTTCTCGGTGCCCTTGCCCTTGCCGCGGCGGGAATCCTCTACGTTCGTGGTCATCGCGAAGTCGAAGGACCCAAGGCCGAGCTCGCACAGACCACGCCCGCGCCCGACAAGGCCGCTGAGAAGGGGGTCGAAGTCCACGACATCGACTCCAACGGTCAGAGCCAGGTTTCCGTTTTCTATTTGCCAGCTTCGGGGGGCAACACCGCCTCGAGCGTCGTCGTGTGGATCGACGACAAAGGAGCTCCTTGATGCGCGTCATGACCCGAAGGCAGATTCTCTCGGCCGCTGTTTTTGCGACTGCCGCTCTCGCCGGGAGAGCGGCTCGTGCCGAAGCTCCGTCAAAAGTGCAGGCCGAGGTCATCATCATCCATGCGACGAAGGGGCCCGCGCCGGGCTCGTTCGATCCCCGCATTGGAGACGTTTCGCGTTTGAAGGAGCCGCCGTTCGACGCGTTCAACACGTACAAGCTCCTGGACAAACAAACCCTCGCGCTCGAGTCCGGGAAGAACGGGAACGTGAAGCTCCCGAATGGCCGGAGCCTTCAAGTCTCTTACGCGGGTCTCACCCAAGACAAGCGCCACGACGTTTCCGCGTCGATAAGCCAAGCGGATGGAAACTCGTTCCTCAGGCTGCTTCGGGTGTCGGCCTCGATTGGCCAGACATTCTTCGTCGCTGGGCAGTCGTACCAAGGCGGCAATTTGGTGCTCGCCATCACTCTCCGCTGACGCCTCGCGTCTCCTCTGGCATTCACGCGACTCGAACGTCCTCGTCGCGTCTCCCCGTAGAGCGCTAGTGCGCGCGCCCCTAGCGTCGAGCCGAGATGGCGTCGTCCTCCCTGGAAGAACGCTGGCTTCTCGAGCGTAAAGGATGCCGGAGATTCGCCCCGATTCGTACCTTCATGGTACGACCCCGGGAATCCGAGGTCTCTCGTCCGCATGAAGAAGCACGACCACGTTGCCGTAGACATCCCCGAGAACGACTCGCCCGCGTGGGGCCGCGTTGGCGTCATTGCCATCGTAGGATTCGTCATCGGAGTCGCGTGGCCGAAGCTCACCGGTGTCAAGCTCGGCCCGAATGCTCCGAACGAGTCGGCGCAGGCTGCTGCTGCTGCGGCGGCCAGCCAGCGAGCCCCCGAGGCGCCACGGGAAGTCTCGCTTTCCGCAGCCACCACCCAAGCAAAGCCCCAGAGCTCCGCTCAAGCCGCTGCGGCCTCTTCCTCCGCAGTTCCGGCGTCGGTCGCGGTGACGGTGGGGCAGGGCGCCATCATTTCGTGCAAAACCACCGACGGTGAAGCAAAAAAGGGCATCAAAGAGTGTGGTTCTTCGGGCTTCGATGCCGTCGCGATCCCTCGGCTCAAGAACCTTGCACAGTGCACGGCCGCCACGTCGGCGCAGGGCAAGCTCTCGGCGGTGTTCACGCTCGACTACGCAGGTGGGCGCATGGACATGACCATCGGCAAGTCGTCCACGGTGCGCGACGCGGACGCGTTTCTCACGTGCATGCGCACCGAGTTCAACGGAGTGGTCTTGAAAGGTCTCCCTCACGAGAACCCGCGCTACGTCGTCGCTTACGGCGTGACGTTCGAGCCTGGAAAAGAGGCCGAAACGAAGCCGGCTTCCAAGCCAGGTCCCGACGTCAAGACCGAGTCGGGAACGGCTCAAGTGACTTGGGAAACGGCACTGGTCCGCGATACTCCGAAGACCGGAGCCATCGTCGCTCGGCTTCCGCGGGGAACGAAGGTGACGCCATCGGTCTCGCGCGATGGGTGGTTCAAGATCACGTACGCCGACGGCGAGGGCTGGGTCTATCGAGGCTCCATCGGTCGCTGAAGTGAGCGGACCAAGCCCAGCTCGCGGGCGGGCGAAATAGGCAAGCTTACTTCCGCCGATGCTCTCGGTGCAGGTGGCCTCGCCTCCGCTGCTTGCTTCTTCGGCACCAGCCTCCCGTCGGCCCACGCAATTTGCGCCTACCTATTTCGACCGAGCGACTAATCTTCGCGAAGATCGAAAGGGGCCTTCTTCGTTCGGCCTTGTTCGTCGACCGCAAGAAGCTCTTCGACCTGCTTTTGTGCAGCATCGAGTTTTTCCTGGGAGCGGGCCGAGAGTCGAACGCCTTCTTCGAAAAGGGTGAGCGACTCCTCCAGTGGAAGATCGCCTCGCTCGAGGCGGGTGACGATCTCGGAAAGCCGCTTCATCGTAGCTTCGAACGAAGTGTCCTCTTGGGTTGGCACGGGCGAACCTTGGCTCATTTTCGGTCTCTCGGAAAGCGCGGAGCGAGGAGGAGTCGGGTGTCGCCCGGCGGGACGGCGGCCACGAGTGCGTAGCCGTCGGGATCGAATGCCACGGGGATGGCCTCACCCGTCGACGTGAGCAAAAGTCCCGTGAATCCTTCTTCGTCAGGCGCACCTCCGGCAGCGGAGGTAACCCGGAGCCACGCGACTTCGTCCGCTTCGCCTCGGGCGCTTGGGAAGAAGATGCCTGCGCCCGCGCGTTGGGCCAGGAAGCGCACCTCGGGGCTCGGGTCGAGCCGTGCGGCAAGGGCCAAGGTCTCCGCACGAACGCGCACGTTCGCATCGGCGTCTTGCGTGCGCGCGGCGAGTGCGCGAACCAAGAAGCGTCGCTGAGCAGCATCGGGCTCGTAAGCGTATGCCGCCGACAAGCGCCCCGAAACGTCCCGAACTTTGCTCTCGGAAAGTCCAAGGAGTGCGTGAGTCCGGAGGAGCGCGGTCCGTGAGGCCACGAGGCGCTTCACCTTCTCGGTTGGCTCTTCGTCCGACCTTCGCGCGAGCGCATAAGCGGCGAGTGGTGCCTCGGGATCGCCAGACTCGGCCCGGTCCACGAGCAGCGGTGAAGGGACGATGCCGACCGGATCGCCCGCCGAGAGCGCTCCGAGGAAGGCCGTCCGCGCGGCGGCGTCTTTTTCGGTGACCGCGAGCTTGAGCATCGTCGTGCGCAGATATTCGTCGCGCTTTCCACGTGTGGCCATGGCCGCCGCGGTTCGAACCCGAGGGTCGGTGTCGGCGAAAAATCGCTCGGCTCCGACCAGGCCGAGTGCCACTTGACCGAACGCACCAACACTGCGGTCTTGCGCGTCTTTCGCGGTGGCGAGCGTGGCGAGTGTGGCGTCGGCTTCCGCGATGTGTGGGCTTCCCCGAAGGACGCGGAGGACGTACGCACGCGCGCCCAGTCGTCGCACCGCGGGAGCCCGAAGCATGGCCACGATCCAAGGATCGACGTGGGCATTCCGTGCTCGTCCCAGTGCTTGGGCGGCTTCGCTCTCGACAGACTTGTCGAGAATGAGGCTGCCGAGGGACTTGGCAGCCATAGGCGATGTGCATCGGGAGAGTGCGGCGATGGCAGCGAGCCTTTCGCCGAAGATTGGGTGGGCCGTGGCGCGCGCGGCCACGAGCTTCACGAGCTCGTCGTCCTCTGCGAGCGGGGTCAAGTCGACGGCAACCGGGGCCGTACCTTCGTCCGTGAAGAGCGCCTTCAGCGACGGGATAGCGTCCTTCGAGGCGAGGGAAACAAGCGCCTGCGCGGCGGCAAGACGCACCTGCGGGCTCGTGTCCTTCGCGAGGGTCTTTGCTGGAGCGAGTGCGCGCGAGTCCCCTTTTTTTGCAAGCTCGACGAGCGCGTAGGCTTTTGCGCGGGGGTCGGTCGACGCGAGCGCAAGCAGCAACACGTCCGTAGCCCGAAGGTCTTCGGTCTTGGAGATCGCTTGAAGCATCACGGGAGAGAGCGCCGTGGCAGCGCCAAGCCCACGAAGCGTGGACGGCGGAACCGAAGCGAGCGCACGTGTGGCCGCATCGGTCCCGACGCTCTGGGCCCTGACGGCCGCGAGAAGAGCTTCGGTTGCAGCGCCGACGCCGCTTTGGGCAAGGGCGAGCGCTGCCGTGTTGCGCGCAAGCTCGAACCGTGCGAACGGGTCGCCATCGTCGGGTTGGCCCGGGGCGTTTGGACTCCGAGCGCTGCTTACCTGGGCGTTGAGAATGGTGACGAGCGCAGCGCG
This sequence comes from Myxococcales bacterium, assembly GCA_043764595.1. GTDB lineage: Bacteria > Myxococcota_A > Polyangia > Polyangiales > Polyangiaceae > JAAFHV01. The sequence continues at coordinate 7,381 of JAYUKI010000756.1, read as the reverse complement.
GGGACCTTCTTCCGCGGCGTGTGGGGCAAGCGCACGCGCAACCTCGACGAGGGCCCGTGGATCGGTTCGAACCGCTGGATTCGATTCGGCTTGCGAAGCGAGCAGCGCGAGCGCTTCGGGGGTCTTCTGTTCGGCGGCACGTCGAATGCCGCGCAAGCGCTCTTCGGGGACGCTCGACCGGAGGAGCTTTTGGACGAGCTCCATGCCGAAACGCCCACGAAAATTGGTGCTGGCACTCTCTGGAGGAGCTGCGGGCTCGCTCGGGCGCACCCGTGGCTGCGCGAAGACGGGGTCGGTTGTCGTTAGGACGAACGCGCCAAGCCATATGGCCACGATCGGCTTCCACGGCCTGGTGAGGCGAGCGCGTACCTTGGTCTTCACGCTTCGAGAATAGTTCACGCCATGAAGATCGCGAATCGCGAACTTCGTTTCGCTGGCGTCACTTCTTTGGAGAGGCGGGCTTTGGCACGGGCTTGGAGTCGCCTGCCTTCGGAGCCAGCGGTTTCGGTGCCGGTGTGGGGGCAGGCTTGGCGGAATCCATGAGCAAAAACGATACGTTGGGATCGCCGGAGCCTTTGTTGGCGACCGTCTCCCAAGCGACCGTTTCGACGGCGGAGTCTCGTAGAACGTGCATCGCGATCACCGACTCGAGCGCGATGGCACGAGCCATGGCTTGCTCCGTGGCCGCCGCGGCGTCTTTCCCCGAAGGCCGGACGCCGACCGAGAGGGACCACGTGGGGTGGACCTTGAGGAGGGCCGCGAGTGCTCGTGCCGCGGGGATGCTCTTCGCGTCGAGAGTGGCGCGAGAGCCTTCACCCGAGAACACGAAAGCCGACGCGACCTTCAGCGTCAGGGCTTTTTCATCCACCAGAACAAGAGCCTTGCCACCCTCGTCGGCGCAGCCGTCGTCGTCGGCCACTCCGTTCCACGTCTCGCGCTCACCCACGCATTTGTCGCCGTCCTCGTCGTCGAAGGTGTCGCCGTCGACGTCGACCGAAGGGCATCCGTTGTGCTTGGGATTCGCCTTCGTCACGCCGGCCTCGTTCGGGCACATGTCGGCGACGTCGGGAATGCCGTCCTTGTCGTTGTCCGGATCGGGACACCCGTCTTCGTCCTCGAAGCCGTCTTTGTCCTCGGGCTGGTCGGGGCACTTGTCGAGGTCGTCCGCAACGCCGTCCGCGTCCGCATCCACCACGGGGCAACCGTTCTTTGCGGGATCGTCGCTGCGAACGCCGCGCAGGTCGGGGCAGCGGTCGACGTCGTCGGGGATCTCGTCCTTGTCGCGATCGGCGACGGGGCAACCGTTGCGACGCGGATTGCGGCTCTCGACGCCCGCCGTGCGAGGGCACGCATCTTCTTTGTCGACGATGCCGTCGTCGTCGTCGTCGATCTCCGGACACCCGTCTTCGTCCTCGAAGCCGTCGCGGTCCTCGGGGATTTGCCGGCATTGGTCGACGTCGTCGGGCACCTTGTCGTCGTCTTCGTCGTGCGAGCGGGGCGACCACCCGAGCTGCACGATTCCGCGAAAGGCAGGGACGCCGATTGCATCCGTCAGGCCGATATCGACGCCGCCGACGAAGTACACGTCGCGTGTCCGACCGATGTCGACGCGGTCCGAAAGGGCGAGCATGGCCGGTGAGAGCGGTGTGCTTCGCGCATCCCCCGCGCCGAACGGAGCAACGGGACCAGCGGGGATCGCACCGTGAAGCGATACCTCCCATCGTTGACGACCCGAGGTGTCTATTTTGAGGAGGCTCGGCCTCAGCGTGAGGCTCACCGTATAAGGGATTTCGTCGCCGAACGTGGACCCACCGACCCCTGCTTCGGGCCACGTGCGCCGTTCGGTGCGGACCTTGTATCCAAGGCTTCCCGAGAGCTCGGCGAGGATGAACGAGTAGCTCCCGAGCAGTCGCGCCATCGCGGTGGGCGAGCCTTCACCGACGAACGCCTCGCGATTGCCGCTTGGCAGCGTGAAGTTGCCGAGCGCGGCGAGCCCGAAGCCCCCGTCGCGGTTGTCGAGGAGGTTGGCCTTGCCGAAGAGGGTCAAGTCCCCCATCGCGGAAGTGGGAAGGCGCGACGTCGTGGACACCGTGCCAGGCAAGCCTGAGGTGCCCTCCTGCGCGAGGACGAGAGGGAGCCCGAGCCCTACAAAGCCCCTGGAGCCGAGCCCGAGGCCGCCCACGAGGTCCAGCCCGAGCTGGTTTCGCACGGGGACGAACGCGTCCTGGCCGCCTCGAGCGAGCACCACCGAGCGATGTGCATAGGCGAGCGACGCACCAACGTTCCATTGCCAAGCCCCCGGGGTGGCCACTGGCTCGTAAACGAGGGAGGCGGAAGGATCGGGTGAGGCGCGGAACGTGCGCGCGTCGAATGACGGAAGCGTCGCTTGGGCGGCCGCATCGCGTGGGTGGAACAAGCACGCCAAGAGGACGGCTGCGCCCGTGGTCACGCCAGCGAGGCGACGCGCGTTCGGCTTGGAGGGAGTCGTGGTCGATGGCGTGCGCATTCGGGGCCCCAACTTACGCGAGGCCCCGAGAATGCGAAACGCGAACTTCCGAGGAACTAGACCAGTAAACGGAAGTACCGAATTTATTCGGCGTCGTTGACCGCCCGAAGGAGCCGGTCAGGGAGGAAGTGATCCATCCGGAGGCGCTTGGCTTCCAGATAGCCGGCCGAGAACGCGTTGGGCTTCACGATGACTCCCTCGCGGTCCGTCACTTCGACCCCGAGGGAGCTCAGCGCGGATACTTTGGCAGGGTTGTTCGTGAGGAGGAGCACGCTCTTTACCTCGAGAAACTCGAGCATGTCCTGGGCGGAGTCGTACTCGCGTGCGTCGTCCGGAAGGCCGAGCAGACGGTTGGCGTCGACCGTGTCATGGCCGCACTGCTGGAGCGCGTACGCTCGAATCTTGTTGGTCAGCCCGATTCCGCGCCCTTCTTGCCGGAGATACAGGATAGCGCCAGCGCCGCGTTTCGCGACCTCTGCCATGGCCGCATCGAGCTGATCTTTGCAGTCGCATTTCAACGAGCCGAAGACTTCGCTGGTGATGCACTCCGAATGGACACGAACTGGCACGGCGCGGCCGCCGCTCACCTCGCCGAAGACGAGAGCGACATGCTCTTCGCCGTGGGGACCACGAAAGACGTGGGTTTTGAAGGTTCCGTGGCGCGTGGGGAGCTCCGCCATCGCTTGCCACTCGGTTTGAGGCCGGATCACCCGTTTTTGGGGGACGTGCATCTCTGTCTTCTCCTGGATTGGTCGTCGGGGCGTCGGATCTGACCGACGGAGCCGCGAATGTAAAGCCGAATTCGGCCGAGTCAAATGGACGGTCGCATGAAGGTCCGCGATACATTTGTGAAATTTCGTGAAGTCGGACCGACTTGCTGCCCATGAATTCGGATGCCAAATGCCCTGGCCTGGTCGCACCACTCGCGGCGATTCTTGTTGCCGCTCAGGAAGGTCGTGGACGAGCGTCGCGCTTGCAGAGGCTCATCAGCATGTCCTCGAGCGTCGCATCGGCGGCGCGTCGCGAGCTCTTCAAGGCAAGGTCGGTCTCGCCGAGAACGAGGAGCCAACGCTCGACCTCGCGTGGGCGAATCGTGCGCGCTTTCGTCGCGAGCTCACGGGCCCGGAACGGTTGGAAGACCCCCGCACGTTTGGCGGCTTCGTCCTCACGCGCGCCCCCTTCCAGAGCGGCTTGGAATCTGGCCAGCTGCCGCACCGACCACGCCAGCGCTCCGAGCAGGGGAAGCCCCCGGTCGCGTGGATCGTACGCGTCGGCGAGGACCGAGAGCGCGCGCGCCAAGTTCCTCTGGCCTACGGCGTCGACCAGAGCCCAACTGTCGTCGGCGCGAACGCGATGGATGCACTCCGAGAGCGCATGCTCGTCAATCGGGTTGTCTTTCCCGACGAAAAGGGACAAGCGCTCGACCGCATCGTCGAGGGACGACAGGTCCTGGCCGACGAGCTCGCCCAGCAGCTCCGCGGTTTCGTGAGAGATGCGATGCCCTTTGGTCTTGGCCACATCCGTGATCCAGCCCGCGAGCGCCCGCTTTTCGATGGGGGCGCAGTCGACCATCATGCCCCCTTTTTTGGCCACGGAGGCGAGCTTGCGACGCCCGTCGAGCTTGTCGGCAACCAGCACGAGGCAGGTGGAAGGCACTGGGTTTTTTGCGTACTCGGCGAGCGGGTCCGTCGGGAATCCCGAGTCGCCAGCGCTTTCCTTTTCTTCCCAGCGATCGACTTGACGGACGATGACGAACCGCTTTGGCGACATCATCGGCACCGTTCGAACGGCACCGAGCACCTTTTCGACCGTGGCGTCCCCGGCCGTGAGCTTGTCTTCGTTGAAGTCGGGGATGCCACCGCCCAGTGCGGCCTCGCGAATGGCCCGAACGACACGCTCACGGAACCAGCGCTCTTCGCCGACAATGGCGTAGACGGGGAGGAGCTCTCCCCGTTTTGCGGAGGCTATCGCTGCGTCGGGGGTCACGCGTCGAGTGCCGAGCTCTTCTTGCGGCGCATCATGCGGAGCACCCCGAGGAGCCCGAGGGCCGCTCCAGGGACCGCAAAAAACGCGTCACCACCGACGCCGGGAACCGAGCAGCCGCAGCCGGACTTGGGAGCGACCTTGATGTCCTCTTCCGGGGTGCGGTTGAACGCATCTTTGCCGACGAAGGGCGGGGGTGTTCCAGTGGCCTGCACGTCGCCTTGAACCGGGTTGGAGCCCGGATCTTCGTCGTTTTTCGCGACCTTCGGGCCCGCGTCGACGCCGTTGTCGTACTTCTTGATGCTCGTGTCCTTCGCGTTGAAGGCGATGGCGCGGCGATCGACGACGGGGTTGTCGCCCTTCAAGATGAGGGTGGCCGAGGTGCCGATGTCGGTGCCATCGGGCGTGCGCATTTGCATCTTGTATTCGCCGGCCTCGAAGCCGCGATCGCGCTTCAAGCCGAAGTCGAAGTTCGTGCCCTTGTAGATCTTGCCGCTCGCGTCGGCGAAGTCGACGTCGAGGCTTTCCACTTGCGGGTTCTGGTTCTGGAGCGACTGACGATTGATCACCGGCTCGCTCTTTCCGTCCACCAAAGAGCGCTCGTAGACCATGGTCTTCGTGAACACGAAGCGGATGGGTTGGTGCGCCATCGGGGGGGCTTTCGGAAGCTCGATCTTCACGAAGATGTGCCAGGCGCCGGACACCTCGGTGGCATCGTTCTGCTTCAGCTTGAACGTGCCCGCAGCGTAGGCCGGCGAAGTGAGCGTGAACGCGAGCGCGAGGACGAGCGTGGCGAGCACGAACGACGCGAGGCTTGCGACCTTGGAGAAGTGGGAGGAGGCGGGGGGCAGAGTCATGACGGGCGAAACGCTACCCCAAGAGAGGGACTGCGAGCACAAGGTCTTTGGGGAAATCGCGCTCTTTCGCGCCGGGCGAGGCCCGCGTAGGTGGAAGTACGAGGTCGAGGCTCGTTTGCCTTCCCCAAGAGGACCTGACGAGAGGACCGTGACCTTTCCGTTCCTCGGATGACCTCGGGGTTTGACACCCTGACGTGCATTGGGCACACTTTGACTCGAGAAATGTCGGATCGTTCTGGCGCGACCCGATCGGACGCCGTCGATCCGTTGATTGGGCGAACGATCAACGACCGATTCAAGATCACCCGCCTTCTGGCGCGCGGTGGCATGGGGAAGGTGTACCTCGCGGAGCAAGCGCCGCTCGGCCGTCTATGCGCCGTGAAGGTGTTGAACCCGAGCTACAACGGCAGCGCCGAGCCGGAGTTCCACAGACGGTTTTTCCTCGAGGCCAGCGTCACGTCGAAGCTGTCGCACCCGAACACGGTGACCATCTTCGACTACGGCGTCACGGACGACGACTATTACTTCATGGCCATGGAGTATCTGGACGGCCAGACGCTCTACCAGGCGATCCGAAAAGACGGCTTTTTGGTCGAGGATCGGGCCATCAACATCGTCAGTCAGATTTGCCGCGGCCTCCGTGAAGCCCACGCGTTCGGAGTGATTCACCGCGACCTGAAGCCGGCGAACATCTTCCTCGTTACCCACGGGGACGAGCCCGACTTCGTGAAAATTCTCGACTTCGGGCTCGTGAAAAACGTCCTCGACAAATCCGAGGACCAAATCACGCAGACGGGGCTCTTCATGGGGTCGCCGAAGTACATGGCCCCCGAGCAGATCCATGGCGCGGCCGTCGATGCTCGCACGGACATCTACTCTCTCGGGGTCGTGCTCTGCGAGATGCTGACGGGCCGTGTGCCTTTCGATCGCGCCACGAGCGTCAGTATTCTGATGGCCCACGTGAGCGAGTCTCCTCCGCCGCTCTCCGAGCTCAAGCCGGACATCGTCGCCTCGATCGAGGTCGAGGACATCGTGAGGCGATGCCTTGCGAAGAATCCCGCCGATCGCTACGCGACCATGGACGATCTCCTCATGGCCCTTCGTGTCGCGGCGGGCGTCAGCATGACGGGGCAGATCTCGGCGTTTCCACTTGCGCGCTCCAGTGAACGCAAGCGCGCCGGAGCCAGTGGCTCGCAACCGGTCGTCCTGCGCTCCGGACCGAACGCACAATCCAACGCCAGCGGCGGAATCTTGGTTCACGTCACGGGCTCGGGCCCAGTGGCTCAGTCGGCCGTCAGCGCGGGCGGACAGAGCCAAACGCCGATGTCGCTCACCCAGGACGACATGCCCCCGGGCATCGTCCGGCGGAGGTCGAGCCTCGCGTTGCCCGTGGCGCTCGCGTGTGCGGCATTGGTCGGAGGCCTGGGAGGGCTCGTTGCTTACAAGGTATCCACTGCGCCGCCAAAGGTCGCCGGAGGTGCCGTGGTCACGGCGGCGCCCACTCCGACCCGCGCTCCGTCACCTTCCCCCTCTCTTCCCGTTCCGCTTCCCGTGCAGCCCGCGCCATCGGGAGGCACGCCATCGGGAGGCGTCGCCACCCCGGAAACGCGACAAGCGATGCTTCATGTCGATTCGGTGCCGCAAGGGGCCGTGGTCCGGCGCGATGGTCGCGAGCTTTGCCACGCCACTCCGTGCGACATCTTGCTGACGGGCTCGGACGCCGCGCCCGATCGTGTTTTGTCGCTTCTGGTCCAGAAACCTAGCTTCAAACCTTACCCTCTCGATGCCAAAGTGGCCGACGGCACGGTCACCGCGAAGCTCGTCTGGGCGGGCACGGGCACGGGCAAGGACAACACGGCGCCGACTCCGAGTGGGTACAAGGGCGCGTACTGATCGTGCGGTCACCCGCCGGGTGAGCCGCGAGTGAACCTTCGGAAGCACAAGCCGAATCGCCCAAATCGGTCCGTGCGAAAGACGTGCTTTTTCCGATGGATCGGGCCTGATATGGTCCGACCTCCATGGTGAAGGATCGAAG
>JAYUKI010000755.1:0-12399 GCA_043764595.1 Myxococcales bacterium | reverse complement strand
CGGGAGAGGGCAAGAAGCTCTTTGCGCCGGGCAAACAAGACCAAGTGAAGGCCTTCGTCGACTCGAAATGCTGGGGCTCGAAATACCCCGAGCTCGAGGCCCTCGGCACTCTCCCGGAGGACATGTTCGATCCGGAGTTCGTGAAAAAGGTGGCCCTCGTTTCCGCCGGAATCAACGATTGTGACCCCGCCGACACGGTCTGTGTGAAGTGGCAGAAGCGCTACAAGGACGACCGTCCCCGCCTCACGGGCAAGGCGGCTCAGACGCCGATGCTGCTCCTCTACGGCGGCAAGGACACCACGATTCCGCCGAACCGCATGCAATGTGCACTCGATCGCCTGAAGCAGGACGGGACGAAGACGACCGTATGCGTCGAGCCCGATGCGACCCACGGCGGCATCGTCGACGTTCGCAGCGACTACGTCGGCGACTGGGTGGCGAGCGTCGCTCTCGGCGGCGCAGCGCCCGCGGCCTGCCCCAGCGACGAAAAGGCCCTGACGGAGGACGGCGGCGCCATCAAGTGCGCAACGCCGCCCCCGAACGACTGAAAACGTCCCCAAAAGAGGTCGAATTTCGACGCTGGCGCGAAAACGAACGTCTTTCCAAGGACCCCCTTCGATCGCGCGCGTGGAACGAGTAACCTGGCCGGGCTTGGGGGGGCGTCGCCTCCCCTTGCACGAGCAGCGAGCGTCGGTCTCCGACCCTGCTCGAGGCACAAGACCCCCACAGACGACCCGAAGGCGAATCCCGACGGGCGCGATTCCAGGAGATGCGCGACATGGCCTTCAGCAAAGACGTCCTCAACCTCGACTGCGCGAAAGAGACCGAACGCATCGTCGCGAAGCTGCGCGAGCAGGTGCTCGGAACTTTGAAGAGGAAGGGCCTCGTCGTCGCACTCTCCGGGGGCATCGACTCGAGCGTCGTCGGCGGCCTCGCCGTGCGCGCGTTCGGCAAAGAGAAGGTGTTCGGCCTCCAGCTCCCCGAGAAAGAGAACTCCGACGACACGCGCAATCTCTCGGCCCTGATGTGCAAGCACTACGGGATCGAGTTCGCGGTCGAAGAGATGTCCGCGCTCCTCGAAGGCGCGCGTGCCTACCAGCGCCGTGATGCGGCCATCAAGACCGCCCTTCCGGGCTACGGCGACGGTTGGAAGAGCAAGATCGTGCTCCCCTCGGTGGTCGATACCGACGCCTACCGCGTGTTCTCCGTCGTCGCCGTCGACCCCGACGGAAAAGAGCATCGCGCCCGCCTTCCGCTCGAGGGCTACCTCGGAATCGTGGCGGCGACAAACTTCAAGCAGCGCTGCCGCAAGATGCTCGAGTACTACCACGCCGATCGCCTCAATTACGCCGTGTCCGGCACTCCGAACCTCGTCGAATACGATCAGGGCTTCTTCGTGAAGCTCGGCGACGGCGCAGCGGACGTGAAGCCGATCGCCCATCTCTACAAGTCGCAGGTGTACGCCATGGCCGAATACCTCGGTGTCCCCGAGGACGTTCGCCGTCGCCCACCGACCACCGACACCTACTCGCTGCCCCAGTCGCAGGAAGAGTTCTACTACTCCCTCCCGTACGACAAGATGGACCTCGCTCTTTACGCGAGAAACCATGGTATTTCGGCCGCGGAAGCGGGCCCTGCCCTTGGCATTTCGACCGAACAAGTCGAGCGCGTCTTCCGCGACATCGACGGCAAGCGAGCCTTCGCGAAGTACCTCCACGCCGCCCCCATGCTCGTGACCGAGCCCACGGGCTGAACCGTCTCGGGAGCTTGCGCTCTGAACGAAAATGGCGCGTCGGGAATCCGACGCGCCATTCCCAGTTTTGTCCTACGACCCGTGGCTCAGTTGAAGAGAAACCCGCAGCGAAGATCGCCCGGGCAGCATAGGTCGACCGGTCCGCCCTTCGGCTGATCGCTGTGGGCGCACACCTGCGGTCCCATCGACGGGTAATAATACGCCCAGAAGAAGCACATCTCGTCGTCCGCTTTTTCGCCGAACTTGAGCTGTTTGTCGCTGACGTTTTCCCAGTCGCACGTGAAGCGGAAACCGCCACCCTTGGGGATGTCGAACGGAGGATCGTGGAACACGGTCTCGGGCTCGCTCCAGACCCAGTTTTTGACGTCGTAGACCGACTTGGTCGTGGGGGCGTCTTTGCCGGTGGTCACCTCGACCTTCACGTTTTTGCCCATCTTGTGCTGGTGGCCCGTGATGGCGAAAAAGTGGATGCCTTCGTGCGTCTCGGGCAATGGCAAATAGGTCGGGCCGAGCGTGAACTTCGACTTCGGCGGAATCTTGATGTCCGGATTGCCGACGAACATGAAGTCGGCTTCGTCCTTGAATTCCTTCTCGGGAATCTCGATGAACGTGCTCGTCGATCGGAGCGTCTTGGGCTCGGCACTCGCGTTCACGTAGTGCATCTCGAGCCGAATCATCTGGTTTGGCGCGAGCGTGAACGCGACGCCTTTCGGGAGCGCGAGCTCTTCTTCGAACTTCTGCGTGATCATGAGCGGCGAGCCCTTCGTGGGATCCAGCGTGTCGCTGAACGGATCGCAATCGACGGGCGTGGGCTGCTCGGGCTGGTCGTTCGACACGCGGTACACGATGAGATGATGGGAAGCGGCGCCGAGGCGGTTCTGCATGCGGTTTACCCGGAGCTGCTTGTCGTTCCCCAAGCGCTTCGTGATGCATTGGGTCTTCTCGACGCCCGGAGCGACCGTCACCGGGCCGAACGCGAGCTCTTGCGAGCCGGGCGGAGGCGGGAGGATGCGTCCGTCCTGTCCGAGCTGGGGTCCTTTCGAGCCCACAGGTCCGGCGTCGACCACTTCGGCTGCCGGGGTCGAGCTGCACGCGGGACTGAGCGCAAGGACGAGGGCGAGAGGCGAGAGGGCCGCGAGGAGCGCGGTGCGGGTCATCATTCCCCACTCTTTCACTCGAATTTCCCCGAGGGCAACCCGATTTTGGAACTTTTCGTTCCTCCGACCGGCCGCGTCCTCGGTCCTCAGTGGACGCCGAAGCCGAGGGCCGGCGCGATGAAGACGAGCGCAATCACTAGAAACGAGACGATCTTTTGAGTCTTCACCGTGGTCTCCCCCAAGTCGTGTGGCGCTTGCCGCACCGCGTTCGTTCGAGAGGAGAACGCCCCGGCCCGCAGAAAGTTTCACGCCGCAACGCGTTTCCCGAGCACGGCCTACCAGACCACGCGGCCTACCAGACCACGCTCTGGTCTTCGGTGACGCCAAGTACGTCGTCCAAGGTCAGGGTGCGTGGTCCAAGGCGGACCGTGCCCGAGTAGACACCGGCCGGCTGAACGAACCGCGCCCGGACGATCCCGAGATTCGTAGCGTCGGCGTGCATGCCCGAGGGCTGGAAGCGAAGATCGAGCTCCCCGGACCGAGTCTTGACGACCCACGGATCGAGCGGTTTGCCTTCGGTGAAACGAATGTCCCCTTCCGACAGGGGCCAGAGCTTGCCGTCGAACCAGGCGGCGCACTCCGCCTCTTTCACGAAGCCTTCGACGAGGTTGAACCCGAAGGGCTCGCCCTGCACTTTTCCCAATGCGAACGCCCACTTCCAGCGCGTGTGGCGCGGCATGAAGCCACCCGTGTAGTCGTACCCGGCGAGCCCCCCGTCGAGGCTCACCCGCTCGCCACCGACCTCCACGTCGCCACGAACCGAGAGCAAGAGGCGCTTCTCTGTGGTCGTGAAGAGGCCGCCTTCGGTAGCGGCCACGGCGGAAATGGCACTCGGAGCCTTCGAGGCGTCGAGCTCGGCGTCCAAGCGAAGCCCACGAAAGGCCGCAGACAGCACGAAGCCATCCCGCCCGCGTGCGCGCTCGACGGACATCCGACTCTTGCCGAACGAAAAACGCGACCGCGCCCCTTCCCCCGTCGTGTCCTCGATGTCGACCGAAGAGACGGGCAAAACGAGCTTTTCGTCCATGACGAAGCGCCCACGGGCCTTGTCGAAAACGAAGGCGAACGCGTTCGCGGCGTACCCGAGCCGCACGGTGGCCAGCCCGATGAAGAGGCGCTCGGTGGCCAACCCAAAGTAGTACCAACGCTTCAAGCGCTTGATGCGTGTCCAACGGGACGCCGCCCCGGCAAAATCGAGGGATCCAAGCGACCCTTCGAACGAGCCAAGCTCGGCGCGCCCGCCTCGGATCACCGGGCACGGAACCGTCTCGAGCGTACGGGGAGAATCGGTGCGCGCAGGAGTCATGGAACGCAGCTCCTCAAACGAACGATGGGGCCCACTTCGCACGGCCCTCGAGCCGCTTCAAGGCTTGTTCGGGCAAGCGCGCGAGCTTCTTTCCGAGCGAGCCTTCGGGTCGTTTTTTTGTGAAGGGCCCCGTCGGGACCTCCACGCCGCTCGCGATGCGCTCGGCCAGGGCTCCGACTGTGTCGACCTCGAAGTCCTTGCGACGTTTCTCGAGGAAACGACAGAGTCCGCGAAAGCGGAGCAAGTTGATGGTGTTGGGGCGCCCGAGCGCGCCGTCGATCGAGTCGATGTGGCAAAGCTCGAACGAGTGGGTGACCACGGTGACCTCGGGCAGACGAAGGGCGTGGGCTTTTTCGAGGTAGTCCACCATCTCGGCGAGGGAGACGGCCGTGATCTGCATGTGCCTTTGGCCGCCGCCGTGCTCGGTGAAGGTGCTGATGGGAAGCTCCCAGACGCCTTGGGGTGCGCGAAAAAGCGCCGTGCCCGCGCCTTCGAGCCGCATTTTGCAGTTTTTCTCGAAGTAGCACGGGTTGTAGTTCGACGAGACGGTGAGCCCCGCTCGCGACATGGCTTCCCAAGTGGCGTTGTTCGCGCCGAAGTTTCCGGCACGAAAGCCTCGGATTTTCGGGGCCCCGCAGTCCTCGAGGATGCGTGTGCCCTCGCGGAGGAGCTCGACCTGTGTGTCCACGTCGTACGCCCCAATGTCGTCTTTTGCCGGAGCAAGACCGCGGGTGCGGTAGTCCGCGACGCGCTGGATGGGGTGGGTGTGGAGCTCGACGTCGTGGCCGCGACGCACCATCTCGTGGCAGGCCTCGGTGAGACCCTCGCGACCGAAGGTGTGCGCCCCGAGGGCTTCCGTAAAGAAGGTTCCGCGGTGACCGCAGGCTTCGAGCTCGCGCATGAGGAGGCCGATTCCGAGCTCTTTGGGTTGGTTCTTGAACCGACCGAAGACACGAAGATCGTACCCTTGAAGGGGCTGGCGTTGCCCACGCTCCTCGGCACACTCGACGTCGACGGTGATGTACACGCGGGTCTTCATGCGAAACGGGTCCTCCGAGCGGTGCCTTTCGTGAGCATGCAAACGAGACGGCGACGACGAGTTGCGTGCATGCCGAGCCGGCGTGAACGAGTCTCCGAGCCGAACCTCACGCGAGCCGCTCGCCGAGGTCGTCGACGATGCGCGTGGCGCTCTTTCCGTCCCAGAAGCGTGGAATACGGCCCGCCTTCTTCACTTCGTCGATGCGACCGTACGCCTTCAGAATGGCCTCGCGATCGGTGCCGACGAGCTGATTGGTACCCTCTTCGACCGTAACGGGGCGCTCGGTGTTGTCACGGAGCGTGATGCACGGAACGCCGAGAACCGTCGTTTCCTCTTGGACTCCGCCCGAGTCGGTGAGGACGCATTTTGCGCTCGCGGTGAGCTTCATGAAGTCGAGGTATCCCTGTGGATCAATGAGCGAAAACCGCTTCGAGTCGAGGACGATGCCTGCGTCCGAGAGACGCTTTCGCGTGCGCGGATGCACAGGAAAAACGAGCGGCAGCTCCTTCGCGATTTCGGACAAAGTATCGAGCAGCTTTCCTAGGGCGACGGGGTCGTCGACGTTGCTCGGCCGATGGAGCGTGACGAGACCATAACGGCCGGCTTCGAGTCCGAGCGTTCCGAGCACGACCGACTTTTCCGCCTCGGCCCGGGCCGCAACGAGGGTGTCGATCATGACGTTGCCGACGAATACGGCGCGATCGGTGCCGGCGCCCTCTTTCTCGAGGTTCTTCATGCCGGCAGGATCCGACACGTAGAGAAGATCGCTCACGGCGTCGGTGAGCTTGCGGTTGATCTCTTCCGGCATGTCGTCGTCGAAGCTGCGAAGGCCCGCCTCGACGTGAATCATGAGGGGGCGCGAGCGCTGCTTGGCGCGGTAGCGAAAGGGCTTCTCGAGGAAGAATTTCGACGTCACTACGGCACAGGCCACGGTCGAGTTCACGTCGCCGACCACGAGGACTCCCTCGGGTTGCTCGGCCTCGAGCACAGGCTCGAATCGACGCATGATTTCGGCCGTCTGCTGGGCGTGGCTCCCCGAGCCGACCTCGAGCTGGATGTCCGGTCGCGGGATCTTGAGGTCCTCGAAGAACACTTTCGACAGCTTCTCGTCGTAGTGCTGCCCGGTGTGCACGAGCTTCGCGGAAAACCGCGGGTCGTTCGCAAACGCGCGAAGGATGGGGGCAATCTTCATGAAGTTCGGGCGAGCGCCCGCGACACAGAGAATCTTCGACGCCATAGTGCCTCGAGACTACAGGCGGCCCGCGGGTCCTGGGCGTCAAAAAGACCCGCTTCGACGATTGCCGAGCCCCACGCCCCACGTCCCGAGAGCCCTCGACGCGGACGGACGTGAGCTGGCGTGCGCGTGGTGCTTCGCGATTCCATCCGATTCGAGTTAGGCTGCCCCGCATGGCGAGACGCGCCTCCGTGCCCAACGCCGCCGCGAAGCCGAGCCCCAGGGCTCCCGAAAAGGCGCCGCAGCCCCCACCCACGGTCCGATCGGACGAGCCGTTCGCCCGCGGCATCGCGAAAGACGAGCCCATTCCACTCGCCAAGGTGCTCGAGCTGCTCGACCGTCTCGCGGGGGCGGACGAGGCCGCATTCGTCCAGGGTTGGCTCGAATCTCTGGTGCCCACCGAGCCTAGGGGTGCCGAGGGCGGTGGTTCGTCCACGAGCGCCCGCCAGCGCCGCTTGGAGCCCGCTCTCGCCGTCCGGCTGCTTCGTGCATGCCGAGAGACCGGGAAGCTCGACCGCGCCCGCGAGCTTTGCGCTGAATTCCAAAATATTCCGAACACTTGGCCTCCAATCGAGGCCGCACGGCTCGCGATCGAGCGCGCGATGTTGGCGACGCTCGATGGCCGAATCTCGGAAGCCGAAGAGGCCAGATCCCTCGCAGCACGTGCGCTCGGCCAAGCCGCATCGGGCGCGGGGCTCCGTGAGCAGCTCGACGTGCATCTCGTGTCCGCAGAGCTCGAGCTGCGGCGGAGCGACGTCACGGCGGCCGCGCGTTCGTTGCGGCTCGCGGAGCACGTCGCCGAGCGCCTCTCGGAGGGTGCGTTCCGCGTGGCCGTCTCGATGTCGCTCGGGCACCTGGCGATGCGGCTCGCCGATCCGAGAGCCGCGGCGAAACACTACCAAGAAGCGCTGGCAAGGGCTCCATCGCGCGGAAACGCGGCGATGCGAGCCCATGGCAACGTCGCCATCGCGCTCGGCTCGACGGGGGCGTTCGAAGGTGCGCGGCAGCACGCCGAAGCCGCATGTGCCACGGCCGCCGCACTCGACGCCGGTTGGCGCCACGCCGATGCCTACGACGTGGCCGCCATCGTGGCCATTGCAGCCGATCGCCCCGACGAGGCAATTGCCGCGGTGGACGCCGCACTCGGAATCCTGGGCGACCAAGAGCAGCCCACTCTGCGCTACCAACTCGCGAGCCATCGAACTTTCGCCCTTGCTGCCGCGGGAAAAGCCTCCCAAGCCAAGACCTGGCTCGCCAAGACCGAGCGCTTGAAGAGCGAAGTGGGTCACGTCGACGCGATCGACGCACAGGACCTCGTGGCCACTCGCGCGCGGACGCTCGAGGCCCAAGGCCTGTTCGATGCGGCCCTCGAATGCGGACTGCCGCACAGCGAGGCGCTGCCACTCGCGTTCGTGACGGGCACCTTGAACCTTGTGCTCGGCCGCGCCGCGCTCGCCCTTGGAAACCTCGACGTCGCGAGTGCGTGCGTCGAGCGAACGTGCCTTTCGGGGGAAAAACACGGCTGGATCTTCCCGGAGCGCAAAGCCAGTCTCGCGCTCTATACGCTGGCCCGGCGCTCCGGGGACAGCCGTGTGGTCCGGTACGCCGAGAAGATGCTGGGTCACTCGTCGGCGGTGCGCCTCGCCGACGCGGACGACGAGACGACCTCGGATCCGACCACGGTGTACGTGACCACCCGCGAAGGCGTGGCCAAGGTACTCCCCGAACGTCTCCGCGAAGCGCTGAAGGCTGCCGATCTGGTCGTCGACACTCTCGGTCACGAGCTTCGTGTCGGCGAAAAGACCTCGTCCTTGGAGCGACGTCGAGCGCTCGAGCCTCTCGTCGTGGAGCTCTTGCGCCGCGCAAAAGAGGGCCTGTCGGCGGAAGAAATCCTCCGTGCGGCAGGGGGTCCAGGGCCGGATTCAGCCGACGCGGAGCACCGCGTACGCGTGCTCGTGTCCCGTGTACGCGATCTCCTCGGCGATGCAGCGCTCATCGTTCGAGTGCGGGACGCGGGGGAGCACGGAAAGACCCGCTACCGCCTCGCCGAAGCCGTTCGTTTCGCGCTCGTCGAGCCAAAGGGCTGAGCAACACCAGGCCTGCGGCGAGCAGTCTCCGTTTCGCCGCATTTCGTGCCGCCCTGTGGTACCTCCACGGCGTGCCGCGTGCCTACTTGACGGTCACCATCGACACCGAGTGCGACAAGGGTAAGGGATGGTGTGTCGAAAAGCCGCTCGCCTTTCGTGGGGTGACGTGCGGCGTCCACGAACGCCTCGAGCCGCTCTTTGCGAGCTACGGCGCCAAGGGCACCTACCTCGTTTCGGGCGAGGTCTTGGACGACGCCGCCTCCGTGGACATCCTCCGCCGCACGAACGCCGATCTCGGCACCCATTTGCATGGCGAAACCGTTCCCCCGGACGCCTTCCTTCCGGACGTCACGGAGGCCTTCCAGCGCGACTATTCGGAAGCGATCGAGCGCGCGAAGCTGACGAACCTGACTCGGTCGTTTAGGGCCGCGTTCGGACGGGCGCCCACCTCGTTTCGTGCCGGGCGCTTCGGAGTGGGCCGCGCGTCCCTCTCGATCTTGGCGTCGCTTGGCTACGAGGTCGAGTCGAGCGTCACTCCCCACATGGATTGGTCGGATGTGGGGGCGAAGGGGCTGACGTTCGTGGGCGCGCCCACTCAGCCGTACCACCCCGACTGGCACTCTCCGGGAGTCCGCGGAGACTGCCCCCTATGGGAGGTGCCCGTTACGATTCGAAAAGGCTGGAAAAACAGGGTTCCCTTATTGGGGAGCCGGGTCGATCCGCGCTGGCTCCGTCCCACCCGCGCCAAAGGAGCTGCGCTCGTCGCACTCGCTCGCGAAGAGATTCTCGAGGCGTCGCGTGGCCCCTACCCGCCCGTGCTCACGTGCATGTTCCACAACGTCGAAATCGTGGAAGGCAAGAGCCCGTATTCGGCGACGCCCGCAGAAGCCCACCGCATTCTTGGCGCGCTCGCCGAGCTCCTCGCGTTCGCGCGGAGGGAGGACGTGGCCGTGATCGGGCTTTCCGACGTGCCTGGGGTGCTCGGTCCATGAGCGAGGGTGGGAACGCGTCGGAAGGCGAACCTTCGAAAAACGAGCTTGCAGCGCCGCCCAAAAAGAAGAGTCTCGCCCGCACGTCGCTCGGTTTGTTGCCGGCGCAGATCGTGTTCCGCGGGGGTGAAGCCATCTTCCCGTGGCTTCTGTCGACATGGTTCGGGCGCTCCCACGCGACGGACGTCTACACCTTCGCGTGGGCCGTCTTCACGTTCGCGGGATCGCTCGTGTTTTCGGCGTACCAAGACTCGGCGCTCGTTCCGCTCCTGGCCGAGGTACGTGCGCGAAATCCTTCGGAGCTCCCGAAGCTCCGCGGCGCCCTCCTCGGCCACACCGTGGTGTACGGCAGCGCGCTCGCGCTCCTCGTCGCGTTTCTGGCCGCCGCGTACTTTACGGCCGTCTACCAAGGGGCGGACCGCACGATGGCGGAGCTCATGGTGCCGGGCTTTCTCCTTTACCTCTTGGCCCTCTCGCTGAAGACCTTCTTTGGGGCGCAGCTGAACGCCGAGCATCGGTATTTCGCGTTGCCCATCGCGAGCGCGTTCGGAACGGCCGTCGCCGTCGGAGTGCTCGCCCTCGTCCGCAAAGCGGGTCCTGTCGGAATCCCCTACGCACAGCTCGCCGGCGAGCTCGTGACGCTGTTCGTCTTGCTGCGGTTCTCGCGCGATCTCCCGGTCTCGTGGACCCTCGAACGGCCCCCGGCCCTGGTCCGCGCCGGAAAGCTCATTGCTTCCGAGGTGTTCGGCTCGGCGATCGTGCGCATCAATCCGTCGGTCGACCAGCTCTTTGCCGGGCTCGTAGGCGTGGCCGGCGGAGGGACGATTCTACGGCTCACGGGCGACGTGGGCTCGCTGCCGACGTCCATTCTCCAAGCCGCGCTCCTCTCGGTGCTTCTCACGCACCTCTCGGAGGACGCCGCAAAGCTCGACTACCAAGCCTTTCGAGCCAAGACGAACGGCGCTCTGCGGGTGTCGGTGGTCACGCTCACCGCCGGTTGTCTGCTTCTCTACTTCGCTCGGGTGCCGCTTCTTCACGCCGTTTTCCGGCACGGAGCGATGGACGACGAGGGCGTGCGACGCATGGCGGAGGTCCTGCCCTACTACCTCGTCGGCGTACCTCCGTTCGGTGTGCTGCTCGTGCTCGTGCGCGCCCATGTGGCCGCACAGAACAGCCGCGTGATGGTTAGAATGGGGATCTTGAACGCGGCGCTGAATTTCACGGGCAACGCCATCTTGGGCAAGGTGCTTGGTCTGCGCGGCATCGCCCTGTCGACGAGCCTCGTGCACGCCGTGCTGGCCGTCGTGCTTTTCCGCGTCCTGCAGACCCGACTGGGCGAGCTCGATGGCACGGTTTCGGGTTCCAAGCGGCCATGAGCTCCGGGGTTCGCGTTCTCCACGTGGTGTCGGCCGGAGAGC
Source organism: Myxococcales bacterium (assembly GCA_043764595.1). Lineage (GTDB taxonomy): Bacteria > Myxococcota_A > Polyangia > Polyangiales > Polyangiaceae > JAAFHV01. The sequence continues at coordinate 1,416 of JAYUKI010000755.1, read as the reverse complement.
TCGGAGGTGCCGAGCGCATGCTCGTGGATCTCGCCAAAGGCGAGACCGTGGACACCCACACGATCGCCCTTTTTTCGCCGAGCGAGCGCGTTCGCTCGACGTTTCGCGAGGAGGGCCTACGCGTGGTGGAAAGGCGCGTGCGCTCGGAAGGTCCCTTTGCGATGCTCGTACGGTCGCTTGGACCGAGCGACGTGGCTTGGCTGTCCGGGGTCATTTCCGACACCCAGGCGGACATCGTGCACTTGCATACCTTCGGGTCCCAAGTGGTGGGAACGCGGGCGGCGCTCGCGAGAAACCGCGCCATCGTCCGCACCGAACACTCGACCCGCGTCTTCGACGATCCGAGCTGTTGGGCATTCGCGAGGTTTTGCATCCCGAGCGCCACGGTTTCCTGCGCGGTCAGCGCGGCGGTGCTCGAGGTCGCCCGTGCGAAAGCAAAAGGAGCCGCCGAGCGCATGCGCGTGGTCCCGAACGGGGTAAGGCTCGAAGGATTTCCAGAGCTTCCGCCACGCATCGCGGCCGGCCCAAGGCGCGCCGCGGTCGTCGGCCGTCTCGAGCCACGAAAGGGGATCGACGTCGTATTGCGCGCCGTTGCGCGGGTTCCCGATCTTCATCTCGACGTCTGTGGAGACGGCCCGGACGCACCGATGTTGCGTGAGCTCGCGCGCCGTCTCGGAATCGCCGGTCGCACACGATTTCTCGGGCACACGAGCGAAGTGCACGCCGCGCTCCGCGACGTCGACATCGTCTTGTCCGGGGCGCGCAAAGAGGGACTCGGGCTCGCCCTCCTCGAGGCGATGGCCTCCGGACGCCTCGTCGTGGCCACGCCGGTCGGCGGGGTGCCCGAGTTCGTCGTGGACGGCTCGACGGGGTTCCTCTCGACGGATGGAAGCCCGGAAGCCTTGGCTCGGGCGGCCGTCCGCGCACTGGGCCTTTCCGTCACGAACCGAGACGCCATCCTTGGCCGAGGACGCGCCCTCGTGGTGGAAAAATACTCCCTTGGCGCGATGCGGACCGCGTATGCCGCCATCTACCGTGAAGCCCTGGCCGAACGAAGCAACGCGGACCGGCGCTGAAACCTCCAGCGTGGCGCGAAGGAACTGCCACATGCGTCATGCGTCACGCGTCATTCTGGGCATCGTGTGACGAGAATCTTGCAAGACGAATGGCCCAAAGCAAGGTATTGTAAAGCTCTGTCACGACCCGAAGACGGGCAGCATCTCCACGGACCTAGCCGAAGCGCGTGTATGCGAGAGTCGGGAAATGTTCGGGGCCTAGGAAGTTTCTCTCGGCCCAATTTGATGTCCTGATTCCCCTGCGTTTGCCGAGGCCTGCATTGAACATCCTCACGTCCCTGGACCGGAAAGCCGATTATTCGAAGAAGCAGCTCGAGGTCATTCTCGGAGCTTGGGTGCT